>NZ_JBFRFH010000003.1:0-491322 GCF_052114725.1 Dyella sp. 2YAF14 | reverse complement strand
GTAGGAGCCCACTTGTGGGCGACCGATACCTCCGGAATCACCGCACCGGTGGGTCGCGCACAAGTGCGCTCCTACAAGGGGGAGGCAGGCATCCTGTCACGGTGACCATCAGGGTCGTTTATGCTTCGCCCCGTCACAGGCCAGGCAAGCACCCAGCGGATGATCTCTTCTCACCTATCGGTGGTCTCGCTGCGTGACCTGATGCTGGTGCAGGCGGTGCGTCGCCATGGCAGCTTCAATAGTGCGGCGCGCGCGATGCATATCAGCCCCTCGGGGCTGTCCCATCAGGTGCAGAAAGTGGAGCAGGCGCTGGGTGCGCCGCTGTTTGAGCGAGGCGGTCGCCGCATCGTGCCCACGGCGGGCGGTCAACGTTTGCTTGAACAGATTGATACCGTGCTTGCCGCGGCGGAACACCTGCAGCAAGTGGCACGCGCGGGCGAGGTGGCATTCGGCGGCGAGCTGCGGCTCGGTGTTCCCGCCTCGCTCGGTCCTTATCTGCTCCCGCATCTGATCGGCCCGTTTCCCCAGCATTTTCCGGGCACGCGCCTGAGTCTTTCCGAAGGCAAGCCACGCGGCCTGCTGCGCCGCTTGAACGAGGGCGAGCTCGACGCGGTGCTGGCTCCTCTGGTCCCGCCAGTTAGTGGCGTAGCGATGCGCCCATTGTTCTTCGAACCCTGGGAAGTCATGTTCCGCGCCGACCACGCCATGGCCGGCAAGCGCAGCGTGGGCCTGGAACAACTCGACGCCACCGACGCCACGCTGATGACCGAAAGCCATTGTGAAGATGTACTCGGCGGCGGCCACGTGCAGGACGTGAGCCTGGAAAGCCTCGCTGCGCTTGTGGAATTGCGCGGAGGCTATGCGCTGGTGCCGGCTCTGGCGCACGAGCGATTGGCTTCGATGCCCAATGTCGTGCTCGCCAAGCTAAAAGGACAAGCTCCGGGTCGCGAGATCGCGCTCTACTGGCGCGAAGCGTCGCCGTGGCATGCCGATTTGCAGAACTTCGCGGCATTGCTGCGCAAGCTGGCGAAGCAGCGACCGGGATTGAAGGTGCTAAGCGAAGTCGATTGAATCGGTTCGGCGGATTTTCGGGTTGCGTCTCAAGGCTCGTCGTTCACAAGCCCAAGGCGAAAACCTGTGGGAGCGCACCCTGTGCGCGACAGTCACGCCTGGATGTATCGCTTCGTTGGTTTGTCGCGCACAGGGTGCGCTCCCACAGAAAAGCCGGGCGCCGTCCGCCGTTCTTGCTTAAAACTCCAACTCCTGCGCCGCACACAAATAATCAATCATCGGCGCCACGCGCTTATACGTGTCCACCAACCACGGCAACAACTCCGCCGAACACGCGAGCTTCTCGTCAAACCCCTCGCCACACGCGAAATCCTTGCGCTTGATGTCGTCGATCAATTCATGCGCCGGATCAAATCCGCGCGGCGGACGGCTCAGCGACTCGCCCCAGAATTCGAAGTGATCGCGGAACGCCTTGCTGCGCGTCGCCTTCTTCCAGGCCTCAGGGTTGTCGGCAAGAAACCCACGTATGTGCTTGAGCGCCTCCGGTTCCGGATGCCACATGCCGCCGCCGGCAAAGCAATCGCCCGGCTGAATCTGCACATAGAACGAGGGCGCCGGGATCTCGTGGCGCCGTTCATGGAAGAACCGCGCTCCCTGCCATGATTTGTAAGGCAGCTTGTTGTTCGAGAACCGCGTGTCACGAAAAATGCGGAACAGCGAACCGCCGTTCTTGCGCGTATCGGCGCGGTAATGTTTGCTGATCTTGTTCAACGGCGCCTGCAAGTCGCCGATCAGGGCGAGAAACGGCTCACGCACATGGGTTTCGTAGTCGTCTTTGTGCGCGTGGAACCATTCGCGGTTGTTGTTCTTTTCAAGCGAGCGAAGAAAGCGAAAGGTGGCAGTCGAGAAATAGGTGTTGGCCATGGTGTCTGTGGTCAGGCGCTGATGGGTGCAAGGTCGGCGGCGAGCTGCTCGCCCCAGGCTTGCAGTTGATCGAGGATGGCAAGTTTATCGTCGCTCGCATGCTCGGCGCGCAAGGCGGCGATGCGGGCGAAGTAATCGTCCAGCGTGAGGTTGGTCAGTGGCGTGGGCTTGGTCAGGCGATCGCGACAGAACGCCTGCCAGCGCGCCTGTTCGTCCAGGCTCAGCGTGTGCGGCCAGTTGCGGGCCCGATAGCGGAACAGCAGCTCCGGGTAGCGCGGATCGCGGAACGGAAACTCGCGTTGCCCCAATTGCTCGGGGGGCGTACCACGGATATCGGTCAGCAGGCGCTTGTCGGCATCGGGGAGGAAGCCGCTATACAAGGCAAGTTCCGGATCGGCCGGCGGCGGCAGATCGGCCGCACGCTGGAATACGCGGCGAAGTTTTGCCGCGAGGCCATCCGCCGAGGCGAGCATGTCGCGATGCGTCTGAATCTTCTCCATGTCGATCTGCAGACGCCCCATGTCCATGCCCTTGAGCGTGGACAACGGCGCGAGCGCCGGCGCCCGATTCGCGCGCACAGTGCGCAGCGGAATACGTTCCACACCCTCGGGCAGATCGGCACGCGAAGTGAACACCCGATCCGCGATTTCTTCCTCGTCCAGCTCAAGCAATTCAGAGGGGTCGCTGGAAAGGTCGTAAACGATGATTTCCCCCGGGCGACTCGGATGCGCCGCCAAGGGCGCCACCACCGCGAGGCAGTGACGGCTGGCCGGATAGCGCGACGACACATGCAGCACCGGCGTCATCGCCACCACGTCGAGCATCTCGAACACGCGCTGCTTGCGGCGCAAGTTGAAGTACCAGTCCCATAGCCGCGGCTGGCGCACACGGATCAGGCGCGCCAGGTCGATCAGCGCGTAGACGTCCGACAAGGCGTCGTGCGCGCGCTCCTGCCGCAGGTGGTTGGCGGTGGCCAGGTGCTCAAGCTTGAAGCTGGGCGAGCCATCCTCGCGCCTGGGCCATTCGATGCCTTCGGGCCGCAGCGCCTGGCACATGCGCACCAGGTCGATCAGGTCCCAGCGCGAGTTGCCGTTCTCCCATTCGCGGCCATAGGGCTCGAACATATTGCGGTAGAACATCTGGCGCCCGATCTCGTCGTCGAAGCGCAAGGAGTTGTAGCCCACGCCGCAGGTGCCCGGCTGGGCCAGCTGTTCGTGTACGCGGGCGGCGAAATCCGCCTCGAGGCAACCCTCGCGCTCGGCCTGCTGTGGCGTGATGCCGGTGATCAGGCAGGCGTCCGGATGGGGCGGCATTTCACGGGGTGGCTTGCCGAAGAACATCACCGGCTCGCCCACGATTTCCAGCTCCATGGTCGTGCGGATGCCTGCGAACTGGACGGGTCGATCGCGCCAGGGGTCGGCGCCGAAGGTCTCGTAGTCGTGCCAGAAAAAGGTCTGCATGCAGCGATCATCGCATGGCCTTCATGCGTGCTCCACGCTCCCCCGGCGAGGGTTCGGCGTAAGAGCCAGGCCGAAAATCAGGGTGGCGGCCCGCAACCTGCTGTTAGACTCCGCGTCCAGGAGGGCGCATGAGCCAAGCGAACGAAGACAATCTGATCTGGATCGATCTGGAAATGACCGGCCTCGATACGGACAACGACTCCATCCTCGAGATCGCCACGATCGTCACCGACAAGGATCTTCGCGTACTGGCCGAAGGCCCGGTCTTCGCGATCCGGCACGCCTTGGAGCGGCTGGAAGGCATGGATGCGTGGAACCGCAACCAGCATCGCCGCTCCGGTCTGTGGGAACAGGTGGTGGCCTCGGCCGACGATCACCTGGCCGCCGAACAGGCCACGCTCAACTTCCTCAAGGAATGGGTGCCGCCGGGCAAATCGCCGATGTGTGGCAACTCCATCTGCCAGGACCGCCGCTTCCTGCATCGCCAGATGCCGCGCCTGGAGCGCTTCTTCCATTACCGCAATCTGGACGTGTCGACGCTCAAGGAGCTCGCACGCCGCTGGTCGCCGGCCATCGGCAAGGGCTTTGCCAAGGAATCGGCGCATACGGCGCTGTCCGATATCCGCGATTCGATCGACGAGCTGCGCTATTACCGCCAGTTCATGGGACCGCTGGGCGGCGCGTCCTAAGGTCACCCCTGGGAGTCATCATGTCTTTCGATCTGTTCGCTCCCGTGCTCGACTGCAACGGCCGCCAGTTGAAGCTGGACCGTCCGCGCGTGGTGGGCATCCTCAACGTCACGCCCGATTCGTTCTCTGACGGTGGTCAATACGCGTCGGTCGATGACGCCGTCGCGCATGGCCTGCGCATGGTGGAAGAGGGCGCGGACATGCTCGATATCGGCGGCGAATCGACTCGCCCCGGTTCCGACGACGTGCCGGTGGACGAAGAACTGCGCCGCGTGCTGCCCGTGCTGCAACAACTGGTGGCGCGCACCGGCGTGCCGCTGGCCATCGATACCTCCAAGCCCGAAGTGATGCGCGCGGCCGTGGCCGCGGGCGCCGGCATGGTCAACGACGTCTACGCGCTGTGGCGCGAGGGCGCCATGGACGCCGTGGCCGAGCTGGGGGTGCCGGTATGCCTGATGCATATGCTGGGCGAGCCGCGCAGCATGCAGGACGATCCGCAGTACGACGACGTGGTGGGCGAAGTGCATCGCTTCCTCACCGATCGCCTGTTCGCCTGCGAGCTTGCCGGCATCGATCGCCGCAAAGTGATGGTCGACCCGGGCTTTGGTTTCGGCAAGAACCTGGAACACAATCTCGCGCTGCTGCGCGCGCTGGAACGTTTCGCCAGCCTTGGAAGCGGCGTCTACGTGGGCATGTCGCGCAAATCGATGATCGGCACGCTGACCGGCCGCCAGGTGCCGGCCGAACGCATGGCTGGTTCGGTCGCGGCCGCGGTCATCGCCGTGCAGCGTGGCGCGCGCATGGTGCGCGTGCACGATGTGGCGGCCACGGTGGATGCATTGGCGGTATGGAACGCCGTGCAGGCCGGCGACACACCGCCGCGCCGCGACGACAAACCTTCCGCGCCGCGCTGGCCGGACGACGAATAACCAAACAAACCAGGACGTCTGGCGCCTTTGTAGCGCCGACCCGGTAGGAGCAGGACCATGACGCAACGGAAGTATTTCGGCACCGACGGTATTCGCGGTCTCGTGGGGCAGTGGCCGATCAGCGCCGATTTCATGCTGCGGCTGGGACGCGCCGTGGGCGTGGTGCTCGCCCGCCACGGCCGGCCGCGACCGAAGGTAGTGATCGGCAAGGACACGCGCGTATCCGGCTATATGTTCGAGTCCGCGCTCGAGGCCGGCCTGGTCGCTGCAGGCGCCGATGTGTCGCTGCTCGGCCCCATGCCCACGCCGGGCGTGGCCTTCCTCACGCGTTCCCTGCGTGCCGATGCGGGCATTGTGATCAGCGCCTCGCATAATCCTCATCACGACAACGGCATCAAGTTCTTCTCCGCCAACGGCGAGAAGCTGTCCGACGAAGTAGAGCTGGCGATCGAAGAAGAGCTTGAGCTCGACTTCGCCACCGTGCCCTCCGAGCAGCTGGGCAAGGCGATTCGTATCGCCGATGCAGTCACGCGCTACGCGGAATTCTGCAAGTCCACCGTTTCGGAAGACTTCAACCTGCGCGGCATCAAGATCGTGCTGGACTGTGCCAACGGCGCGACCTACCAGGTGGCGCCCAAGGTGTTCTCTGAGCTGGGCGCCGTGGTCACCACGCTGGGCGACAAGCCCGACGGCTTCAACATCAACCGCGACGTCGGCTCTACCCATCCGCAGGCCTTGCAGCGTGCGGTCGTGGAGCAGGGCGCGGACATCGGCATTGCTTTCGATGGCGACGGCGACCGCCTGCAACTGGTCGACCGCCACGGCAAGACCGCCGACGGCGACGACATTCTCTACGTGCTGGCCAACGCCTGGCACGCCCAGGGCCTGCTGCTCGGCCCGGTGGTCGGCACGCTGATGAGCAACTACGGCTTGCAGCTGGCGCTGGCCAAGCTCGACGTGAAGCTGATCCGCGCCAACGTGGGCGACCGCTACGTGCTGCAGCAGCTCAAGGAGCACGGCGGCAACCTGGGCGGCGAGACCTCCGGCCATATCCTGTGCCTGGACCGCGCCACCACCGGCGACGGCATCGTATCCGCGCTGGCCGTGCTCGAAGCCCTCGCCGGCGCGGACCTGGCCGTGGCCCGCCAGGGGCTGCACAAGATGCCCCAGATCATGATCAACGTGCGTGCCGACGGCGCCCGCGAAGCCCTTGGCAGCGAGGCGGTGCGCGCCGCGCTGGCCCAGACCGAGCAGACCCTGGCCGGTCGCGGCCGCGTGGTGCTGCGCGCCTCCGGCACCGAGCCCCTGGTCCGCGTCACGATCGAGGCGGGCGACGAGGCCGAAGTGCGCCAGTTGGCCGAACAGCTCGCCGGTGTCGTAAAATCGGCGGCAGAACGTTCGTGAGCCTGTAAAGCGTTTTTGTTACCCAGGTCGCCAAGGATTGGCCCGACGTGCCCCGCCCCTGCGGTGGCGGACAGATAAGTGGACCGCACGCACAACCTGTGGACAGATCATGAAGAAAGTTCCGACTCTCGACATCCGTCGTTACGACACCGATCGCGCCGCGTTCGTGGCCGAGCTGGGCAACGCCTACCGTGAATACGGCTTCTGCTGCATCAGCGGCCACGGCATCCCGCGCGAGCTGATCGACGGCGCCTACGATTCGTTCCAGCGCTTCTTCGCGCTGCCGAACGACACCAAGATGAAGTACCACATCGCCGGCAGTGGTGGCGCTCGCGGCTATACGCCGTACAAGGTGGAAACGGCCAAGGACAGCAAGTTCGCCGACCTCAAGGAGTTCTGGCACGTCGGCCGCGAAATCCCGCGCGATTCGAAATTCGCCGACGTCATGCCGCCGAACATCTGGCCGGCCGAAATCGCCGACTTCAAGCAGAACGGCTACGGCTTGTTCGAAGCGCTCGATCAGCTTGGCTCGCGCGTACTGCGCGCACTGGCCCTGCACATCGATCTGCCCGAGCACTTCTTCGATGACAAGATCGACCAGGGCAACTCCATCCTGCGCCCGATCCACTACCCGCCGATCACCGACGAGAACATCCCGAACGTGCGCGCCGGCGCCCACGAGGACATCAACTTCATCACCCTGCTGGTCGGCGCCAGCGCCGAAGGCCTCGAAGTGCTCACCCGCGAAGGCGAGTGGCTGCCGATCACCACCGAAGGCGACGCCATCGTGGTGAACATCGGCGACATGCTGCAGCGCCTGACCAACCACGTGTATCCGTCCACCTCGCACCGCGTGGTCAACCCGCAGAACGCCAACGCCCGCAAGCCGCGCTACTCGGTGCCGTACTTCCTGCATCCGAATCCGGACGTGGTGCTCGATCCGCTGCCGCAAACGATCACACCGGACAACCCGAGCCGCTACAACACCAGCATTACCTCGCATGAGTATTTGCTGGAGCGTTTGCGCGAGATCAAGCTGATCTGACGCCGCGCCTTACTCCCTCTCCCCGATGGGGAGAGGGTCGGGGTGAGGGGCGGGTGCTCGCGGAAGCCTCTCTACCTCGCCTTAAACGCGCCCACATCGCAAATAAAAATCCCACTGCACATCACGCACATCTTCTCCCCAAGCCGCGCGAAGCTCCGCCTCCACCATCGCGACCGGATCTTCCCCTTTGTCCTTCACATACCGCTGCGTCGCCGACCACGACCGCAAATAGGCGAGGAAGTGTTCGACACTCCAGCGCACCGACATCTCGAACGGCGGCGCCGCGATTTCCACGAACGGAAAGGGAATGGTGCGATAGCCTGAATCGACCAGATCGCGTTCCGGCGGCCAATAGGGGCCGACAAGATCCACATACACACGATTCTTCAGCGCATCGATGGCAGGCGTGACATGGCAATCCGCGTATGACCACGCCGCGATCACGCCACCAGGCTTGAGCACACGCTTCACTTCCGCATAGAACGCATCGAAATCGAACCAGTGCAGCGCTTGCGCAATGGTCACCAGATCGGCGCTGGCGTCGGGCAGCGAACAATGTTCGGACGGTTCGGCGCGGTATTCGACATTGGCGCGCAATTCCGCATTGGCGATTTGACTGGCGCTCGGATCGCTGGCAAACACGCGCTCAAAACGCCCAGCAAGCGAGACGCTGGCTTGCCCGTTTCCGCAGCCGCAATCCCAGGCAAGTTCGGTCGCCGGGGCGATCTGCGCGAGCCAGTCAAACAACGCATCAGGATAAGAAGGGCGAGCCTCGCGATAGATCGACGCATGCCCTGAGAAATGATCCTTGAAGCTCATCGACATGCCCTGCGCAAGATGGACAAGCGCAGTATATCGACGGCAGTTTCCATGTTGCGCTCGTCTGTGGAAGCGCACCCTGTGCGCGACAGCCACGCCTGGGTCTACCGCCCTATAGGTTTGTCGCGCACAGGCCTGCATCTTCCCTTGTGGGAGCGCACCCTGTGCGCGACAGCCACGCCTGGGTGTACCGCTCCGTAGGTTTGTCGCGCACAGGGTGCGCTCCCACAAATAGCCAACCAGCAACTCTGATCCGCCATCCCCAGGCCTGCGCCTCCCCCTTGTAGGAGCGCACTTGTGCGCGACCGCAACGCTGAGACATACCGCTCCGTCGGCTGGTCGCGCACAAGTGCGCTCCTACAAAGGGCGGCCCGCATCCTTTGATCCGCCCCACAGGCGTACGTACCCCTTTTTTGTAGGAGCGCACTAGTGCGCGACCGCAACGCCGAGACATACCGCTCCGACGGCTGGTCGCGCACAAGTGCGCTCCTACAAGTTACGTTGCGATCAGATCGCCGCCTAAGCCACTTCCCCCAAATCCCGATACCTCTTCGACTCCCGCGCCGAAAGCCACAACGTCAACCTATCCGGCAGCAGCTTCATCATCGCCTTGATAAAGCGATTGACTCCTCCCGTCACACGCACAACCTCACCACACTCGACAGCTTCATACCCCTCACGCACCACAGCCTCAGCCGTCTGCCACATAAAACCAGGCAACTTGTTCATCAGCTGCCGCGTCCCAGTGACGTCATGAAACTCCGACCACGTAAACCCAGGGCAAAGCGCACAAACATTCACCCCAAGATGCCGGTTCTCCAACGCCAACGACTGCGAGAACTTGATCAGATACGCCTTGCTCGCCGCATAAAGCGTATGACCCGCCGACCCCGGCACATGCCCGGCCAACGAGGCGACATTGACGATCCGCCCGTATCCCCGCTCACGCATCCCCGGCAACAACTGCCAAGCCAACTCAGCCGGCGCAGTCATCAACACCCGGATAAACGCCTCATGCACCGGCCAGGCCACCGCTTCGAAGGTGCCCGGCACGCCATAACCGGCGTTATTGATCAGCCAGTCCACCTTGAGTCCACGCGCATCCAGCGCCTCGCACAGTTGGCGGACGGCGGCAGGGTCAGCCAGATCAGCCGCGAGTACTGTCACACTGGCCTTGTGCTGGTCGCGTAGCTCCTGCGCCAGCGCTTCAAGCCGCTCGACGCGTCGGGCGGTCAGCACCAGATCGTGGCCCCGCGCCGCAAGATCCCGCGCAAAGGCCGCGCCGATGCCGGCAGAGGCGCCGGTCACCAGACTCAATGGGCGGGCAGGTGGCATAGAAGTGGTCTCCTTGTGGTCCATCCGATTTTTTCCATAACGGCAAGGGTTTGTCGGGTCTTCGTTGCCAGTGGCATGGTCGATCGGTAAGCTTGGTCGTTTATACGCAATGGAACACGCGCATGCGCAAGAAACTCGTCGCCGGCAACTGGAAGATGCATGGTAGCCGCAGCATGGCGACAGCACTGGTCAGCGACATCGTCGCCGCCTTGCCGACCGCCATCGATGTGGTGGTGATGCCGCCGTTCCCGTACCTGGGCGAACTGGCGAGCCAGCATGCCGGTTCGGGCCTCGGTTTTGGCGGCCAGGACGTGAGCGAGCACGAGGGGCAGGGCGCGTATACCGGTGAAGTGTCCGCCGCCATGCTGGCCGACATCGGTGCGCAGTGGACCATCGTCGGGCACTCCGAGCGCCGCCAGTACCACGGCGAAACCTGCGCCCAGGTGGCCCGCAAATTCGCCGCCGCCCGCGCCGGCGGTCTCACCCCCATTCTCTGCCTGGGTGAAACGCTGGCCCAGCGCCAGGCTGGCGAGACCGAAGAGGTCGTGGCGCGCCAGCTCAAAGCCGTGCTCGACCTCAACGGCATCGGCAGTTTCGACACCGCCGTGATCGCCTACGAACCCCTCTGGGCCATTGGCACGGGCCATTCCGCCACACCGGAGCAGGCACAGCATGTGCATGCGTTCATCCGTAGCCAACTGGAAAAAGAAGATGCTATGATTGCCCGTCTGACTCGGCTGCTTTACGGCGGCAGCGTCAAAGCGGCGAATGCTGCGGAATTGTTCGCGCAAGCAGACGTGGATGGTGGACTGATCGGAGGCGCCTCGCTGGCATCGGCCGATTTCCTGGGAATCTGCGCTGCGGCGCATTAAGCGCAACGGACTCTTAAACAGAACCATGTTCGTCATCTTCAGCGTTTTCTACATTCTGATCGCCGCGGCGATGATCGTGCTGATCCTGATGCAGCGCGGCGCTGGCGCCGACGCAGGCTCGGGTTTCGGTGGCGGCGCGTCCGCGACCGTTTTCGGTGCACGCGGTTCGGCCAGCTTCCTCACTCGCTCCACGGCGGTGCTGGCAGCGCTGTTCTTCGCGTTGAGCCTGGGTATGGGTATCTACCTCGGCCACAACGGCAAGGCACAGACCGATAACGGCAACGATCTGGGTGTGATGTCCGGTCTTGCCAACAAGCCGGCTGCAACGCAAAATGCGCAGCCCGCCGCTCCGGCCAACGCGGAAATCCCGCAGGCCACCAAGCCGGCACAGGGCGATGTCCCCGCTGCAACGGCTCCGGCCAAGTCTACGGGCGACGTGCCAGCCGCGACGGAACCGGCAAAGAAAAACTAAGCAAGACACCTGCCCAGGTGGCGGAATTGGTAGACGCACTACCTTGAGGTGGTAGCGCCGTAAGGCGTGGGGGTTCGAGTCCCCCCTTGGGCACCAATCGAAGATAGCGATGCAGACGTGTCGTTATCGAAAGCAAAGAACCGCCAACTGGCGGTTTTTTTGTGTGCGCGTTTCGGGCATTGGGCCAACAGCGGGCACTCGTCATGGCAGAGATCCATTCGATTGTTGAGGTACCAACGGGCTGTGCCAATATTTCGGCCGGTATAGCTAAAAATTCCTTCCCGCTTTGCCACCCGCTAAGAGTCGCCCCGTGAACCATCCCCCGCCGACCAAACGACTGGAATTTCGTTGCTGGACCTCGGACGACCTGGCTCTTGCATGGGCGTTATGGGGAGATCCCCAAGTGACTGCGTTGATCGGCGGACCGTTCACCGCAGAAGCGGTGGCGAAGCGCTTGTCTACCGAGATGTCCTGCATGCAAGAACACGGCGTGCAGTATTGGCCGATCTTCCTCCGAGAAAGCGGAGAACACGCTGGGTGCGCAGGTCTGCGCCCCTACGATGTCGTTCAGCGCGTGTATGAGCTGGGAGTTCACCTGCGTCAGGAGTTTTGGGGGCGGGGATTGGCCGTAGAGGCGGGCGAGGCGGCGATCGATTATGCCTTTAACTCGCTCGGCGCTTCCTCTCTATTTGCAGGGCATCATCCCAAGAATGAGATGTCGCGAAAATTTCTGCAGAAACTTGGATTCACCTACACGCATGATGAGCTGTACCCGCCAACCGGGTTGAAGCATCCGTCGTATAGGCTTGTGCGGAGCTAACCAAATACCGAAGTCAGACGGCCGGGCCAAGTTCAGTTCTCAGTCTGAAGGCCAATGCGGGAAAATGAACCTGAGCCCATTGTTGGTAGCATGCATAATGCTGGCCCGGGGGGCTGAGGGCCTCCGGATTTCAGGGATAGGGGGGGCGAGGACTGAGATGGCAATTACGTTGGGCGCGCTGAAAATCGACGACGAGCTCGTTCTGAAGCAACTACGTCAGGATCTCAAAGACGACTGGTTTCCCGATCCACGAAAGTTCGACGACGTGTTCAATAAGGACCTCGTCCAGAAAATCCTGCGGGATAACGTCGAGAGCAACCATGGCGAGTTCCGTCCAGGTGTACGGCACGCGCTCAATATGCCGAAGTCAAACTTCACGCTGCGCTCGGCCCTCGAAACGAGCATTTCGGATCGCGTCATGTATCACGCCCTGGCAGCAGCCCTTGTCCCGCTATACGACCCTTTGATTCCTTGGCAGGCATTTAGCCATCGTTACAACGATCATGAGCTCGCTGAGAAGCATTTGTTTCGGTCAAGCGTCCAATCTTGGATGGCCTTCATTGGCGTGGTCCGATCCACGCTCATTCCGGATGCCGACAGCCCTCCGGCCTATGCGCTGCTCTCTACTGACCTAACTAACTACTACGACAACATCGACATTCGGAAGCTCAAGGAAGGGCTTGAGAAGCTTCTTCCAGAGACCTCGGCCTCAGCGGCTGAAAAGGCCGACGCAAGCGCCCGAATCCAAACGCTTTTTAAATGCCTGAACGATTGGACCTACAAACCGGGGTACGGGCTGCCGCAGAACCGGGACGCATCCTCCTTCCTTGCCAACATTTACATGCTTGGTGTCGACCGGGCGATGCTCTCAAAAGGATACAAGTACTTCCGGTACATGGATGACATCAAAATTGTTTGCGATGACTCCTTCGACGCCAGGAAGGCACTCAAAGACTTGAGCATTGAGCTTCGCAATATCGGCTTGTACGTCAACTCGAAGAAGACTGTGATATGTGATCCTGGTGACGCAGAGAAGGTAGACAACTGCCTCGACACATTGAATACAGAGCTTCTTGAGCTTGATGCGATTTGGAAGACGAAGCGCGTTCGAGTGATCTCTAGATCCTTCGTGTCCTTGCGCGACCTGACGATCAGGCTTTTGGAAGCTGGCCTTGTGGACAGTAGAGAATTCAGGTTTTGCATCTCAAGACTTGAGCTGCTTGCCGTATGCGAGGAGTTCAGTCCTCCTGCGGCTTACTTTGCCGACATCACGCCACACATCATTGAGGCTCTATGGAAGTTTCCAGCGGCCACAGATCAGCTCGCCAAATACATTAGATCTGTTCCTACGAGCAATGTGGAGCTTAGCGAGGTTGCGCAACATCTCATGCACTCCAAGAGGAACATCTACTCTTGGCAGAACTATAGGCTCTGGGTGCTACTTGCTCAGAAAAACTATAGGCAGCAAGAGCTTGCGGACTATGCGAAGGCGATCGTTCAGGAGGCAACTGATGGGCCGACTCGATGTGGCGCGACAATGTATCTGGGCGCAACGGGTGGCATTGATGAGCGCATTTTGATTGCCGATAACTTCCATACATTAATGTCGTTTATGGGCCAGAGGAGCGCACTCATCGCCATCCAAGAGCTGCGCTATAAGGACCATGTTGCTGGCCCCGTACAGCCGCATGTGCGCGATGACCTCAAGGGTGTCTGGCGTGGGCTCAATCGAGAAGGCGTTTATTTTGCGCCCCCCGAGCGGCGTTCAATTAGATGGTTGGTTGAAGGGGAGCGTGACTATGAATGACGCCGCATTTCTCTCTTACTTCCCAGATCCGTTCAACGTCAAGGATTCCCGCTATTTCGTTTTGTATGGCTCCAGGGGAGGCAACGAATTATCAGGCGGGGACCTTAGCAACTTCGCAGGCACGCTAATCACCTACGAGACCCAGGTACTCATTGAGGACATGCGCCGCGGCGGGGTACGACCGCCTCTCGGACTAATCAACATAGATGATGCGATTCGACTTCGTGCTGGGCGTGCACGAGATGAAGGAGGAGAGCGGCTCTGGAATCTGTGGCGGAACTTAGGGCCGCACTTTGATTCTCCAGGCGATGCCAAGGTGTTCGAACAGGTAGCACGCTCCAAGTCGCATCGCCCTGACGCTAGCGAAATTGTGGCGTTACTTGCCAAGGGTGCAAAAGCTGTCTGCGCTCTGTGGGCAGAACTAGAACACGCACTGAATGAGTTGGATGAACTGGAGCGATTCCTCCAGGTCGACGTGCCTGTCCAGCAAATCTTTCACCACCGCCAGGCGCGAGGGGTCGCTGTCGATAAGGAAGCTGCCTTGGGCCTCCTCCGGCACGTGTCGACCGAGAAGTATTTGGCCTACTCCAAAGTGGCCGAGAGGTTAGGCCGCAGCCCCACGGGTCTAGGATTTTGGAACATCCAAACGCACCTTTCGAAAACTGACGCACTCGACCTCGCAGCAGAAACGGATGGTGGAAGACTTCGCGAGTTGTTCAAAATGGCTGCGGCGCGTTCAGAGTTCGCCCGCGACTATCTCAGCTACACCGATGCCGATCGGGACGAGATGGTCCTGAGGCGATCCGCTGCACTCGGCGGTCGGTTATATCCGGAGTTCCAAGCACACGGAACGGTGACGGGACGCATACTGGTGTCTGATCCGTACCTTCAGCAGTTGAGGCGTAGGTACAGAAAGATCGTCGTCGCAGATCACGGGAAGCGCTTGGCCTACTTGGACTATTCGCAGTTCGAGCCTGGCATTTTGGCATTTCTCTCTGGCGACGAGGCTCTGATCGCGGCGTACAACGCAGGGGACTTGTATGAGGCTCTTAGCGTTGCTGTCTACGGGAATGCCGACAGCAGACCACTGAGTAAGCGAATATTTCTCGCGTACTCCTATGGCATGACAGCTGACCGTGTGTCAAAGCTACTTCTAGGAGAGGGCAACGAGGCCAAACTCGAACAGATGCAGACAACTATAAGCAAGTTCTTTGAGGCCTATCCGGGCCTAGAGGCTTTTAGAGCATCCATGCAGAGCGAGTTGATTAACAAGGGCTTTGTGGGAAGCTTGTTCGGCAATCAACGCAGGCGTGCCTCGGAGGGCGAGCACCGCCAGGGCGATGTCACCGCGAGTGCTGTGACGCAGGGTTTCGGGCGATGCCACCGCCGTGGACGAGTGGTCGCGAGGCGGAGGAGTGAGGGTGTCGTCAGGGGGAACGGACGAGCGAATGCGTACCGTATGATCGTGGGTAGCCATGATCAACTCTCAGAAAGTTGTTGATGGTTAGCGGGTCGTGAGTGTTTCCGCACTCACGGCCCGCGCCTCATGACCTGGCGGTCATGGTCATTCGCGAGGCCGTGCAACACGACATCGCGAATGACTGACTGACCCTAACAAGCGGGGTTGGCATCGTCTGTCAGGGATCGGCGAGATGGGTGTCCACCTGGGCAAGGCGGTGCGTGACGGCGCCAGGCTGACCGAATGTCAGCACCATTCCCTTAGGGGAGCTGGAGGCAGTTCGCGTTCGCAAAAGAGTGCATGCTGACCCATGAAATTGTCCCTAGCACCTTTTCGCTTAAGGCGGCTGAGAAGTGAGACAGGACCAGACAGGCAAGAAGAGATAGAAAGGTGACAACCATGACCGCAACGGTGAAGACATTTGACGCCGCCGTGTTCCTCGACAATGACGAGGTTATCGCGGCTTATCTGCAGGACGCGCTCGAAGATGGCGACATGGACGTGTTTCTGCTCGCCGTCGCTGACGTAGTGAAGGCGCGGAGCATGACGCGCGTCGCCGAGGAAAGCGGCCTTGGTCGCGAAAGCCTCCGATAACGGGGCAGATTCACTTCTCAGAGGGAAGGCTCACAATAGGCGTGAATCTGGCCCCGTTTTTCTCATCTGCCATCGATGCTCCGATCGCATGTTCGGACTAAAAAGCCCCCGCTGGCACGCTCCTTGATACACCCCTAATCAGTAACACCAACTCCATCCCCGGCACGGCATTTGTACGCGCTGAGCACCGCCTTTCCAGGCGGCTGGGGACGGCTGTGCTTCCAACAAGTGGTTGCTGCCATGGAAATGAATTTCACGTTGATTGATGAGCTGGGCGAGCCGATCGAGGTCTTTTGCGAGGTCTTTGAGCGGGGTGAGTCGGTGTATTGGCGGGCCTGGTTGTATGGGTTTGCCACGTTGCAGGAGACGATGGATGGGCATGCGGCCGATGATTCGGCGATTGCGGGGCAAATCCAGGCGGAAATCATGTTGCGTGGGATTCGCGCACATGCTGACCGTGAGGGGCAGTAACTGACCTTGCGCATCCGCCCGCCAGTACGGCGGGGTATGGCTGGGCTAACATCCGCCAGATCAGACGGATGGGAACAGGCCATGGCGACCCAACATGCGGGCGATACGTTAGTAGGGCAGTGCTATTGCGGCGCTGTCCGCTATCAGGTGCAGGATGCTTTTCTCTATGCCGCCAACTGTCATTGCTCGCAGTGTCGTCGCACCACCGGCTCGGCGTTCAAGCCGTTCGCGGGCATAGAGCGGGAGCACCTGGCGTTAATCCAGGGTGAGGACTCATTGCTGATCGTGGGCGATCCCACGGGGCACGATGCGCATTGCGGCCGTTGCGGCTCGCTGCTTTATTCGGTGGTGCGCGACGGTGAGTTTGTGCATGTGGCGATGGGGACGCTGGTCGATGCGCCTTCCATTCGCCCGAGTAAACACATCTTTGTCGGCTCGAAGGCGCCGTGGTTCGAGATCACCGACGACTTGCCGCAATTTCAGGCCTTTCCGGAATGAAAGAACCCCGCCGTGGCGGGGTTTTGGGTTTCACGCGATCAGTGTCGGAGACGCTTGCAGTCGGCTTTGATAAGCCGCTTCCGTTTCCGTGTAGAGCCCGGACCATGGGTCCAGCACATAGCCCTCGGCGGGCTCGGGCGACACGCGCCTTGCGTGAAGTTCTTCGCCGGCAAATGGCGCATCAAGGGTCATCGGATCCATATGCACTCCTGCTGGTGGTCGCCTGGGAAGTTCAGACTAGCCAGCGGCTCGTTGGTGACCGGTTAAAGCAGGCGCCGATTTGGGCAAACGGAATTCTTATCAAATTCCTAGGAATCGCAGGCTTTGACATTCTCATGACGGAGTGCTCCCCGGGGCGCAGCTATATGAATCTTTTGCGGCATCACCTGCCATTTCCGCCATTTCGAGCAGGCGTGTCACAATGGCCGCCCCGCATCGCCACGACGACGCCCTTGCGATGGCTATCCAAAAAGACGCATTCCGGCAGTTCCAGGAAGAACTGGCCGCACTCGACAAGGAACAGCAGACGCGTCGTAGCGATGCCAAGGAAAAGCCGATGGAGCGCGCCCGTCGCGAGTTCCTCGCGTTGCGTGAGCGCTATCAGTTGAGCGTGGCCGACGTGGTGGCGTTTTTTCCCGAAGAAGAAGGCATTGCGTATTTGCAGGCATTGATTGCCGCCTCGGAAGCTCCTCAGCGCAAGCGTCGCGTCAGCCGAAAGGCGCCCGAACAGGACTAGGCACACTTTGCCCTTGCTCGCAGGGGAGCTAGCATCCGGCGTTCACACCTGAGGTACCGGAATGTTGCGCTACGCCGTCCTTACCGTGTTCGCCTTGATCTGTGCCGATGCCCTGGCGCAGGACGTCACGCCGACGGTGTTCGCGCCCGGCGTGATTTCCGGTCCGCTGCATGACAGCGCGCCGGCCTTCACGCCCGATGGCAACACGGTGTATTTCACGCGTAGCGATGGCACGTATTCCGGCATCCTGGTCAGCCATCTCGACCATGGGCATTGGTCCACGCCGGTGATGGCCCCGTTCTCCGGACAGTGGAGCGATATGGAGCCTTCGATGTCGCCGGATGGGCGCTTTCTCGTTTTCGTTTCCAATCGCCCGTCGACGCCGGGCGGCAAACCGCTCGATGGTTTCTTCATGGGGCGCAGCTTTCCCGAGCGCGGCGGCAACCTGTGGAAGGTGATGTGGCAGAACGGCAAGTGGAGCGCACCGGTGCGCCTGCCGGATAACGTCAACCGCAGCGATTCCACTTTCGCGCCCAGCGTGGCGGCCGATGGCAGTCTGTATTTCATGCACCCGGCTGCCAATCCGAAGCACTTCCAGTTGTATCGGGCGGCATGGCATCGCGGTGGTTACGATGACCCGCAGCCGCTGCCTTTCAGCGATGGCCACGTCACCGATGTCTCGATCCTGCGGTGGCGCCGGATGAGTCCTTCGTGGTGTTTGGTTCCAGCCGTTCGCCGGCGCGTCAGATCGATCTTTTCATCGTCTTTCGCGACAACGGCACATGGGGCACGCCGATCCATCTGGGCAATGGCGTGAACAGCGCCGTCTCCGACGCGGAAGCGCGCCTGAGTCCCGACCATCGGACGCTTTACTTCGCCAGCGATCGCCTGGTGGATATCGCGCCCGGTACCGTGCGTGCGGACTGGGATAACAGCAAATACAACATCTGGCAGATACCGCTGGCGCCGTGGCTTGAGGCGCACGCGAAAGCGCAGCAGCCGTAACGCGCAAGCATCCTTGTTGCCGCGATGACGTCTCCGTAACAATCCATTTGAGATACAGACGTCCATCACGGTGAGGACGTCAATCATGATCGAGCAGATTCCAGATTTGCCGGCGGGTGCACTGGGCTTTCGTGCAAGCGGGCAGGTCACCGCCACGGATTACTCGCAGATCCTCGTGCCCGATATCGAAGCGGCGTTCGCGGTCAACCGAAAGCTGCGCTTGCTCTATCACATCAGCCCGGACTTCACCGGTTTTGACGCAGGCGCCATGTGGGAAGACGCGCAGCTTGGCTTCCGTCACTTCAGTGGCTGGGATCGCGTGGCCCTGGTGACAGACGTGCACTGGTTACGCATCACAGCGACTGCCATGGGGTTTGCCGTGCCGGCGGAGTTCAAGCTGTTCCATGACGTGCAATTCGACGAAGCGGTGGCATGGATCAGCGAACCGCGGCCCGTCGACGAGGATGGGAACAAATGAAACCAATTGGCGCTTGTCAGCTGGCGCGACATGTGATGAAGTCGGCCACATGATCAGCCTTCACGCCCAACTCGTTGCCATGACCGCCGCTGCGGCGTCGGCCAGCGAGTGCGTGCGCGCGCTGAACAATAACAACGCCAATAACAATACCCGCAACCACGGGTGGGCCGGCGTGTAAGCACCAGAAACACATTACACACGCAAAAAGGCCCGCTCACTGCGGGCCTTTTTGTTTTTCCGTCACGTGAAAGGCAAACCAGGAATCCAGCTCATGTGTTCGATCTTCGGTATGTTCGATCTGCAACCCGGCGATGATCTGGCCGCGTTGCGCCAGCAGGCGCTCGAGCTTTCGCAACGCCAGCGTCACCGCGGCCCGGATTGGAGCGGCGTGTTCGTGGATGCAGGGGTGATCCTTGTGCACGAACGCCTAGCCATCGTCGACCCGGCCAGCGGCGCACAGCCCTTGCATTCGCGCGATGGCGCGCTGGCGCTGGCGGTGAATGGCGAGATCTACAACCACCGCGAGCTGCGTGCGGCAAGCGACTACGATTTCACCACGGGCTCCGATTGCGAAGTGATCAACGCCTTGTATCGGCAACACGAATCGCCGTCTGTTTGGGTATCCCAGCTCAATGGCATTTTCGCCTTTGCACTATGGGACAGCGTCGAGTCGCGCTACGTGATAGCGCGTGATCCGATTGGCGTGTGTCCGCTGTATTGGGGGCACGACAAGGAAGGGCGGCTGTGCGTTGCCTCGGAAATGAAATCGCTGGTTGGTTTGTGTGCCGATGTGGCGCCGTTTCCGCCGGGGCACGTGTACGACAGCGTGGATGGCGAGCTGCGTCGCTACTACCACAAGCCATGGCGCGACTATGCGCAGACGCAGGGACACCAGGTACCTTTGCCGGAGTTGCGTCATGCCTTTGAACAAGCCGTGCATCGTCAACTGATGACCGACGTGCCGTATGGCGTGTTGTTGTCGGGCGGCCTGGATTCCTCGCTCGTGGCTGCCTGTGCCGCGCGCTTTGCACGTCATCGCGTGGAGGATGATGACCGCGGCGAAGCATGGTGGCCACGCCTGCATTCTTTCGCCATCGGGCTGGAAGGCTCGCCCGATCTTGCCGCGGCACAAGTGGCGGCGGATGCCCTGGGAACGGTGCACCACGGCTTTGTGTACACCTTCTGGGAAGGTCTCGACGCGTTACCCGAGGTGATACGACACATCGAGACCTATGACGTCACCACCATTCGCGCCTCTACGCCAATGTATCTACTGGCGCGTCGCATCAGGGCGATGGGTGTGAAGATGGTGCTGTCAGGCGAAGGGTCGGACGAGATCTTTGGCGGCTACCTGTATTTCCACAAGGCGCCTTCCGCTGAAGCATTCCATGAAGAGACGGTGCGCAAGCTCGACGCGCTGCACAGCTACGACTGCCTGCGCGCGAACAAGTCGATGATGGCCTGGGGCGTGGAAGCGCGCGTGCCTTTCCTCGATCTGGAATTTCTCGACGTCGCGATGGGCATGGATGCGCGTCACAAGATGGCGGGGCAGGGGCGGATTGAAAAAGCTGTGCTGCGAGAAGCTTTCCAGGGCGCCTTGCCCGACGAGATTCTGTGGCGACAGAAGGAGCAGTTCAGCGATGGCGTGGGCTACGGCTGGATCGACGGCCTCAAGGCGCACGCCGAGCAGGCAGTGAGCGATCGCGAGTTCGCCGCCGCGGCCACGCGCTTTACGCACAACCCGCCCGCTACCAAGGAAGCCTATTTGTATCGGCGCATCTTCGAGCGGTTCTATCCGGGGCAGGCGTGTGCGGAAACGGTGCCCGGTGGGAAGTCGATTGCCTGTTCCTCGCCGGCGGCGCTGGCGTGGGATCCGGCGTTCGCGGCTGCGGCCGATCCCTCCGGCCGCGCGGTGCGCGGCGTGCACCAGCAGGCGCTGGGCTGAGGTGTCAGGCGATGGACGAGCGCTTGCACGGCCGTCGCTGATCGCCCGGGGCGCCGCCGCTTCCCTTGGATGGCGCCGCTCTTGTGGCCGCTGCCGGGACGCGGCCCGACCGCCCCGTCTGAACGCGCGTTCACGCCAGTGGTCCCTTCGGGCGCATTCCGGCCCCTGAGGCACCTCTGTTATCCTAGAAGGCTGAATATCCGGAATTTCAAATCACATGATCGAGACCAATCCGATCCATGCGCAGATCGCGGACCTCAAGGGCCGCGTCGAGTCGCTTAGGGGGTATCTTTGACTACGCCACCAAGCGTGAGCGTCTCGAAGAAGTAAGCCGCGAACTGGAAAGCCCCACCGTGTGGGACGATCCGCCGCGCGCACAGGAACTGGGCCGCGAGCGCGCCCGCCTGGACACCATCGTGAGCGGCATCGACAGCCTGACGGCCGGCCTCACCGATGCCGGCGAGCTGCTGGAAATGGCCGCCGCCGACAACGATGAAGACACCGCCAACTCGGTGGTCACCGACCTGGCCGGCCTCGAAGCCAAGGTGAGCAAGCTGGAATTCCAGCGCATGTTCTCCGGCAAGATGGACGCCAACAACGCCTTCGTGGACATCCAGGCTGGCGCCGGCGGCACCGAGGCGCAGGATTGGGCCGAAATCCTGCTGCGCATGTATTTGCGCTGGGCCGAATCGCGCGGCTGGAAGGCCGAGCTGATGGAAGTCTCCGGTGGCGAAGTGGCCGGCATCAAGTCCGCCACCTTCCGCGTGGAAGGCGACTACGCCTATGGCTGGCTGAAGACCGAAATCGGCGTGCACCGCCTGGTGCGCAAGAGCCCGTTCGATTCGGACAACCGCCGCCACACCAGCTTCACTTCGGTGTTCGTGTCGCCGGAAGTCGATGACGACATCGATATCGACATCAACCCGGCCGACCTGCGCACCGACGTGTATCGCTCGTCCGGCGCCGGTGGCCAGCACGTCAACAAGACCGAATCGGCGGTGCGTATCACGCATATCCCGACCAATACGGTCGTGGCCTGCCAGACCGAACGCAGCCAGCACGCCAACCGCGATCGCGCCATGAAGATGTTGGCCGCGAAGCTGTATGAGCTGGAGCTGCAGAAGCGCAACGCCGAGAAGGATGCGCTGGAAGCGACCAAGTCGGACATCGGCTGGGGCAGCCAGATCCGCAACTACGTGCTGGACCAGAGCCGTATCAAGGATCTGCGCACCGGCATCGAGCGTTCGGATACGCAGAAGGTGCTGGACGGCGATCTCGACGAATTTGTCGAGGCGAGTCTGAAGTCCGGCCTGGATGCCGGTGCCAAGCGCGTGGATGCCTGATCGACACCTATGGAACCTGGCCACACCGGAGGTAATGCCCGCATGACTCGCAGGAAGACTTTCCGTACGTTGATGGCATGTGTTGCATTGATGGGATGCCAGGGCCTGGTCGCCGCGCAGGACAATTCTGCCAGCCAGGGCGTCAAAGAGGATGCGCGCGCGGCCGGCAAGAAGGTTGGCGACGCGGGCCGTGACGTAGGCCATGCCACCAAGGACGCGGCGGTGTCCGTCGGGCACGGCGCGAAGGATGCGGGCCTGGCAGTGGGTCATGGCACGAGGGATGCCGCCCTGACCGTCGGGCACGGTGCGCGTGATGGATGGAATGCCACGAGGCACGCCGTCAAACACGCGTTCGGTAAGGACGATTGATCATCGGTGGCGCGGGAAGCCCTTCGCCCTGACGATCTGATGACAAACAAAAGCGCGTCCGCCACATGGTGCGGGCGCTGGCAGCGACGGGAACCTCATGACTGAACCGACCGATATCCAGCCCATCGACGAGAACAAGCTGATCGCCGAGCGCCGCGAGAAACTCAAGGCGTTGCGTGGGCAGGGCGTGGCGTTTCCGAACGACTACAAGATCGACGCGTTCACGGGCGATCTGCAGGCCGAGTTTGCCGATACGGAGAAGTGGACTGCAGAAGCCATCGAAGGCCTTGCTCGCCGCGTGAAAGTCGCTGGCCGCGTCATGCTCAAGCGCGACCAGGGCAAGGTTGCCTTCGTGCAGATGCAGGATGTCAACGGCCGTATCCAGCTGTTCATCCACCAGGGCACGGTGGGCGAGGATACGTACAAGGCGTTCAAGACCTGGGACATGGGCGACATCGTCGGTGCCGAGGGCACGCTGATGCGCACGCGCACGGGCGAGCTGTCGGTGAAGGTGGATGTGCTGCGTCTGCTGACCAAGAGCCTGCGTCCGCTGCCGGACAAGCATCACGGCATGGCCGATGTGGAGCAGCGCTATCGCCAGCGCTATGTCGACCTGATCGTCACCGAGGATGCGCGCCGCACCTTTGCGCAGCGCTCCAAGATCATCGGCTTTATTCGCAAGTGGCTGGAAGCTGAGCCGCGCCGCTTCATGGAAGTGGAAACGCCGATGATGCACGTGATCCCGGGCGGCGCCACGGCGCGTCCGTTCGTGACGCATCACAACGCGCTGGACATGGATCTTTATCTGCGTGTGGCGCCTGAGCTCTACCTCAAGCGCCTCGTGGTCGGCGGCTTCGACCGCGTTTACGAGATCAACCGCAACTTCCGCAACGAGGGTGTGTCCACGCGACACAACCCTGAGTTCACCATGCTCGAGCTGTACCAGGCGTACGCCACGTACACCGAGATCATGGATATCACTGAAGAAGTGATCCGCGAGACGGCCAAGAACGTGATCGGCACGACCAAGCTGGTATGGGAAGGCAATGAGATCGACGTGGGTCCGGCGTTCCGTCGCTGGAGCATGGAAGACGCCGTGCTGGAGTTGAACCCGGAGATCAAGCGCGATGACCTGCGCAATCGCGACGCCATGGCCGCCCACGCCAAGCGCCTGGGCTGCCAGGTCAAGGACGGCTTCGGTTGGGGTCGCCTGTTGCTGGAAATCTTCGAGAAGACGGTGGAGCACACGCTGATCCAGCCCACCTTCATCACCGATCATCCGGTGGAAGTCTCCCCGCTGGCGCGCGAGAGCGACACCAATCCCGGTATCACCGACCGCTTCGAGCTGTTCATCAACGCCAAGGAGCTGGCCAACGGCTTCTCCGAGTTGAACGACCCGGAAGACCAGGCCGCCCGTTTCCAGAAGCAGGTGGAAGCCAAGGTCGGTGGCGACGACGAAGCCATGCATTTCGATGCCGACTACATCCGCGCGCTGGAAGTGGGCCTGCCGCCGACCGGCGGCCTGGGCATCGGCATCGATCGCCTGGTGATGTTGCTCACTGGTTCGGCGTCGATCCGCGACGTGCTGCTGTTCCCCTATATGCGCCCGGAGGCCTGATCCATGTGGTTCGCGATTGTTGGTACGGATGTGCCCGATTCCCTGGAGAAGCGTTTGGCCGCGCGCCCGGCGCATGTGGAACGCCTGAAAAAGTTGCTGGATGAAGGCCGCCTGCTGGTGGCCGGCCCGTTCCCGGCGATCGATTCGCCCGATCCGGGCCCGGCGGGTTTCACCGGCAGCCTGATCCTGGCCGAGTTCGCCTCGCAGGCGGACGCGGAGGCCTGGGCCAAGGTCGATCCGTATGTGGATGCCGGCGTCTACGCCAGCGTCAGCGTCAAGCCCTTTATCAAAGCGCTGCCGCAGGCATGAGCGCGCCCATGGTCGAGCAGATCCGCGAGCGCCTGCAGCAGGCGCTGGAACCCTCGACCCTCGAAGTGCTGGACGAGGGCCACAAGCACGCCGGCCATGCCAACGAGGGGAAGGGGCATTTCCACGTGCGCATTGTCAGCGCGGCCTTCGCCGGGCAGATGTCGATCAAGCGCCATCGCCTGGTTTACGCCGCCCTGCACGGGCTGATGGACAACGGGATCCACGCGCTGTCGATCGACGCAAAGGCGCCCGGCGAGTAAGGGCAACCGGTTCCCTCACCGTCGTCCCAGCGAAAGCTGGGACCCGGTGACTTTGCCTTGAGACGCACCGTCCGAAGGCGCTGGATTCCTGCTTTCGCAGGAATGACGATCTAGGGCGAAGAGAAAACTTTTCTATAACATTGGCTTATGCGCCAGTGTTAAAGTGAAAGCTGTGGCCAAAACGCATTGCGGCTTCCCCTCGCGTTTGGCACAGTGACCCATCGCCCGGGCGCCCCCGGGCTTATCCACTTTTGCCGCCGATGCCCGCATGCGCCTGACTACGATCAAACTCGCCGGCTTCAAGTCCTTCGTGGACCCGACGACGCTCCATTTGCCGACCAATATGACCGGCGTCGTAGGTCCGAACGGCTGCGGCAAATCCAACATTATCGATGCGATCCGCTGGGTGATGGGCGAGAGCGCGGCCAGCCGCCTGCGCGGCGACTCGCTCACCGACGTGATCTTCTCCGGCTCCAACGCGCGCAAGCCGGTGGGCCAGGCCACGGTCGAGCTGATCTTCGATAACGCCGATGGCACCATCCAGGGCGAATACGGGCAGTACGCCGAGATTTCGGTGAAGCGCCAGGTGACGCGCGACGGGCAGTCGGCGTACTACCTCAATGGCGCGCGCTGTCGCCGCCGCGACATCACCGATCTGTTCCTGGGCACGGGTTTGGGTCCGCGCAGCTACTCGATCATCGAGCAGGGCATGATCAGCCAGATCGTCGAGGCGGCACCCGACGAGTTGCGCACGCACCTGGAAGAAGCCGCCGGCATCTCCAAGTACAAGGAGCGCCGCAAGGAAACCGAGAGCCGCATCAAGTCCACCCGCGAAAACCTCGACCGCGTGCGCGACGTGCGCGACGAAGTGGACAAGCAGCTCGAACACTTGAACCGCCAGGCCCGCGCCGCCGAACGCTGGAAGGCGCTGAAAGAAGACCAGACGCGCAAGGAAGCCGAACTGCGCGCGCTCGAATACCGCGGCCTGAAGAGCCAGCACGACAACGAAGGCTCGGGCCTGTCCGCTGCCGAGATCGAGATCGAAAAGCACGTCGCCACCCAGCGCCATTTCGAGGCGCAGATGGAGACGGTGCGCGAGCGTCACACCGACGCCACCGACCATTTGAACAAGGTGCAGGCCGAGGTCTACAAGGTCGGCGCCGAGATCGCCCGCGTCGAACAGCAGGTGCGCTTCAACCGCGAAACCGCCGATCGACTGCAGCGCGCGCAGGGCGAGACCGAGCGCGAACACGCCGAGTTGGCCGAACACATAGCCAACGACCGCACGCAGGTGGAAACGCTGCGCATGGCGCTGGCTGAGGGCGAGCCCAAGCTCGAAGCCCTGCAGCAGATGCAGGACGACACCACCGAGTCGCTGCGCGATACCGAAACCAAGCTGGCCGACTGGCAGCAGCGCTGGGATTCGCATACCCGCACGGCGGGCGAATCCAGCCGCGCCGCGGAAGTGGAGCGCACCAAGCTCAATTACCTCGATCGCCAGTCGGTCGACCTGTCGCGTCGCCGCGAAGCGCTGGAGACCGAACAGAAAGCCACCGACATCGCCGCGCTCGACGCCGCGTCCGAACAACTGCTGGTCGAACACGACACGCAGCGCGAACGCGTCGAATCGCTGGGCAGCCTGCTCGATCAGCACAAGTCTGCGCACGAAAAGGTGCTGGACGAAGAGCGCCAGGTGCAATCCTCGCTCAACGAGGCACGCCAGCAATTGCAGACCGCGCGCGGGCGTCACGCCTCGCTGGAAGCGCTGCAGCACGCTGCGCTGGGCCAGGAAGAAAGTGCGGCGAGCGGCTGGCTCTCGCGACTGGGTCTGGACAAGTCACGCCGCCTGGGCGAATCGCTGCAGGTGGAAGCGGGCTGGGAAACGGCCGTCGAAACCGCGCTGGCCGGCTTCCTCGATGCCGTGCTGGTGGACGAATCGCACGCGCTGGCGACTGAATTCGGTGCGCTGGACAATGCGGACGTGGCTTTGGTCAACGGCGCCGACGGTGGCGTGAATACTGCTGGCACGCTGGCGGCCCATGTGCGCGGTCCGGCCGCTGCGCTGACCATCCTCAATCACGTGCTTACCGCCGATTCCATCGAGCACGCGCACCGGATCGTGGCGGGTCTCTCGGCGCTGGCGCCGTATCAGTCGGTGATGACGGCCAGCGGCGAATGGCTGGGTCCGGGCTGGGCGCGCGTGCGCCGCGCGCAGGGCAACCAGGTCGGCGTGCTGGCGCGCGAGCGTGATTTGCGCACACTGGCCGAACAGATCCAGGCGCTGGAAGAGCGCATCGAAGAAGCCACCAATACGCTCGATGATCTGCGCACGAGCAAGTTCGAAGCCGAACGCGCGCGCGACGATGCGCAGCGCGAGCTGTACAACGCGCACCGTCGTCAGTCCGAACTGGCCGGTCAGGTGCAAAGCCATCGCGGCAAGATGGAAACTGCCCGTGCACGCGCCGAAAAGGTGACCGGCGAACTCAATGACTTGATCACCCAGCTCGACGAATTGCAGACGCAGACGCGCGATGCGCGTGCGCGCCTGGATGAATCCGTCGGCCATATGGGCGACCTGGAAGACCAGCGCCGCGAGCTGGAAAACGAACGCCGCGCCTTGCTCGAAGCACGCGAAGAAGCGCGCATGAACGCGCGTGAGGCAGCCGATCAAGCGCATGCATTGGCGCTGTCGATGGAGTCGAAGCGTTCGTCGCTGAGTTCGCTGGAACAGTCGCTGGCGCGCATGGACACCCAGATGCGCCAGATCGAAGCCCGCCGTACCGAAATCGCCGACCAGCTGGCGGCCGGTTCCGATCCCATCGCCGAACTGGAAGCCGAGCGCCAGACCTATCTCGATCAGCGCCTGCTGGTCGACAAGCAGTTGGTGGAGGCGCGTCGCGGCCTGGAAGACTGCGATCTCGAATTCCGTCGCCTGGAACAAGAGCGTCAGCGCATCGAGCAGCTGTTGCAGGGCCTGCGCGAAGGGCTGTCGCAGAAGCGCCTCGCCGCACAGGCGTTGCAGCTGCGCGCCGAGCAGTTGGCCGAGGCGATCACCGCCTCCGGTCTCGAACTGGAACCGCTGCTTGCCGAGCTCGCCGAAAATGCCGACGCCAGCCAATGGCGCACGCAGCTGGTCGAGATCGGCCAGAAGATCGTGCGGCTGGAGCCGGTCAATCTCGCCGCCATCCAGGAACACGCCGAGCAGAGCGAGCGCAAGACGTATCTGGATAATCAGCTGACCGACCTGGTCAGCGCCATGGAGACGCTGGAGGCGGCGATCAAGAAGATCGATCGCGAAACGCGCCAGCGCTTCAAGGAAACCTTCGACCGCGTCAACGCCGGCGTGCAGGAGTTGTTCCCGCGCCTGTTCGGCGGTGGCCACGCGTACCTGGAACTCACCGGCGACGATCTGCTCAACACCGGCGTGGCGATCATGGCGCGTCCGCCGGGCAAGCGTGTTTCCAACATCACCCTGCTGTCGGGTGGCGAAAAGGCGCTGACCGCGGTGTCGCTGGTGTTTGCCATCTTCGGCCTCAATCCCGCGCCGTTCTGCCTGCTGGACGAGGTGGACGCGCCGCTGGACGAAGCCAACGTGGGTCGCTTCTCCAACATGGTGAAGGAGATGAGCGAGAAAGTTCAGTTCATCTTTGTCAGTCACAATAAGGCCACCATGGAAGCAGCCTCCCAGCTGTGCGGCGTGACCATGCGCGAAGCAGGCGTATCGCGACTCGTGCAGGTGGACCTGGCTGAAGCAGCTAAACTTGCGGGAGCAGCTTGAGGATTTGATATGACCGTGCAACCCGTACTCGCTTTTGCCTGGAATGCCGCCGTTGGCGTTCCCATGCTCATCGTCGGCCTGATTGTTCTGGCAGGACTGTGGCTGTTTGGCCAGCCCAGGAAAGAGCAGGGCAAGCGACGGGTGATCGTGACAGCCTCGGGCGAACGCCGCGAGCCGACCTTTGGTACCGAAGGCGATATCTCTACCGAGCCGTCCTTCAGTGCGCACGACGATTTCCGCATGGACGAACTCGACGCCCGCCAGCAGCCCCATCAGGGTGAGCTCGATGTCGGTTTGCGTGAGGAACTGGAACGCCTTGGCGCCACGCTCGCGGGCGGCAAGGACAGGGTCGAGCCGGCGCCAGTCGGTCGCTCGCTGGGCGCGGCGGCATCGATTGTCGATGCCTTGCGCGCACCGCCGGAGCAGTTCGAGCAGAGCCTGGCGCAGGCGACGGGTGCCGATCAGGTGACCGCCCCGCGTGTACACGAGCCTGAGCCCGTAGCCGTTGCCGCGCCGGCGCCCGCACCGGCGCCGGAGGCGCCTCGCGTGCCGCAGCGTTCCGACGTGGGTCGTCGTCCGGAACGCCTGCCGGTCGAGCGTATCGTCACGCTGTTCGTGGTGGCGCGCGAAGGCAATGTGTTCAACGGCGCCGACCTGATTGTGGCGGCCGAAAAGACCGGCCTGGAATTCGGCGACATGGGCATTTATCACCGCCTGGTGGACGGCAAGCGCGAGCTCGGTCCGATCTTCAGCGTCGCCAATATGGTCAAGCCGGGCAACTTCGACCTGAGCCGCGTCGATGCCATGCGCACGCCGGGCCTGAGCTTCTTCATGACGCTGCCGGCGCCGATTCCCGCGCTGGACGCATGGGACGCCATGCTGCCCACCGCGCAACGTCTGGCCGAGCTGCTGGACGGCCAGGTGCTGGACGAGGAGCGCAACGCCCTCGGCCGCCAGCGCGTGGCGCATATCCGCGACGAACTGCGCGGCTGGGACCGCGATCACGAAGGTCGGGAAATCACCTTCGGGCGTTGAGGCCTGTAAAGGCCGTCCGGACAAGCTCTCCCTTGTGGCGCACGCTTTGTGCGGCCAGGTCCTCCTTTGTAGGAGCGCACTTGTGCGCGACCGGGCGCCGCTACGTAGCCACGTCTGGTCGCGCACAAGTGCGCTCCTACAAGGGAGGGGATGGGTGGTGATCTGCGGGGCATCCGTTCAACAACAACCTTGCGTACAACCGCCGCCTCAGACACAGTCAGCACCAAGGAGGGAACATGGCCTGCACCTTGTTGCGTCGCCTTGCCTGTCTGGGGCTGTTGGCGCTGGCTGCCTGCACCCATTCGGATCTTCGTCCCGATTACCCCCGCGTTCCCAGCACGGTGCTGCCGGTCCAGCCGGATGCGCCGCTGGAGGCGTATGCCAAGCGCATCTCTGCGCAACATGGCAGCGACAGCGGCCTGCGCCTGATCAGCGATTCCAACGACGCCTTGCTGGCGCGCATTGCGCTGGCCAACCGCGCCGTGCACTCGCTCGACCTGCAGTACTACATGTTCCATTCCGATGCGACCGGCGGCTTGCTCGCGCAACGCCTGTTGGCCGCCGCCGATCGTGGCGTGCGGGTGCGCCTGCTGCTCGATGACTTGCACGTGGCCGGCAACGACGACGTGCTGCGCATTCTGGATGGCCATCCGAATATCCAGATACGACTGTTCAATCCCTTTCTGGATCGCAGTACGTCGAGCTTGAGCATGGGCATGCAGTTTGCCGGCGATTTCTCCCGCCTCAACCGGCGCATGCACAACAAGGCGATGATCGCCGACGGCGCCATGGCGATCGTCGGCGGCCGCAATATCGGCGATGAATATTTCGACGCGAACGACAGCGTCAATTTTCGCGACCTGGATGTGCTGACGATTGGCCCGGTGGTGGCCGAGGTCGGGCAGATGTTCGATCGGTACTGGAACAGCGAACAGTCATTCCCGATCGGCGCGTTTCATCGCAAGACGCCCAGCCCCGAGAAGTTGGCGCAGCTGCGCAAGACCATGGCGGCGAGCGCGCGCCAGTTCAGCGAGAGCGGCTATGCACAGAGCCTCGTCGCCCGCGTGGGCGACCTGGTACATGAGGCGCCAGCTACGTCGTGGGCCTGGGGCACGGCCACGTATCTCGCGGACGATCCGGAGAAGGGCAATCCCGCGGCCGACGGCAAGGATCTGCATATGGCCCCGCAGATCCGCGCCTGGATGGATGGGGCGCAGCAGCGGCTCACCTTGATCTCCCCGTACTTCGTGCCCGGCGACAAAGGTGTGGCCTACTTCAAGGGCATGTGCGACCGCGGCGTCGAGGTGTCGATACTCACCAACTCACTGGCATCGACGGACGCCGGCAATGTCTACGTGGCCTATGCGTCCTATTACACGGGCCTGTTGAAGGCCGGCGTGCATCTGTACGAACTGAAGCCGGACGCGCGAAAGGGCCGTGGCGGCAGCAGTTTCTTCGGCTCGTCCTCCGGCAGCAACAGCTTGCATGCGAAGGCCATGGTGGTCGACGAGCAACATGCCTTTGTCGGTTCGATGAATCTCGATCCGCGCTCGGTCCACATCAATACCGAGGACGGCGTCATCGTGGATTCGCCGGGGCTCGCCAAGGCGCTGCTGGCGATCTTTGCCGACGCCACCAAACCGGTCCACAGCTACCAGGTCCTGCTGGACGACAAGGGCAGCGTGTACTGGGTGGGCAAGGGGCCGGGCCAGTCGGACGTGCGTTACGACCACGCACCCGAAACCAGCTGGTGGCGGCGCTTCAAGGTCAATGCCGGCGGCCTGCTGCCAATCGAAAGCCTGCTCTGAACCAGCCCTTGAAGTCCGGGACGGTCGGCCCTATGATTGAGTGGTCACTCAATTATTGATCCCCATGGCCCGCCCCCGCAGCGAAGACAAGCGCAATGCCATCCTTGATGCCGCAACCCAGGTGTTTGCGGAGCAGGGGATCAATGCGCCGACCTCAAAGATCGCCCGCACCGCGGGCGTGGCCGAGGGCACGCTGTTCACCTATTTCGACAGCAAGGACACGCTGCTCAACCAGCTGTACCTGGAGCTGAAGGTGGACATGCGCGAGGCGATGCTAACGGGCTATCCGCGTCGCGCCAGCATCCGCGAGCGGGCGGCCCATGTCTGGCGCACTTATATCGACTGGGGCGTGGCGCATCCGCAGGCTCGAAAGGTGATGGCGCAACTGAGCGTGTCCCAGTGCATCGCGCCCGAAACCAAGGCGACCGGCTCGGCGCCGTTCGGCGATGTGCAGGGCATGTTGAAGGAGGCCATGGCCAAGGGCGTGTTGAAGGAGCTCGACCCCGCTTTCGTGGGCGCGCTGCTCACGTCGCTGGCGGAAACCACCATGGATTTCATCGCCCGCGAACCGGAGCGGGCAGAGCAGTATCGATTGGCAGGCTTCGAGGCGTTCTGGAACGCCATCGGCAAAGCCTGATTTGTTTTGACCATTAAATGAGTGTGTAATCACTCAATAGAGAGGATGTCATGTCAAAGGTATGGTTGGTAACGGGTAGTGCGCGCGGCTTGGGTCGCGATATCGCCGAAGCAGTGCTGGCCCATGGCGATCGCCTGGTGGCCACCGCGCGTCGTCCGGAACAGCTGGCCGATCTGGTCGAGCGTTACGGCGAGCAGGTGCGGGCCGTGGCATTGGATGTGGCCGATCCGGCGGCAGGACGTGCCGCAGTGGATGCGGCGGTCAAGGCGTTTGGCCGTCTGGACGTCCTGGTGAACAACGCCGGCTACGGCCACGCGCGCCCGTTCGAGCAAAGCGATGAAGACGACTTCCGCGCGCAGATCGAGACGAACTTCTACGGCGTGGTGAATATGACGCGAGCCGCGCTACCGGTGATGCGTGCGCAGAAGTCGGGCCACATCCTGCAGATTTCCTCGGTAGGCGGGCGCATTGGTACCCCGGGACTTTCCGCATACCAGTCGGCCAAGTGGGCCGTGGGCGGCTTCACCGAAGTGGTGGCTGCCGAAGTCGAGCACCTGGGCATCAAGCTGTGCTCGCTGGAACCGGGCGGCATGCGCACGGACTGGGCCGCCGAGGCCAACAGCACTTTGGGCGATCTGCTGCCCGACTATCAGGCCTCGGTGGGCGTGTTCCGCGAACGCCTCAAGGATGCGCTGGGCAAACAGGCGGGCGATCCGGCGCGGGTGGCGCAGGTGGTGTTGAAGATGGGCTACCACGAGCAGCCGCCTCGTCATCTGCTGCTGGGCAGCGATGCCTTGCAGTACTTCGGCCAGGTGGACGCCCAGCGCATCAGCGCAGCCGAGCGCTGGCGCGAGGTGAGCCTTTCCACGGGCTATGACGTGGACGCCATCCCGGCGTTTCCCGCGTACTAACAGCGGCTGGCACAGGAGATCCGGACGTGAAAATCATACTGTTTGGCGCGTCCGGCATGGTCGGCCAGGGCGTGCTGCGTGAATGCCTGGCGGCACAGGATGTGGAAGAAGTCCTGGTGCTGGGACGAAGTTCGCTAGGAGTGCATCACCCCAAGCTGCGCGAGCTCGTGCATCAGGACTTCTTCGACTATGCGTCGATCGAACCGCAGCTGCATGGTTACGACGCCTGCTTTTTTTGCCTGGGCGTGAGTGCGGCGGGCATGGACGAGGCGACTTATACCCGCCTCACCTACGAGCTGACGCTGGCGGCGGCCAGCACGCTGGCGCGGCTCAATCCCTCGATGGTGTTCGTCTATGTGTCGGGCGCCGGCACCGACAGCACGGAGCAGGGACGCAGCATGTGGGCGCGGGTGAAAGGGCGCACGGAGAACGCGCTGCTGCGCCTGCCCTTCCGTGCGGTCTACCTGTTTCGTCCGGGCTTCATCGAGGCGGTGCATGGCGAGCGTTCGAAGACCACGATGTCCCGCGTGGTCTACGCCGTGACGCGACCATTGGTGCCCGTGCTGCGGGCGCTGTTTCCGCGGCAGATCCTGAGCACGGTCACCATTGGCCAGGCCATGCTAGCGGTGGCCAGGGCGGGCGGACCCAGCCCCGTGCTGGAGTGCCCGGACATCGACCGGGCCGCCGAGCAGGGCTGATCCAGGCCGTGGCCCTAAGGTGTTAGTGCGCGGAGCGGACGAATGGCGTAGCGTGGCGCGGCGTTCAACCGGCGGCGGGTGCTACGGTTCGGCCCGCCTTGTCTGCGACCTCTCTGGCGACGAGTGCCCGCATGCGCTCAGGTATTCCCGGCAAACCGCGCTCGACTCGTGGCCACCGCCTGGTCTGGATGGCGTGTGTGGTCTTGTTGGCGGCGTGCAGCAGTCTTTCGCGGCAGCCAAAGAATGATGCCCTGAACGAAGCACGCCACCTGTGGCGTGACACGGCGGCCGTCCAGCGCAAGGACCTTGCCGCCCGCAACTGGCTGCATTGCGCCGTGGTGGCTTACCAGGCCTCGGAGCAGGGGAGCGCGGCCCAGCAGGCGGAAGCCCAGACGCTTGCCGACAACTGCACGCATGAGTTGCTGGGTTATCTGTTGGACGTCAAACCTGACCCGTGGCGTTCGCAGTCCTTGCGCGTACTGGACGTGCCGCTGCGCGTGGAATTCCGCGATCTGCCCGATAGCCTGGACGATGGGCCGGTGGCCTTGGCGCGCGCCGACGAGGTGACCATTCCCCCGGTGATGGGCGAGCGGTTCGCGACGCCTGGCTATGGCGTGCCGATGGTGGGGTGGCAGAAGCGATGCAACGACAAGCCAATCTGCATGCTCTATCCGCCAGAGGGCATCACCCGGTCGCTTACCGCATGGGTGGAGCCTGGCGCTGACGGTGTTGCCCAGCTGATCGTTTCAGGCATGCGCGAACACCCGGAGATCACCATCGGCAAGCGCAGCGTTCCTCTGGCGACGGATCCCTCTGCGACCCTGGCTGCGCTTTACGATCGTTCGCACATCAACCGGCTGGCCTTGTGGAACCTCATTGGCGGGCGGCAGTTCGCGCTGCGCGAGGGGCTGTATCTGCTGGAAGATTACGATCCGAACAAGACGCCCGTGATCATGGTGCATGGGCTGGGGCGCAGCCCGATGGTGTGGGCGAAGCTGACCAACCTCATCGACGGCGACCCTGATTTGCGGGCGCGCTATCAGATCTGGCACGTGGTCTACCCGACCAACACGCCGCAGTTGCTCAATCGGCTGATCGTGCAACGCTCGCTCGATCAGGCCTGGCATATTCTCGATCCCGATGGCACCGCGCCGGCGCATCAGGACGTGACGCTGATCGGGCACAGTATGGGCGGCGTCATTTCCCGGCTGATCGTGTCCGACAGCAATGATGTGATCTGGAAGGCCGCGTTCGATATTCCCCCAGAGCAGTTGCGCGGCACGCCCGCGGATCTCGCGATCGTGGATTCGGTATTTCGCTTCCATGCTTATCCCGGCGTGACGCGCACGATCTTCCTGGCGGCGCCGCACCTGGGCTCGCCCTATGTCGACAGCCTGATCGGGCAGGTGGCGTTGCGCGTGGTGCACGCCCATGCGCCGGAACTCGATGCCCTGGTCCGCGTGGCGGCGGAAAATCGCGCCCACGAAAATCCTCTGCTGGCCAAGGATTACGAGCAGTACGGCCTGAGCAGCATCAGCACACTGCGCGACGCACAACCCGTGAGTCATGCGGCGCAATCGCTGATGCCCGTCAAGGGTGTTCGCTACTACACGTTTGCCGGCAAGCTGCCAGGCACGGATCCTCCAGGCGACGGCTTTGTTCCGCTCAAGAGCGCGACGATTCCCGGCGCCGTCTCCACTACCGTCGTGAAGGACGGCCACCAGCTCTATCTCAACGATGAAGTGCTGGCGAAGATCCTGGACATCCTTCGCCAGCCTTCAGCGCCGTGATCAGTGGGAGGCGAGTGTCGGAAGCGGGTTTTGCACGGATGATACTTGCGGCAGCGGCAGCTTGATCGGATCCTGCGGCGCCACGATGGCCCACACCAACAGCTTCGCCGCTTGTGTGCTGCTCGGGTTGCGCGTGACCAGATGGTGCGCCCGCGGCGGCTCGTACCAGCTCTGGCCGGCGCCATAGGTTTTCGGTTCCTGCCCTTCGAGCTGCGACACCACCTGGCCTTCGAGCACGTAGGCGAAGATCGAGCCCGGATGCAGATGCGGCGCGGCGCTCCGGCCGGGAGCGAGGGTGACGGTGGCCATCATCGCGTTCTTGCCGGGCACGTCGGGCAAGGCTTGCTTCATCAGCGGCTGGACGGTTTCTTCGCCACCGTCGTGGGCTTGCGCCGTGACGGCGCCGAATGCCATGACCAGCGAGAGGACCAGGGGAGCGAGCGACATTTTCATGGCATCGCTCCGCTCAGGCCGGCAGTTTGCGGAAGGCAATCGCGAAGCGATTCCAGCCGTTGATGGCGACGATCAGCAAGGTGAGGTCGGTCAGTTCTTCTTCGGAGAAGTGCGGCTGCACGGCCTGCCACACGCTGTCGGGCACATGGTTGCTGGCGATCAGGGTGAGCGACTCGGTCCACTCCAGCGCGGCGCGTTCGCGGTCGGTGAAGAACGGTGTTTCACGCCACACGCTCAAGGTCGCCAGGCGGCGTTCGTTCTCGCCCGCCTTGCGGGCATCGGCCGAATGCATGTCCACGCAATAAGCGCAGCCGTTGATCTGCGAGGCGCGCAGGCGGACCAGTTCGATCAGGGATTTTTCCAGGCCGCTCTTGGCGATGCGCTGCTCCAGGCCGACCATGGCCTTGATCGCTTCGGGGCTGGCTTTGTAGAAGTCGAGACGCTGGTTCATGACGGGATCCTCAGTGGGGATTCGGTGGGAAAGTAGAATCAGGTTAGACTTCTCACTGGCCTTCTTAAATGTCCATTTTTGAGATATTTGAGGTAACCACTGATGGACATCCTGCTTACCATCGCCGGCCGCCGGGACCTGGCCGGACAGCTTTACCAGCAACTGCGTGGGGCGATCGTCGATGGACGCCTGGCAGCGGGTTCGCGGCTGCCGTCGACGCGGGATCTGGCCAGCCAGTTGGGCGTATCGCGCAAGACCACGCTCGAGGTATTCGAGCGGTTGATCGCCGAGGGTTTCCTGGTCGCCAGGCAAGGCGACGGCACCTTCGTCGCCGAAGGACTCGCCACGCCGCCGCCCGCCCGAGCCCGCGGCGCCTCATCGCCCAAGGCGGCGAAAGTATGGCAGCGGGTTCCCGAGGCCTTGTCGATGCCCAAGCCCGGCGAACGGCTGCGCTATGACTATCTGGGCGGCGTCACCGACAAGACCCTTTTCCACGCCGATGCCTGGCGCGCCTGCGTGGCGCACGCCTTGCGCACGCAGGCGCGTGGGCGGGGCATGTATCGGGATCCGGCCGGCGAGCAGGAGTTGCGGCTCGCCATCGCGCGCTATCTCGGTTTCAGTCGTGCGGTGGCGTGCAACTGGCAGGACGTGCTGGTGACCCAGGGCGCGCAACAGGCCATCGACCTGGCCGCGCGCGTGATGGTCGAGCGCGGCGACGTGGTCGCGGTCGAAGAGCCCGGCTATCCGCCGGCGCGCGCCAGCATGTTGGCGCTGGGCGCGCGGGTCAAACCGGTACGCGTGGATGCGGAAGGCTTGTGCGTCGACGAGCTCCCCGATGACGCGCGACTGGTCTATGTGACGCCTTCGCACCAGTTTCCGCTCGGCATGCCGATGAGCCTGGATCGGCGCGTGGCCTTGCTGGAGTGGGCGTCGCGTCGCGGCGCACTGATTGTGGAGGACGACTACGACGGCGAATTCCGCTTCGAAGGACGTCCGCTGGAATCGCTCAAGGGCCTCGATCGCAGCGGCGTGGTGGCCTATGTCGGCACGTTCTCCAAGACGATCTTCCCGGAACTGCGCACCGGCTATGTGGTGCCGCCGCCGTCACTCGCCGCCGATTTCCTGAAGGCCCGGCAGATCAACGACTGGCACGGCTGCAGCCTGACCCAGGCCGCGCTGGGCCGTTACATGCTGGATGGCGAGTTCGGCCGCCACGTGCGTCGGGTGCAGAAGCACTACGCCGAACGCCGGGCCGCCTTGCTGGAACACCTGCGCGGCCCCTTGTCCGCGTGGCTGGAGCCGATCGTGCCGGCGGCCGGTATCCACCTGGTCGCCCGGTTGCGTCAAGGCGTGAGTGAGGAAGCGGTGATTTCCCGCGCCCGCACCGCCTCCATCGCGCTCTACGGCATCAGTCGCTTCCACGCCGGGCGGCGCGCGCAACAAGGCCTGCAGTTTGGCTATGGCGACACGCCGGTGCAGGACATTCACGCCTCCATGCAGCAACTGGCTGCCTTACTGGCTAGTGCTTAAGGGGCACTGCCGGCCTTTCGGTTTTACCCAAAAGTATTAGTCGATAGGCCCTGCGAATTCACGCGAATTCAGCATTTGCTTCAGCATGATCGGGTCGCATGGTGAGCAGGGGCGGCACGGTCGCCATGCAGCGAGAACGGCAGGGCTCAGGGAAGGGCGATAGGAGTCCAGGTGTCTCTCCCGCCAGGCTGGCAGGTCGACCCAGGGCGACATCACCGGACGGCGCGGGGGAGGGAGTATGGGCATGCGCAAGATAACGATCAGGTTTCAGGACGTCGCCACTGAGTTAGCCCAGATCAACACGTTGCGTGACGACGTGATGGAGCGCGCCTTCAGCATGCTCGAGCAGCGCCACGACACGCTGGCCGCGATGCTGGTGCAAAGCCTCGGTGATCGCCAGCGCGCGGTGCGCTGGATGTGCCGTCATCAGAATGCGTTCGATGGACGAACCGCTTACGAGTTGCTCGCCGATGGCGAGGCAGACACCGTCTGGGACGAGATCGCGCTACTGAGCGATGCACCGGTATCGGCACGCATCAACGCCGTGCGGATGGCTTACTGAGGGCGTTCCGTTCCGACCGCGACGGGGCTCGGCGCCTTGATCGCCCACACGCTGTTGGCGTTGCCGCTGCGCGCCCTTCGCGTTGCCGCGCGTGCAAGCAGCGCGAAGACGATGCCTAGTGCGATGCCGGTGAGATCGACGCCGATCACGCGCCAGCCGAGCGGCGACCACGCCTGCGTCATGGCCGCAGCATTGCTTGCCAAGTCCACGATAGCCATCGCGGCGGTGAGCGCCGCCGTGACCCACAACAATTCGATCATCGCCCTGGCCACCGGTCGCAGGCAGGCATAGGCACACGCGGCGAGAAAGAGTCCGTAGCAGGCCACGCGCTGCGGCAGGCCGGCATCCACGCCCAGGCGCACCGCGATCCAGGTCGCCACGAACGCGCCTGAAATCGCCAGGCAACTACCGATGCACACGCCGACGGTGGCGCGCGCCATCACCAGCGTCTTGCGCGGCTGCTCCGCATGCCGGCGCTTGCGGCGCGATTCGATCCACAGCAGGTTGCCCGAATAAAACAGGAACGCGCCGGCCAGGCCGAGGATGAAATAAAGCCATTGCACCGTGCGTCCGCCAAAACTGCCGAAATGCAGGCCAAACAGCGAGGCGTAACTGATCCCGTTGACGCTGTATCTATCGCCCACATAGGTGGCCAGCACCGTACCGTCATGCGCCGACATCGCCACGCTGCCGAACGAACCCAGCGTGTGCTGCGATAGGCCGCGCACTTCTGCCACGGCATTGCGATCGCCGTAGTGCACGAAGTGCATATAGTCGGGCTCGAACGTAGTGACGCCGCTTTTCAGCGCTTCGGCGCGTGCGCGTTCGATCAGCGCATCGGTGGACAGCATGCTGGCGTTGGTGCCGCTGACGGTGACCGCCGGCGTGGTGTTGGTGGCCTTGGCGAAGGCGTCGAACAGCTTGCCGTCGAACGCCACCGTGTTGAGCGCGGCCAGCGTGATGCCGAACAGGCAGAACAGCGCTCCGGTCACCGCGAAGATCACATGGAACGGCAGGCTGATCACGCCGATCGCGTTGTGTGCGTCCTGCCAGAGCCGCTTGAGGTTGCGCCCCACGCGCATGGCGAACAGATCCTTCACCAGTTGCGGCAGGTGGATCAGGACGCCCGACAGCAAGGCGAGCCCGTAGATCACGCTGACGATGCCCATCAGATACAGGCCGATCACCGGCAGTCCCAGCGAGTCGTGCAAGGCGTAGACGAAGTCGGCCAGTTCGTTCTCTGCTGCTTCGGCGCGCGGCGCCTCCACCTGGCTGGCAGTAGCAAAACGGCTGCCGTCCTTTGCTTCCCAATACGCATAGGCGGCGTGCGAACTGTCGCGCGCAAGCACGATGCCGAAATCTTGGCGTGCCTCGGGATGATGAGCGAGCAGACGCTCGATCAAGGTGTCCATCGGCACGTTCGCGTCGGCCGCGGCGCGCCAGGGCGGGTTCTGCCAGGCGGCGATGTCGTCGTGGAAGACGGTCAGCGCGCCGGCATAAAAAGCCACGAACAGGGCAAAACCGGCGAGCAGGCCGGCCCAGGTGTGTACGGTCTGGAAGGTACGGATCGTGGCGGCTTTCATCACAACTTCCCTGTATCAGCCGGGCAGGCGCAGCAGCCACAGCGCAGCAAAAACGACGATGTTCGCGCTGCCCATCACCAGCCACGCGCGCGGTCCGCTGCGAAACATATACGCAACGGCCATGAAGGCCGTCCACAGCGGAAAGAACAGGATCAGCGCCGGTATCAGCAAGGCTTGGCCGTGTCCTGGCAGCACATACAGCAAGAGCGCGAGCAGCAGGGCGGCGAGCGGAAAGCCGAGCAACGTGCCGGCGAGGCAGCGGGCGATCATGATTCGCCGACTTCCGCGGCCTCGGTGCGCCACCACGCCAGATACGGCAGCAGTACCCAGGTGAGCATCAGCATGGTCAGCGCCGCGGTGATGCCCGGGCCCACACCGGCAGCATACCGCCAGCAAGCCGTACCCAGGAGCACCATCAGCCAGCCCAGTCCGCGCGCGGAAGCGGGCAGGGATACCGCACGCAGCCGCTGCTGCGCGCTGGCCAGATAGACCAGCACGGCGCCCGACAGGGTCAACAACAGGGCACAAAAGGTGATCACGTCGGCGCCTTGAAACCGCTTTGCACGAGATTGAATATTGAGAATTATTCTCATTTGACGGCAGTGCTGTCAACCGCGCGGGTCGCCGGACGGCAGCGCCGCGCCGATCTGCCGCACTCGCGACATCGCCTAAAACTGGTACTGGAAACGCCCCACGATGGCAGACGGATGCTTGCCGCTGTTTTCGTTGCCGGGCTTGTTCAGGTCCAGCGCGTGGACCAGGTTGGCAGAGAGGCGTACGGACTTGTCMAGGTACCAGTTCACGCCCAGCGTGAGATTGGTCTCCTTGCCGCCGACCACATCGCGATCGTTGAGGTCGGTCATGCTCAGTCGCGCCCCCACTTCCAGCGCGCCACCGCCATGCCCGTTCCAGGAGGCATGCGGCACCACCGGTCCGAAGGTGGCGTTGCCTTCGCGGTAGTCGCGGCTTTCTCCGGTGATCATCCAGCTGGCATAGGCGTACCAGCCGCGGAAGCGCAGGGCAGGCAGACCGTCGCTGCGTTGCAGATGCGCCTCCATATATTCGGCCTGCCAGGAGAACGGCCCGTTGACGTGCGCCGCTTCGAGGCCGTAGCGCTGCACCTTGTTCGAGCCGGTGATATCGCCGGTGTTGAGGAAATAGCCGTCCGAAGACAGTGCCACCTCCGAGGCCGACTTGAACTGCTGGTCGTTGTCAGGGCCGGCGCGACGCGTCGAATAATCGATGGCCAGGTGATACGAGCCGCGCGCAGTTCTCAGCAGATAAGCCAGGCGACCGGTGAGAGCCACGCCGCGCTGGGTGCGGCCTTCATCCTTGGCGCCGGCGGTGTAGAAGCCGTAGCTCCATATCCAGGGACCGTGGAAATCGCTGGAGGTGATGCCCACGCTGCGACTCGGTGCGAGCGCATTGGTGGTGGCGCGCTCGAGAAAAGTCGTGTTGCGAAAACTGCCGAACTGCTCGAGGCCGAACGGTTCCTGCTGGTTGCCCATGGTGACCACGCCGAAATACTTGGTCTGCTTGCGAACGTAGACATCCTTGAACTCCAGATGGCCGTCCACGATCTGCGCGTCGGCATAGAACAGCCAGTCGAAGCGCAGATTGTGAGTGAGGCTGATGTCGGCGCGCCGTATCGAAAATTGCGTATTGCCCAGGCCTTGATGGTTGTAGTCGGCGGCATCGACCATCACGTAGCCGTGGATCTGGTTGTGGATCACCGGCGTGTCGATGCCGCCTTCGAAGGGGCGCATCAGCGACAACTCGCGCAAGTGCTCCAGTGCAGCGCTGTCATTGCTGGCCGTCGACGTCCCGGAGGCAGGCGCGGCGGGCAAGGTTTCTTCAGAAGCGCTGGTCGAGGCGGCCGCTGGTTTGGACGGCTGATGGACGCATCCCGCTGACGTCGCGCAGGCAAGGCCAAGGCTCAACCATGTCGGGGCATGGCCAGCCAGCGTCTTGCGCGCGATATCCGCCATGCCCGCTCACCCCCGTCCCTTGCCGCTGTTGACCTGTGGCAGCCAGCGATCCTTGCCCTGGCCCGGGCTATTCATAGTGCCGCGATGGTGAAGCTTTGGTCTGTGGGAGCCGCTGGGAACCAGCGTCCCCGATCCTTCCGTGGCGAGGCCGGGCTTCCCTACGGAGGCGCATGGCCTGCCGTGCGGGTTAATATGGCGGTTTGCAACGCCTCCCAGGAGTCCTCGAGTGATCATCAACCCCAAGGTGCGTGGTTTTATCTGCGTGACGGCCCATCCGGTCGGTTGCGAGCACAACGTGATCGATCAGATCAACATCACCAAGGCGCAGGGCGACCTGGGCGAGGGTCCCAAGCGCGTGCTGGTGATCGGTGCTTCCACCGGCTATGGCCTGGCCTCGCGCATCACCGCGGCCTTCGGTTACGGCGCGGCCACCCTCGGCGTGTTCTTCGAGAAGCCCAGCAGCGAGACCAAGACGGGCACCGCGGGCTGGTACAACTCCGCGGCGTTCGACAAGCTCGCCAAGGAAGCAGGCCTGTTCAGCCGCTCGATCAACGGCGATGCGTTCGCCAACGAGACGCGCGAGCGCGCCATCGAGATCATCAAGAACGAGATGGGCGGCAAGATCGACCTCGTCGTCTATTCGCTGGCCTCGCCGGTGCGCAAGCTGCCGGACACCGGTGAAGTGGTGCGCTCGTCGCTCAAGACCATCGGCGAGACCTTCACCGCCAACTCGATCGACACCAACCGCGACACCGTGGTGCAGGCGTCGGTGGAGCCGGCGACCGAGCAGGAAATCAAGGACACCGTCACCGTGATGGGTGGCGAGGACTGGAAGCTGTGGATCGATGCGCTGAGCAAGGCTGGCGTGCTCGCCGATCATGCCAAGACCGTGGCCTATAGCTATATCGGCACCGAGATCACCTGGCCGATGTACTGGCACGGCACGCTCGGCCAGGCCAAGCAGCATCTGGACAACACCGCCAAGCAGCTCGTCGCCGAACACAAGGCCGAGCACCTGGATGCCTACGTGGGCGTGATGAAGTCGGTGGTGACCCAGGCGAGCGCGGCGATCCCGGTGCTGCCGCTGTATATCGCCATTTCCTTCCGCGTGATGAAGGAGCTGGGCATCCACGAAGGCACCATCGAGCAGATTAACCGCATGTTCCGCGACCGCCTGTACCGCAAGGATCATGGCGCGACCGAAACCGACAGCGACGGCCGCCTGCGTCTGGACGACTGGGAGCTGCGCGACGATGTGCAGCAGGCGTGCAAGGCGCTGTGGTCGACGGTGAATACCGAAAACCTCAACCAGCTCACCGACTACGCCGGTTACAAGAGCGACTTCCTGCGCCTGTTCGGCTTTGGCCGCAGCGACATCCATTACGAAGAAGACGTGAACCCGGATCGCCGCTTCGACGTGATCGAACTCTGATCGACCCCACCGGATGCCGCCATCGCGCGGCATCCGGTACCGTCCAAAGACGAGGCATACAACCGCTCAGGCGCTCACTAAGCTGTCGGCATGAGCACCGCCATCGTCTGGTTTCGCCGCGACCTACGCCTCGCCGATCATCCCGCACTCAGTGCCGCCGCGCAGGCGCACGAACACATCCTCCCGCTCTATATTCATGCACCGCATGAAGACGGCGCGTGGACTCCCGGCGCCGCGAGCCGCTGGTGGCTGCATCATTCCCTTGCGCGACTCGATGCCCAACTGCGCGAGCATGGCAATGCACTGCATCTTGCGCAGGGCAGCAGCCTTGAGGTGCTGCGCGATCTGATCGATCGCACGGGAGCTACGGCGGTCTACTGGAGCCGAGTCTACGAACCCGCCGCCATCGCGCGGGACAGCGAACTCAAGACCGCCTTGCGCGAGCAGGGCGTCGAGGTCCACAGCTTCAATGCGTCGCTGTGGTGCGAACCCTGGCGGATCGAGACGAAACAGCAGGGGCCGTATCGCGTGTTCACGCCGTTCTGGCGGAGCCTGCGTCCCCAACTCGAGGTCGTGCAGCCCTTGGCCGTGCCGGCTTCACTGCGTGCGATCACAGTCGACGGAAGCGTGCCGCTGGATGCGCTCAAGCTATTGCCGCGCATCGCGTGGGACGGCGGCCTGCAGGAAGCCTGGCAACCGGGCGAGCAGGGCGCGCAGGAGTGGCTGGATATCTTCATGGACGACGCCGTGAGCGACTATCAACGCGCCCGCGACCTGCCTGCGCGACACGGTACTTCGAGACTCTCGCCACATCTGCACTTTGGCGAGATATCGCCGCGGCAGATCCATCGCCAGCTGGTCGATCGCGCGGCTGCCACCGATGCGCGTCGACGCCCGGACATCGAGCCCTACCTGCGCGAGCTGGGCTGGCGCGAGTTTGCGCATCACCTGCTATATCACTTTCCCAAGACGCCTACGGCGAACTTCAACGAGCAGTTCGACCGGTTTCCATGGGCGAGCGAAGATGCCACGGCGATCGAGCGATGGCAGCGCGGCCTCACCGGCATTCCCCTGGTCGACGCCGGCATGCGCGAGCTCTGGCACACCGGCTGGATGCACAACCGCGTACGCATGATCGTAGCCAGCTTCCTGTGCAAGAACCTCAGGCAGCACTGGCATCACGGCGCGCGCTGGTTCTGGGACACGCTGGTGGACGCTGATCTGGCGAACAATACGATGGGCTGGCAGTGGGTGGCTGGCAGCGGCGCTGATGCCGCGCCGTATTTCCGCGTGTTCAATCCGGTGACGCAGGCGCACAAGTTCGATCCGGAGGGTCAGTATCTGCGGCGCTGGTTGCCTGAGTTGGCGGAGGTGCCGTTGAAGCAGTTGCATGAACCGTGGACGGATCCGGCCTTGCTGAAGCGCACCGGATACCTCGCGCCTATGGTGGACTTGGGTGAGAGCCGCGAAGCTGCCTTGATGGCTTATCGCACCATGCGCGCGAGCTGAGGATCCGCCGCACCGTCCCCCTGTGGGAGTGCACCCTGTGCGCGACAGGCCTCCACTTCAACGCTCCGGGTCGTCGCGCACAGGGTGCGCTCCCACAGAGGTCGGTTGAACGGATGTGGGTCCACTCCATTTGCGCAACAACCACGCCAACACCGGCGGCGTCACCATCGCCGTCAACAACGACATCGCCACGATGATCGCGTAGATGCGATCGGTGAATACACCCGCTGCCAAGCCAAGGCTGGCAATCACCACGCCCACCTCACCACGCGGCACCATGCCGAATCCGACGACGGTGGCACTACGCGCTCCCAGCGACAGCGATCCAAGAAAACCGCCGATCAACTTCGATGCAATCGCGATCAGGGTGACCACCAGCAACATGGTCGCCGCCTCGAGGTTCATCAGCTGGTGCAGGTCGATCTTGCTGCCGGTGATGACGAAGAAGAACGGCGTGAGCAGGGCGAGCAGGGGTTGCGTCTGTTTCTCGAGCGTGTGCTGCTGGCGTGTTTCGGAGGCGATCATGCCGGCCAGGAAGGCGCCGATGATGGCGGCCAGGCCGAACAGCGTCGACACGTAGGCCAGGCCAAGGCAAAGCGCCAGCACGATCGCCAGCGCCGAGTGAGGACTCTGCGGCTTGTCCAGCCAGCTTGAATTCCAGCGCATCACGCGCGCACCGCCGATACCGATGATGGCGATGAAGCCGATCGCGCCGGCCAGCACGGCGAGCAAGTGCACCACATCGATGCCTTCGCCGCCTTGCACTGAAACCACCACGCCAAGCAGCAACATGGCCAGGATGTCGTCGATCACCGCCGCACCCAGGATCACCTTGCTCTCGATGCGCTGGAGCGCGCCCAGCTCCTGCAATACGCGCGCGGTGATGCCAGCCGAGGTGGCGACAAAGGCCGCCGCGATAAACAGCGAACGGCTCCAGTCGAAGCCATTGCCGTGCGCCCATGCACCGCCCAGTGCGAACGGCACGAGCACGCCGAGCACGCCGACGATGAAGGCGACCTTGCCGACTTTCTTCAGGTCTTCCAGCCGTGTTTCCAGTCCCACTGAAAACAGCAGCAAGACCACGCCGATCTCCGCCAGCACATCCAGCGGCGTGCCAGGCGCCACCTGGTCGGGCGTGATCCAGCCCAGCAGGGAAGGGCCGATGATGCAGCCGGCGGCGATCTCGCCCACCACGCCGGGCAGCTTCAGCCGCTGCGCGATCTCGCCGCCAAGCTGGGCGGCGATGAAGACGATGAAGAGGGTAAGCAGGATGTCGCTGGCGTGATGCATGCGTAAGTACACGGCGGCAGTCGAATGCCACGCATGCTACATGCTCGGCACGAAACCTGCGCTCAGTCGGACGCGTGCGTCGAGCGTGGCGAGGCGTCGCTCTTCAGTCGGCTGAATACCCAGCTGGCCGTGGCAGTCACGATGGCCAGCAGCAACACCGTCCAACGAAACGCAGGGATGTAGTCTTCGTGGGCATGGCCTTGCAGCAAGGCTTCCATCAGCAGCGAGGCCAGCGCAATGCCGAAGCTCATCGACAGATACTGCGCCGTCGAGGCCATCGACGACGCCTGCGCGGCGAACTTCACGTCCAGGTCGTTGTAGATGAGGGTATTCATGGCGGTGTACTGCAGGCCCATGAAGCCGCCGTAGACATACACCATCAGCGCGATCACCCACATCGGCGAGCTCTTGCCGAGCAGCGCGAACGACGCCAGCATCACCGCCACGATGAGGGTGTTGGCGAACAGCAGTTTTTGATAACCGAGGTACTGCAGCAGCCGGTTGATGCCCCACTTGGCGGTGATCGAGCCCAGCGCCTGCGGCACCATCATCAGGCCGGCCATCAAGGGCGACCAGCCGCAGCCCACCTGCAGGAACAACACCAGCAGCAGGAACATGCCCGATACGCCCAGGCGCGTGAACAGGTTGCCGGCCAGCGACACCCATACGCTGCGTACCCGCAGCAGGCTCAGATCCGCCACGGGGTGATCATTGCGGCGGCTGTGCCACACATAGGTCACGCCGAACACGACTGCAAGCACGCCGTAGAGGGTGATCCACAATCCTTGTCCGCCGCCACCGCTAGCCACTTCGGATGCGGTCAACAACATGGCCGACGCGGCAGCGAACAGCAGAAAGCCCAGCAGATCGAAGGGGTGCACATCGTCCAGGCGGTAATCGGGCATGTCGCGGCGATTCATCCACATGCCGATCACGCCCACCGGGACATTGATCAGGAAGATCAGCCGCCACGAGGTGTATTGCGCCAGTGCGCCGCCCAGCAGCGGTCCGAGCACCGAGCCGAGCAGGCCCACCGTGGCGACCGTACTCATGGCTCGCACGAAATCGCGTTTGTCGACGCTGCGCACGAGCACGTAGCGGCCCACCGGCATCAGCGCCGCGCCGCCCAGGCCCTGCAGCACTCGCGCGGCGACCAGCTGCGGCAGGCTCTGCGCGATGCCGCACAACAGCGAGCCGACGGTGAAGGTGGCGATGGCGAGCGCAAAGATGCGCCGCGTTCCGAAACGGTCGCACAGCCATGGGCTGGCGGGAATAAAGATCGCCAGCGTCAGCACGTAACTGGTGAGCGCGGTGCGCATGCCCAGCGGAGTGACGTTCAACGCCTCGGCCATCGCCGGCACGGCCGTGTTGACGATGGTGGAGTCCAGCGCCTGCATGAAGAAGGCGGCAGCCACCAGCCAGATCAGTCCGCGATAGCGATCGCGCGAGGACTCCGGTGGCGGAGCAGGAGCCGGCGCTTCCTCGCCTGGCGGCGGCACGGGAAGGTTGGTTTGGGTGGCGGCCAAATTCTCGGACATGTCTCATTATGATAGCTGCTATGGCAGCTTGCTTTTGCGGGTCGCTGCGTCCAAAGTCGGCTGCGTTTCATCTTTGGGGTGCGCGTGTGCGCACCGCGTCAACTCGCAACAGCGAAGCAGCCCGACGAGCAACGGTGAACGGCAAACCACGATGAATCGATCGCGCCGGGGCGGCAGCGTCCCGGCGCGTCTCTTTTTGCGATAGCTGGCGGATCGTCGCAGGCGCATCCGCACGACAGGAGTCCCTATGAGCAGCAAGCCACCGATTGTCATTTCCACACGCGACCTGGATCGCCTTGAAGCCATGCTCGAGCGCATGCCACCGGTGCAGGCCGGGCAATACCAGGCGCTGCGCGGCGAGCTCGATCGTGCCGACGTGGTGGAGTCTTCGGCGATACCGCCGGACGTGGTCACCATGAATTCCGTGGTCACCTTCAAGGACGACGATGGCGGCGACGAGTTGACTGTCACCCTGGTGTATCCCGCCGGCGCCGGGGTGCCGGGCACGGTGTCGATCCTGGCGCCCGTGGGCAGTGCGTTGCTCGGCCTGAAGGTGGGCCAGCATATCGAATGGCCCACGCCGGACGGCCACCGCCGTGAGCTGCGCGTGCTGGACATCGAATATCAACCTGAAGCGTCGGGCGATCTGCATCGCTGACGCCCTTATGCACGCCTTCTTCACGACTGCCGCGGGATTTACAGGCAATCGGGCCGAAGCGAGTCGAGCTTAGGTAAACTTCCGCTCATGAGGACACCCGCATGAGCCAGAGTCAGGCCACCGATTGGCGCGCCCAGGCCGCCGAACTGCGCGACAAGATTGAACGCGCGAACCATCGCTACCACGTACTCGACGACCCCGAGATCACGGACGCCGAGTACGACCGCGCCATGCGTGCGCTGGAAGCGCTCGAACAGGCACACCCGGAGCTGGCCACGCCCGACTCGCCCACGCGGCGAGTCGGTGCGCGTGCCCAAGGCGGCTTCGCCGAAGTGCGTCACGTGATACCGATGCTGTCGTTGAACAACGCCTTCGAACTGGACGGCGAGGGCGATCGCGAACGCTTCCGCGAGATTGCCGAGTTCGAGCGCCGCATCGAGCAGACCCTGGACCGGCGCAACCCGGAGTTTTCGGTCGAGCCCAAGCTTGACGGCCTGGCGATCAGCCTGCGCTACGAAAACGGCGTGTTCGTGCAGGGCGCGACGCGCGGCGATGGCGAGACCGGTGAGGACGTCACCGCCAACTTGCGCACCGTACGTGCGATTCCGCTGCGCCTGCGCGGCGAGGGCTGGCCGCGCGTGCTGGAAGTGCGCGGCGAAGTGATCATGCTGCACAAGGATTTCGAAGCCTTCAATGCACGCGCCCGCGAGCACGGCGAGAAGACCCTGGCCAATCCGCGCAATGGCGCGGCAGGTTCGCTGCGCCAGCTCGACCCGGCCATCACGGCGCGGCGCAAGCTGAGCTTCTTTGCTTACGCGGTGGGCGACGTGCAGGGCGGCGAGCTGCCGGCCACGCATTCCAAAACCTTGGCCAAGCTGCGCGACTGGGGCTTTCCGGTGTCGCCCGAAGTGGGCAGCGCCAAGGGTTTTGATGGTCTGATCGCCTACTACCGGCGCATCGGCGCCAAGCGCGACAAGCTTCCCTACGATATCGACGGCGTGGTGTACAAGCTGGACGACTACGCGGGCCAGCGCGAAATGGGCTTCGTGTCCCGCGCGCCACGTTGGGCGGTGGCGCACAAGTTCCCGGCGCAGGAGCAGACCACCACGGTCGAAGCGATCGAGATCAATATCGGCCGCACCGGTGCCGCCACGCCGCTGGCCCGCCTTAAACCGGTGCAGGTGGGCGGCGTTACGGTCAGCAATGCCACCTTGCACAACGCCGACCAGGTGGCACGCCTGGATGTGCGCGTTGGTGACACGGTGATCGTACGGCGCGCCGGCGACGTGATTCCCGAAGTCGTGCGCGTGATGCCCGAACTGCGTCCGCCGCATACGCGACCCTGGCATATGCCCACGCATTGCCCGGTGTGCAACTCGGCCTTGGTACGCGAAGAAGGCGAAGCCGCCTGGCGCTGCTCGGGCGGCCTGATCTGCGCGGCGCAACGCAAGGAAGCGCTGATTCATTTCGCCGCGCGGCGCGCCATGGACATCGACGGCCTGGGCGAGCGCTTCGTGGAAGCACTGGTGGATTTCGGCTATGTGCATACGCCCGCCGATCTCTACTCGCTGACGCTGGACGATTTCCTGGAGATGAAGCGGCGTGCCGATGAGAGCGATGGCTCCACACCGGAAACCGTCAAGCAGGGCAAGGTGGCCACCAAGTGGGCCGAGAACCTGATCGAGGCGATCGAGGCCAGCAAGCACACCAGCCTGCCTCGCTTCCTGTTTGCGCTGGGCATCATGCATATCGGCGAAAGCACGGCGAAGACGCTGGCGGCGTGGCTGGGCAGCCTGGCGGTGATCCGTCGCATGCCGGCGGCGGTGCTGCGGGTGTTGCCCGATATCGGCGATGAAGTCGCGCGTTCCATCGCGGCATTTTTCGCGCAGGACGGCAATCAGAAAGTGGTCGATGCCTTGCTCGCTTCGGGCATCGTGTTCTCCGATGAAACGCACCCTTCACCCAAGTTGCACCAGCGCCTGGATCTGGCGTTGTTGCTGGATATGGCGGGCGTGAGCAAGCTCGGTCCCAAGAGCACCAAGCTGCTGGCCGAACGGTTTACCTCACTGGATAAGCTGGTTGCGGCCGGACCTGCGCATTGGGTGACGGCCGGTTTGCCTTCGGCGGCATCGACCAATCTCGAAGCTTTTCTTGCCGACAAGGCGAAGCTGCAGCAGCTGCGCGAAGCGGACGCGGCCATGTGGGAGTTGCTCAATGCCATTCCCAAGAGCACCAAGGCCGCCACCGCGCCGCTGGAAAGCCAGACCATCGTGCTCACCGGCACGCTGTCGTCGCTGAGTCGCGATGACGCCAAGGAGCGGCTGGAGGCGTTGGGCGCCAAGGTCGCCGGTTCGGTGTCCAAGAAGACCAGCTTCGTGGTGGCGGGCGAGGCGGCCGGTTCCAAGCTCGACAAGGCGCAGGAACTGGGCGTGGAAGTGTGGGACGAGGCGCGCCTGCTCGAGCTGCTCGCCACCCACGAGGGCAGCGCATGAACCTGCACATGGCAGGGCGCCTGCATCTGCGCGCACGGCTTTACGCGCTGATCCGGGCGTTCTTCGCCGAACGCAATGTGCTGGAGGTGGAAACGCCAATCCTGTCGGCAGCCGGCAACACCGATCCGAACATCGAGAGTTTCAGCGCTCGTTTCAGTGGCCATGTCGATGCCGGTGCACGCGAACGCTGGATGCGCACCTCGCCGGAATATCCGTTGAAGCGCTTGCTGGCCGCCGGTGTTGGCGACTGCTACGAGATGGGCCGCGTGTTTCGCAACGGTGAGGCCGGCGGTCGCCACAACCCCGAGTTCACCATGCTCGAGTGGTATCGCGTGGGCTGGGATCATCGGCAGCTGATGGAAGAAACCATCGCGCTCGTTGAGGCTGCGCTGGCGATGATGGGATCGCGCGCGGAAATATGCATCGAAGGCTACCGGCAGCTCTTCATCGACGAGCTTGGCATCGATCCGGCGCACGCGCCGATCGAGCAGCTGCAGTTGGCGCTTGAGGAATTCAACATCCATCCGGACGGGCTGACGCGCGACGACTGGCTTGATCTGCTCATCACCCATCGCCTGCAGCCCTCGTTTCCGCGCAACCGCATCACCGTGATCCATGACTATCCCGCCTCGCAGTGCGCGCTCGCGAAAGTGCGGCCGGGCGATCCTCCGCTGGCCGAACGCTTTGAGCTTTTTCTGGGGCGCTATGAGCTGGCCAATGGCTATCACGAGCTCAACGACGCGGCCGAACAACGTCGGCGTTTCGAGCGCGACAACGCGGTACGTCAATCGCGCGGCCAACCGGCCATCCCGATGGACGAGAACCTGTTGGACACGTTGGACGCGATGCCCGATTGCGCCGGCGTGGCCATGGGTATCGAGCGTCTCCTGATGTGCCTGGTGGGCACGGACGCGATCGCCGACGTGCTCACTTTTCCCTTTGCAGAGGCCTGAAGGCATGGCGTCGAGTTTGCTGCCCGCCATCCATCATGTGGCGTTGATTTGTTCGGACTATGCGCGGTCGAAAGCGTTCTACACCCAGACGCTGGGTTTTCGCGTCATTCGCGAGGTGTACCGCGCTGAGCGCGACTCGTGGAAACTGGATCTGGAAGTTTCGCCGGGCGTCAGCCTCGAGCTGTTTTCGTTTCCGTCGCCACCGCCGCGGCCGTCACGGCCCGAGGCACAAGGATTGCGCCATCTCGCGTTTGCCGTGCCAGACGTGGAAGCGGTGATCGCCACGCTGCAGCAGCGTGGCGTGGCCTGCGAACCCGTGCGCGTGGATGAATTCACCGATCGCCGCTTCACCTTTTTCGCCGACCCCGACGGTCTTCCGATCGAGCTGTACGAAGCCTGAGACGTCGACGTACCCATAAAAAAATCCAGCGGCTCGAATAAGCCGCTGGATTTCGAGGTGGAGCAATGGGCAGGCGCTTAGTCGTGCCAGTCCAGCAGGTGGCGATAGATCAGGCCGCCCACGATGCCGCCGATCAGCGGAACCACCCAGAACATCCACAGCTGCCCCATGGCCCAGCTGCCCTGGAACACGGCAACCGCGGTGCTGCGCGCCGGATTGACCGAGGTGTTGGTGATCGGGATGGAGATCAGGTGGATCAGCGTGAGCGCGAGGCCGATGGCCAGCGGTGCAAAGCCGGTCGGCGCCAGTTTGTGCGTGGTGCCGTTGATCACGATCAGGAAGAACGCGGTCAGCACGAACTCGGCAACCATGCAGGCCACCAACGAATACTGCCCCGGCGAATGCTCGCCGTAGCCGTTGGAGGCAAAGCCGCCCGCGACGGGATCGAACACGGGTCTGCCACTGGCTATCAAATAGATGGTGGCGCCGGCTGCCACGCCGCCCACCACTTGTGCGATCCAGTAAGGGATCACGTCCTTGGCCGGAAAACGGCCGCTGGCCCACATGCCTGCAGTTACTGCGGGATTGAAGTGCGCACCGGAAATATGACCCACCGCATACGCCATGGTCACCACGGTGAGGCCGAAGGCGAGGGCGACGCCTGCAAATCCAATGCCCAACTCAGGGAAGGTTGCCGCGAAGACTGCGCTGCCGCAGCCGCCAAAGACCAGCCAGAACGTGCCAAAAAACTCTGCTCCCAAACGCTTGCCCATATTCACGGGGACTCTCCTTGCCAGATTTTCAGGGAATGGCTCGAGCGCATCCATGCGTGACTTCCACAACGATCCCGATTTGAAACAGGCTCTTAGTGCATGGCTCGAGTACGCGTAGGCTAACAAAATTGGCCATAGGAGTAGTCCACGTCCCGGTCCAGATCGGTGAAGGCTTACATACCGAAGAGGCTTTTCCTTTGTGTATGCTGCCCCGTCGCTTTCGCCTGGTACTGCAGGATCCTTCGATGACGCAAGCATTTCCGACCACGCCAACCTTGGCAGCCCCCGTCCGCCGCATGGGCGCGCGTGACATCCAGACCCTGCTGCTCGCCTCGCTGGGCGGCGCGCTGGAGTTCTACGATTTCGTGGTGTTCGTGTTTTTTGCGCTGCCGCTGAGCCACCTGTTTTTTCCGCCGGACATGCCGCAGTGGCTGGCCCAGTTGCAGACCTACGCGATCTTCGCCGCGGGCTATCTGGCCCGACCGCTGGGCGGCATCGTGATGGCTCACTTCGGCGACCGGCAGGGTCGCAAGCGCATGTTCACGCTGAGCGTTTTCCTGATGGCGCTGCCGACGCTGGCGATTGGCGCGCTGCCGGTCTATGCCTCGGTGGGGCTGCTGGCGCCGCTGCTGTTGCTGTGCCTGCGCGTGATGCAGGGCGTGGCGATTGGTGGCGAAGTGCCGGGCGCATGGGTATTCGTGGCCGAGCACGCGCCGCGCGGACGGGTCGGTTTTGCCTGTGCATGCCTCACCTCCGGCCTCACCGCGGGCATCCTGATCGGCTCGCTGACGGCGGCGTGGATGAACCATCACTTCTCGCCCGCCGATGTGTTGCGCGGCTGGTGGCGCCTGCCGTTTGTGCTGGGCGGCGTGTTCGGCCTCGTGGCCGTGTGGCTGCGTCGCTGGTTGAGCGAAACGCCGGTGTTTGCCGAGCTGCATGCGCGCAAGGCATTGAGCGAGGGCTTGCCGCTGCGCACCGTGCTGGCGGGTCATGGCGCCAGCGTGGCCATTTCCATGGCGGTCACCTGGACGCTCACCGCGGCCATCCTGGTGCTGATTCTGGGACTGCCCAGCCTGGCGCAGAAGTCGTTCGGCATTCCTGCTGACGTGGCCTTCCTGGGCAATAGCATCGCCGCTTTTTGCCTATGCGTGGGCTGCGTGGCATTTGGCTGGCTGGTCGATCGCATTGGCGCCGCCTGGACACTGATCGCCGGCTCGGTCGCCTTGGTGACTGTCACCTATGTGCTGTTCGGTGATCTGGCGGCAGGCGGCGCGCATTTTCTGCCGCTGTATGGGCTCACCGGTTTTCTGGTCGGTACCGTGGCGGTGGTGCCCACCATCATGGTGGCGGCGTTTCCGGCGCAGATTCGCTTCTCCGGCATCTCCTTCGCCTATAACGTGGCCTATGCCGTGTTTGGCGCGTGTACTGCCACGTTTATCGGCTACCTGGCCGGGACGTCCGGGCGCATGGCTGCCGCGCACTATGTGACGATCACGGTGGTGGTCGGCGTTGCGGCGGCGGTGTGGCTGCTGGTGAAAGGGCGCGGCAAAGCTCAGTTGATGACCGACTGAGCGCAGCCCTCAGGGGTTGTTGATGGTCGAACCCGTCAACAGCCCACGCGCCAACATGCTGCACTGCTTGCGATACAGCAGCATCTGCCACTGGCGCCCGCCCAGCTGTCGCCACAACACGGCCGAACGCACGGCGGCGAGCAGGTTGGTGCGAACCTTTTCGACCACGGCCGGCTGCTGCAACTGCTGCGGATTGCCGGTGACCATCACGCGCGGCTTGAGCGTGGAAAGCGTGCCGGCATACAGCTCGGCCAGACGCTTCACCACCTGCGGCGAATCCGCACCGAAGTGTTCGACCTGCCGCTGTGCGGCGGCGATGCCTTGCTGCAGGCGATCCAGCAGATCGCTGCGGCGTGACAGGCTGCGCTCCAGGCGCATCACCGTGAAGGCCATGCGCGTGATGGCCACATCGCGGTTGTTCTCGTCGAGCAGGGTGATCAGCTGGCGCAGGCCCAGGCGCACGGCGCCGACATCGCCGTAGACGCCCACGACCGACGGTGCATCGATGCGGAACACGCTGGCCATGCTCGAGGCCATGGCGATGTCGTCGCAGCGGCCATCGTTGGCCAGCTGCTGGGCGAGCGTGGTGGCCTGGAACAAACCCGCCAGGGCCAACACGCGCTCTTCGTTCATCGCGAAAATTTCAAACACCGGTCAGTGCCTCGGAGAGGGCGGAAGAAGTAGCGGCATCATTCCAGCCGCCAAAGGGGGCGTCGGTGCGGTCGATCACGGCACCGCCGAGACAGGCCTCGCCGTCATAGAAAACCACCGACTGGCCGGGCGTCACGGCCCGCTGCGGCTGGTCGAACACCACCTCGAGTCCATCGTTCCGTACAAACACTTCGCAGGGCTGGTCGGCCTGGCGATAGCGCGTCTTGGCGGTGCAACGAAATTGTTTCGCCGGCGGCTCGCCCGCCACCCAGGTCGGCGGCTCGGCGTGCAGGCGGTTCGAATAAAGCCAATGGTTCTCGCCGCCCTGCGCAACATACAGCACGTTGGCGGGCACATCCTTGCCGACCACGTACCAGGCCTCGCCGCTGGCGCCATGGCGCCCGCCGATCCCCAGGCCGTTGCGCTGGCCAAGGGTGTAATACATCGCGCCCTGGTGCTCGCCCACGGTCTGGCCATCGGGCGTGCGCATCGGGCCGGGCTGGGCGGGCAGGTACTGGGCAAGAAAGCTGCGGAAGTCGCGCTCGCCGATAAAGCAGATGCCGGTGGAATCCTTTTTCGCGTGCGTCGGCAGCGCGGCCTCCTGGGCCATCTGGCGCACCAGCGGCTTTTCGATCTCGCCGACCGGAAACAGCGTTGCGCTGAGCTGCTGCTGGCCCAGGGCGTGAAGAAAGTAAGTCTGGTCCTTGGACGCATCCACCGCGCGCAGCAGGCGATATTTGCCTTCATGGAAATCCACGCGGGCGTAGTGGCCGGTGGCGATCTTGTCGGCGCCCAGCGCGCGGGCCTCATCCAGGAAGGTCTTGAACTTGATCTCGCGATTGCACAGCACGTCCGGATTGGGCGTGCGACCGGCGCGGTATTCGGCAAGAAAGTGCTCGAACACGCCAGCCCAATACTCGGCGGCGAAATTGCGCGCATGGAACGGAATGCCCAGCCGCCCGCACACGGCCACGGCGTCCTTGCGATCGATATCGGTGGTGCAGGGGCCGTCGCGGTCGTCTTCTTCCCAGTTCTGCATGAACAGGCCTTCGACCTCGTAGCCACCCTGCTGCAGCAGCAGGGCGGCCACCGAAGAGTCGACACCGCCGGAGACACCGAGCATCACTTTCATGGGTAACGATCCTCGGCGAGCAGGCTGTGCAGCAGGTTCAGCGGGTGGCGCTGACCGCTCAGCCAGGCGTCGATGCTCATCAGCACCAGTGGACTGCGCAATTGGTCACCCAGTGCCACAATTTCGTCGCGGGTGAGCCACAGGGCCTGCCGGATGCCCTCGTCGAGCGGGCGCCCGGGATCATGACTCACCGCCCGAGCTGCAAAACTGAAGCGCACCACGCCGTCGCCATGCTCGGTGCTGCGCCACTGGTGGACGCCGATCAGGTGCTCGGGGACCACCGTCCAGCCCGTTTCTTCCAGCGTTTCACGTACGGCGGCGGTCAGCAGGCTCTCTTTGTCGTCCAAATGGCCCGCCGGCTGGTTATAGGCGAGGCGGCCGTTGACCTCCTCTTCGACCATGAGGAAGCGGTCGCCGTCGGCAACCACGCAGGCCACGGTCACGTGTGGGCACCAGACTTGCAGGGGAATGGGTGAGGAATCGGCCATCGGGGGTATATGGCGACGCTAGTGGCACTGGAAAAGCGGTCATTGTGCCATCACCTGAAGGCGATCTGCCTTCGGCGGTGCCCCTTGGGAGCATCCCGGGTGCCCGGCGCTATACTTTCCCCAAGGAAATTTCACGTAGACCCATGGCTCACGAACCCGAACACGAACAAGGCAGCGGTCACGGCCTGGCGCTGGAAACCTCCCGTCCGGAGGTGGCTCGCCCGCCGCTCTTCCAGGTGGTACTGCTGAACGACGATTTCACACCGATGGATTTTGTGGTCGAAGTGCTGAGAAGTTTTTTCAGTCTGGACCAGGAACGTGCGGTGCAAGTCATGCTTCACGTGCATACGCGCGGAAAAGGCGTGTGCGGGGTGTTTACCCGGGAAGTCGCGGAAACCAAGGTGACCCAGGTGAACGAATATTCACGTGCTCATCAGCACCCTTTGTTGTGCACTATGGAAAAGCTCTGAAAAGAGGTAATGAAAGGTGTGTAGAGAGGATCTGCCAAGGTCGGTTCTGGCGCCCACGCTACCCATCTCACAGCCCGTCCCTGGCACGGATATTGAAGAGCCTTCCAGCACCCCCATTTCGTAGCTATCGGGGCGCGTGACGCCCAGCCACACAGCGGAGTAGGTCCGGATGTTCAGCAAGGATCTCGAAGTCACCATCGGCCAGTGCTACAAGCAGGCCCGCGAGCAGCGTCATGAATTCATGACGGTGGAACATTTGCTGCTCGCTCTTACCGAAAACCAGTCGGCCCTGGGCGCACTGCGCGCCTGCGGCGTCGACCTGCCGCGCCTGTCGCGCGAGCTGGAAAAGATCATTGCCGAAACCGTACCGGTATTGCCGCACGGGGACGAGCGCGATACCCAGCCCACCCTCGGCTTCCAGCGCGTGCTGCAGCGCGCGGTTTATCACGTACAGTCTTCGGGCCGTAAAGAAGTCACCGGCGCGAACGTGCTGGTGGCGATCTTCGGCGAAAAGGATTCGCACGCCGTGTATTTCCTGCACCAGCAGGAGATCACCCGCCTGGACGTGGTCAACTATATTTCGCACGGTATCGCCAAGATCGGCGACGAGCCGTCGTCGAGCATGCCGGGCACCGAGCGCGAGAGTGAAGACGGCGAGCCCAAGGGCAATCCGCTCAGCGAATACGCCAGCAACCTCAACGAGCTGGCGCTCGAAGGCAAGATCGATCCGCTGATCGGCCGCCAGGACGAAATCGAGCGCACCATCCAGGTGCTGTGCCGCCGCCGCAAGAACAACCCGCTCTACGTGGGCGAGGCCGGCGTGGGCAAGACGGCCCTGGCCGAAGGCCTGGCCAAGCGCATCGTCGACGGCGAAGTACCCGAAGTGCTCGAGAACGCCACCATCTGGTCGCTGGACCTGGGTGCGCTGGTCGCCGGCACCAAGTATCGCGGCGACTTCGAGAAGCGTCTCAAGGCCGTCATCAACCAGCTGAAGAAGCAGACCGGTGCCATCCTGTTCATCGATGAGATCCACACCATCATCGGTGCGGGTTCGGCGTCGGGCGGCACCATGGACGCGAGCAACCTGATCAAGCCCATGCTGGCCTCGGGCGAGCTGCGCTGCATCGGTTCCACCACGTTCCAGGAATTCCGCGGCATCTTCGAGAAGGACCGCGCGCTGGCCCGTCGCTTCCAGAAGATCGACGTGGTCGAGCCGACGGTGGCCGATAGCCTGGAAATCCTCAAGGGCCTGCGTTCGCGTTTCGAGGAACACCACAACGTCACCTACACCAGCGAAGCGCTCAAGGCGGCGGTGGATCTGTCGGTGAAGCACATTCCCGATCGCCTGCTGCCGGACAAGGCCATCGACGTGATCGACGAGGCCGGTGCGCGCCAGCGCCTGCTGCCTGCCGATCAGCGCACGGGCAGGGTGGATGTGCCCGAAGTCGAATACATCGTGGCCAAGATGGCGCGCATCCCCGCCAAGCAGGTGTCGGCGTCGGATCGTGACGTGCTGAAGAACCTCGAGCGCAACCTGAAAATGGTGGTGTTCGGCCAGGATCCGGCGATCGAAGCGCTGGCCGCGTCGATCAAGATGGCGCGTTCGGGTCTGGCCGATCCGTCCAAGCCGATCGGTTGCTTCCTGCTCGCCGGCCCCACCGGCGTGGGCAAGACCGAAGTGACCAAGCAGCTGGCGATGCAGCTGGGTATCGAGATGATCCGCTTCGACATGTCCGAGTACATGGAAGCGCATTCGGTCTCGCGCCTGGTCGGTGCACCTCCGGGCTACGTCGGCTTCGATCAGGGCGGCCTGCTCACCGAAGCGGTGACCAAGCATCCGCATGCGGTGCTGTTGCTCGACGAAATCGAAAAGGCGCATCCGGATGTATTCAACATCCTGCTGCAGGTGATGGATCGCGGCGTGCTCACCGACACCAACGGTCGCGAAGCGAACTTCAAGAACGTGGTGGTGGTGATGACCACCAATGCAGGTGCGCAGCAGGCGTCGCGTCGCGGCATCGGCTTCGTCAAGCAGAACCATTCGATGGATGCGATGGAAGTAATCCGCCGCAGCTTCACGCCGGAATTCCGCAACCGTCTGGACGCGATCATCCAGTTCAATGCGCTGGACTTCGATCACATCCTGCGCGTGGTGGACAAGTTCCTGATCGAACTGGAAGCCCAGCTCACCGAGAAGCACGTGAGCCTGGATGTCGACGCCGATGCCCGCCGCTGGTTGGCGGAGCATGGTTTCGATCCGCAGATGGGCGCACGTCCGATGGCTCGCGTGATCCAGGAGAAGGTGAAGCGTGCACTGGCCGACGAACTGCTGTTCGGCAAGTTGGCCGATGGCGGCAAGGTGCGCCTGAGCGTCAACGAGGGCGAGCTGGTGGTGACTACGGAAGCGGCGGAAAACTTGCCGGCCACCGTGAGCTGATAGCTCGTTATCAGTAGCAACAAGAAAAGGCCGCGCATTGCGCGGTCTTTTTTTTGTGCCTATCGCCAGTATCACCGATGGGCGGAAATCGAAAGCGGCTGGATCACTGCATCGTCGTTGCAGCGCAAATTGAGAGTCGTCTGAGATGGTTTTGAGAGGCCTCTGATATAGGCCCAAAGGCCCGGTCCGTAGCCTTGCTGATGAGGACGAAACAGTCGTCCACCGACACCATCATCATCCGCTAGGTCACTCAATGAACACCATTTATCGCATCGTCTGGAACGCCACCACCTGCCGCTGGGTCGTCGCATCCGAAATGGCCAAGGGCCGCAAGAAGTCCTCCGCCAAGGGGATCGCTTCGAAGTTGGCCGCCATCGGCATGATGGCAGCCGTGGCTCCTGTCTTTGCGTTGAGCACCAACGGCAAAGCCCCATTGATTGTCAACGACATGTCGTTCAATCAAACCGATGGCGGCAACTGTCAGGCCATCGGCGGTGACGGTACGAACACGTTCGTCAATATCCCCAACTGTGATGCGAACAGCATGACATCGGGCAATTACAAGAACGCCAGGCAGACCGATTCTGTCGTGGTTGCCGCCAATTCGCTCTCCGTTGGCGGGTATCAATACATCAACGGTGCCGACGGTTCGAACGCTCTGACCATTACCCAGAGCGGCGCCAATATTTTGATGAATGCCGGCAAGATCACCGGCTTGGCCAATGGCACCGCGGCCACCGACTCAGTGAACGTGTCGCAGCTGACCCCGCTCGTCAGCGCCCTGGGCGCAGGCGCGGCGTTCAACGCCGGTACGGGCGTTGTCACCGGCCCCAGCTACTCGCTGACCAATGCCAACAGCATCGCCGGCACATCGGGTGCGGCCACGGATGTGGGTGGCGCGTTCAATACGGTCGACACCGCGCTGGGCAAGCTCAACACCAGCCTTACCAACATCAACAACGGTGCTGGCATCAAGTACTTCCACACCAACAGCGTGCAGTCCGATTCCAGCGCGACGGGAGGCGAGGCGATCGCCATTGGTGGCTCGGCCACCGCATCGGGTGGAAGTGCGGTGGCCATCGGCCAGAACGCTTCATCGGGCGGGTCCGCCAGCATTGCCATCGGCCAGAACGCATCCATTGCATCAGGCATCAACAATTCGCTTTCGATCGGTGGCGGTTCGCAATCCGGCAACCAGTCGACTTCGTTGGGCAATAGTGCGGATACCCACCTCTCGAGCTACGCGGTCGCGATTGGTCATGCCACCAGTGTCACGGGTGCTAGCGGTACGGCGCTCGGTGCCGGTGCGGTCGCCTCGACCACAAACTCGGTCGCACTGGGCGCAAACTCCACCACTACCGCCAATCTCGCGACGGCTGGTTACAACCCGGGTACCGCCGCACTGTCGGGCACGGCGTCTGCGGCCAATGGCGAAGTGTCGCTGGGCTCGGCGGGCAAAGAGCGTCGCCTGACCAATGTGGCCGCTGGCGCAAACGCCACCGACGCAGTCAACGTCAGCCAGCTGCAGTCTGAAGATGCCAAGGTCAACAACGTTGCCAGCACCACGGCAAGCGCACTGGGCACGACGGTTGGTGCCAACGGCGCGATCAATGCGCCCAGCTACACGCTGGCCAACGCCAACAGCATCGGCGGCACCGCCGGTGCGGCCACCACCGTCAGCAGCGGCTTCAGCAAGGTCGATACCGCGCTCGGCACACTCAACACGGCTGTGACCACGGCGCAAACCACCGCGAACACGGCCAACACCACTGCCAACAAGGGCTGGAATCTGAGCGCCGACGCCGGCGCCACGTCGCAGAACATCGCTCCGGGCGGCACGGCCAACTTCGCAGCTGGCACCAATGCCACGGTGGCGCGCAGCGGCAATACCATCACCATGGGCGTTGTCAGCAATCCGACCTTTAGCGGCATGCTCACCGCCAATGGCCGCCTGACCGTGGGCGCTGGCCAGACGGCCAGCATGGGCGGCAACAAGGTGGCCAATGTTGCGAACGGTACGCTCTCCGCCGCAAGCACCGATGCGGTGAACGGCTCCCAGCTCTATGCGACCAACCAGCAGGTGGCGCAGAACACCAGTGACATCGCCGGTAACACCACGTCGATCAGCAACATCACCAACCAGATCAACAACGGCACCGTGGGCCTGGTGCAGCAAGCTGCGGCCGGTGCCGATCTGACCGTCGGCAAGAGCACCGATGGTGCCGCCGTGAACTTTGCCGACAAGAACGGCAACAGCCGCACGCTCAAGAACGTCACGGCCGGCGTGGCCGCGACCGATGCGGTGAACATGTCGCAGCTCAACGCGACCAACGCCAATGTGGCTGGCAACACCACGGCGATCACCAACCTCGGCAACCGCGTCACCACCAACGAAGGCAGCATCTCCACCATCAACACGACCATTGCCGGCATGAATGGTCAGCTCGCGGATGCGGTGAAGTACGATTCGGCAGCGCATGACACGGTGACCCTGGGCAATGCCGGCACGCCGGTGCAGGTGACGAACGTCAAGAACGGCGCCCTGTCCGCTGCCAGCTCCGATGCAGTGAACGGCTCGCAGCTGTATGCGACCAACCAGCAGGTGGCGCAGAACACCACCGACATCGCCGGCAACACCACGGCCATCGCGGGTAACACGACGTCGATCAACAACATCACCAACCAGATCAACAGCGGTACCGTGGGCCTGGTCCAGCAGGCTGCGGCCGGTGCCGACCTGACCGTGGGCAAGAGCACCGATGGTGCCGCCGTGAACTTTGCCGACAAGAACGGCGCCACCCGCACGCTCAAGAACGTGACGGCTGGCGTGGCCGCGACTGACGCAGTGAACATGTCGCAGCTCAACGCGACCAATGCCAATGTGGCTGGCAACACCATGGCCATCACCAACCTCGGCAACCGCGTCACCACCAACGAAGGCAGCATCTCCACCATCAACACGACCATCGCCGGCATGAACGGCCAGCTGGCCGATGCGGTGATGTACGACTCGGCCGCGCACGACAAGGTGACCCTGGGCAACGCCGGTACGCCGGTGCAGGTGACGAACGTCAAGAACGGCGCCCTGTCTGCTGCCAGCACCGATGCGGTGAACGGCTCGCAGCTGTATGCCACCAACCAGCAGGTCGCGCAAAACACCACCGACATCGCGGGCAACACCACGGCCATCGCGGGTAACACCACGTCGATCAACAACATCACCAACCAGATCAACAGCGGCACCGTGGGCCTGGTTCAGCAGGCTGCAGCCGGTGCCGATCTGACCGTGGGCAAGGACACCGACGGCACGACAGTCAACTTTGCCGACAAGAACGGCAACACCCGCACGCTGAAGAACGTGACGGCTGGCGTGGCTGACACCGATGCGGTGAACATGTCGCAGCTCAACACGACCAACGCCAACGTGGCTGGCAACACCACCGCCATCACCAACCTGGGCAACCGCGTCACCACCACCGAAGGCAACATTTCCACCATCAACACCACGATTGCCGGCATGAATGGTCAGCTGGCCGATGCGGTGATGTACGACTCGGCCGCCCATGACAAGGTGACCCTGGGCAACGCCGGCACGCCGGTGCAGGTGACGAACGTCAAGAACGGCGCGCTGTCCGCCGCCAGCTCCGATGCAGTGAACGGCTCGCAGCTGTATGCGACCAACCAGCAGGTGACTCAGAACACCACCGACATCGCCGGCAACACGACCTCGATCAACAGCCTGCAGAACACCGTCAACAACATCAGCGGTGGCACCGTGGGTCTGGTCCAGCAGGCTGCGGCCGGTGCCGACCTGACCGTGGGCAAAGGCACCGACGGCGTTGCAGTGGACTTTGCCGACAAGAACGGCGCCACCCGCACGCTGAAGAACGTGACGGCGGGCGTGGCTGACACCGATGCGGTGAATGTCTCGCAGCTCAACACGACCAATGCCAACGTGACCCGCGTGGAAGGCAAGGCCGACCAGCAGGGCACCACCACGGCTTCGGCCTTCGGCGGCGGTGCGAGCTACAACAGCACCACCGGTGCCATCGTGGCACCGAGCTACACCCTGCACAATGCCGACGGCACGACGACCACGGCGAACGACGTGGGCACGGCGCTCACCAACGTCGATGGCCGCGTGGTGCAGAACACCACCAACATCGCCGGCAATACGACAGCCATCACCAACCTGCAGAACAACATCAACAACGGCACGACTGGCCTGGTCCAGCAGGCTGCGGCCGGTGCCGATCTGACCGTGGGCAAGGGCACCGACGGCGTTGCAGTGGATTTTGCCGACAAGAACGGCGCGACCCGCACGCTCAAGAACGTGACGGCGGGCGTGGCTGACACCGATGCGGTGAACATGTCGCAGCTCAACACGACCAACGCCAATGTTGCGCTGAACACCACCAACATCGCCGGCAATACGACGGCCATCACCAACCTGCAGAACAACATCAACAACGGCACAACTGGCCTGGTCCAGCAGGCTGCGGCCGGTGCCGACCTGACCGTGGGCAAGGGCACCGACGGCGTTGCAGTGGACTTTGCCGACAAGAACGGCGCCACCCGCACGCTCAAGAATGTGACGGCGGGCGTGGCTGACACCGATGCGGTGAACATGTCGCAGCTCAACACGACCAACGCCAACGTGACCCGCGTGGAAGGCAAGGCCGATCAGCAGGGCACCACCACGGCTTCGGCCTTCGGCGGCGGTGCGAGCTACAACAGCACGACCGGTGCCATCGTGGCGCCGAGCTACACCTTGCACAATGCCGACGGCACGACCACCACGGCGAACGACGTGGGCACGGCGCTCACTAACGTCGATGGCCGCGTGGTGCAGAACACCAGCGACATCGCCGGCAACACCACGGCCATCGCGGGTAATACGACCTCGATCAACAACATCACCAACCAGATCAACAGCGGCACCGTGGGCCTGGTGCAGCAGGCTGAGGCCGGTGCCGACCTGACCGTGGGCAAGGCCACCGATGGTGTGGCGGTCGACTTTGCCGACAAGAACGGCAACACCCGCACGCTCAAGAACGTGACGGCTGGCGTGGCCGCGACTGACGCAGTGAACATGTCGCAGCTCAACGCGACCAACGCCAATGTGGCCGGCAACACCACCGCCATCACCAACCTGGGCAACCGCGTCACCACCACCGAAGGTAACATTTCCACCATCAACACCACGATTGCCGGCATGAATGGTCAGCTGGCCGATGCGGTGATGTACGACTCGGCCGCGCACGACAAGGTGACCTTGGGCAACGCCGGTACGCCGGTGCAGGTGACGAACGTCAAGAATGGTGCGCTGTCCGCTGCCAGCTCCGATGCAGTGAACGGCTCGCAGCTGTATGCGACCAACCAGCAGGTGACCCAGAACACCACCGACATCGCGGGCAACACGACGTCGATCAACAACATCACCAACCAGATCAACAGCGGCACCGTGGGCCTGGTGCAGCAGGCTGCGGCTGGCGCCGACCTGACCGTGGGCAAGGGCACCGACGGCGTTGCAGTGGACTTTGCCGACAAGAACGGCGCCACCCGCACGCTCAAGAATGTGACGGCTGGCGTGGCTGACACCGATGCGGTGAACATGTCGCAGCTCAACACGACCAACGCCAACGTGACCCGCGTGGAAGGCAAGGCCGACCAGCAGGGCACCACCACGGCTTCGGCCTTCGGCGGCGGTGCGAGCTACAACAGCACCACCGGTGCCATCGTGGCGCCGAGCTACACCCTGCACAATGCCGACGGCACGACGACCACGGCGAACGACGTGGGCACGGCGCTCACCAACATCGATGGCCGCGTCGTGCAGAACACCTCCGACATCAACACCATCAACACCCAGATCAACAGCGGCACGATCGGTCTGGTCCAGCAGGCTTCGGCCGGCGCCAACCTGACGGTGGGCAAGAGCACGAACGGTGCTGCGGTGGACTTCCAGGGCACCGCCGGCGCCCGCAAGCTGCTGAACGTGGCAGATGGCACGGTGGCGGCTGGCAGCAAGGATGCCGTCAACGGTGGTCAGTTGTATGGCGTGAGCCAGTCGATGGCCAATGCCATCGGCGGTGGCTCGACAGTGAATGCGGATGGTTCCATCTCGGCACCGAGCTACAGCGTGCACAATGCGGACGGTTCCACCACCACGGTCAACAACGCGGGCAGTGCCATCAGCAATCTCGATGGTCGCGTCACGCAGAACACCACCGACATCTCCACCATCAACACCACCATCAATGGCATGAATGGTCAGCTTGCTGACGCGGTGAAGTACGATTCCGCCGCCCATGACAAGGTGACGCTGGGTAATGCCGGTACGCCGGTGCAGGTGAGCAACGTCAAGGACGGCGCGCTGTCCGCGACCAGCAGCGATGCGGTGAACGGCTCGCAGCTGTATGCGACCAACCAGCAGGTGGCGCAGAACACCGGCGATATCGCCAACATCAACAGCACCATCAACACCATGAACACCGGTGGCCTGAAGTACGTGAAGGTCAATTCGACGGCTGCCGCTGCCAACGCTGCGGGCTCGGACAGCGTGGCCGTGGGTGGCAACACCAAGGCATCTGCCGCCAATGCGGTGGCGATCGGCAACGGCGCGCAGGCCAGCCAGGCCAACAGCGTGGCGCTGGGTGCGGGTTCGGTGGCTGACCGTGCGAACAGTGTCTCGGTGGGTGCAGTGGGGCAGGAACGCCAGGTCACCAACGTGGCGGCCGGCAACTTGTCTGCCTCCAGCACCGATGCGGTGAATGGCAGCCAGCTCAACGCCACCAACCAGGCGGTGACCAACCTCGATGGCCGCGTGACCAACGTGGAAAACACGGTGAACACGATGGCGGGTGCCGTGAGCAACGTCACCAACATCACCAACGGCCAGTCCGGCATGTTCCAGGTCAGCAAGGACAGCAACAGCAAGCAGCCGGTGGCTTCGGGCAGCACCTCGACCGCCGGTGGCAACGGCGCCGTCGCGTCCGGCAACAACAGCACCGCGCTGGGCAATGCCGCGGTAGCCTCGGCTGACAACAGCGTGGCCGTGGGCGCCAACTCGGTCGCCGATCGCAGCAACAGCGTGTCGATGGGTTCGGCCGGCCATGAGCGTCAGGTGACCAATGTGGCGGCCGGTACGGCCAACACGGATGCCGTGAACGTGGGCCAGCTGAAGGCCGCCGGTGTGATGAATGCCGATGGCTCGACCAATACGGCGGTGACCTACGACACCAACGCCGATGGCAGCAGCAGCGTGACCTTGAACGGCGGCGGCAATGCCGCGGTGATCCACAACGTGGCTCCGGGTACCTCGGCGACGGACGCGGCCACGGTGGGCCAGGTGCAGCAGGTGGCCGACTGGTCCAAGAGCTACACCGACCAGCAGGTCAGGAACATGGGTCGCCAGGCGGATGGCGGCGTCGCCTCGGCGATGGCCATGTCCTCCATCCCGCAGGCGGTGGTCAACGGCGGGCACTCCATCGGCGCGGGCGTGGGCAGCTTCCGCGGCCAGTCCAGCGTGGCGGTCAGCATGTCGGCCATGAGCGCGACCGGCAAATTTGCCGTGAAGCTCAACGTCAGCGCAACCACCCACGGCGACGCCGGTGTGGGCGTGGGTGCCAGCTACAACTGGTAAGCCTGGGTTTTATACCTTCACGAGAGAGCGGCGCCGTAGCGATACGGCGCCGTTTTTCGTTGTTGTGGGGAGAGGGCAAAGAAAAAGGCCGCGACATGGCGCGGCCTTTTCGATGGGCCGTCCCTTGTAGGAGCGCACTTGTGCGCGACCGCAAGGTTCCGGCTTTACCGCTGCGTAGGCTTTTCGCGCACAAGTGCGCTCCTACAGACGAGCGATTATTTCATGCGGTAGGTGATGCGACCCTTGGTCAGGTCGTAGGGGGTCATTTCGACCTTCACCTTGTCGCCGGTGAGAATGCGGATGTAATGCTTGCGCATGCGGCCGGAAATATGGGCCGTGATGACGTGGCCGTTTTCCAGCTGCACGCGGAACATGGTGTTGGGCAGGGTCTCCTGGACCGTACCTTCCATTTCGATGACGTCGTCTTTGGCCATGCGTTCCGTGGGGGCAGGGCAGCCGTCGTGGCTGCTTAATCCGTCGATTATGCCACGGAAAGTCCAATGGTTAAAGAATCATCAGCCAAAATGCTCATCCAGCTTGCGACGGATCTCCTGTTCCACCATGCCCTTGAGCGGCGCCAGCATCATTCCCAGCTCGGCTGTCACGTGGATGACGTCGCCCGCCACGGCAATGCTGCCGTTCACGCCCGGGCGGGAAAAGCGCAGGATGTCGCCCTGCCACTGGCCCTCCATGCCGAACTTTTCTTGCATGCGGGCCGCCACCTTGTCGACCACCGCGCGGGCCTCGGTCACGGAGAGCTGGTGGGGGCGGCGGATGTCGATCTTGGGCATGGGTGTTCCTGGGAGGCAAAGGCATATGGTAAGCCACGTCACCCGGAACTGCCGCTGCGCAGCGCGCGCAGCTCTGTTGTCGAAGCCCATGGGTGAGATCAGAGCGTCCTTAAGCTCGCAGGCATCTGCTAGAGTCCCGCCCGTCCATCGACTGGTTCACAGATGCGCATCGAGTTTCCCAATTCGCCCCGCGAGGATTTCCACTGGGACGGGCCGGCGCTGCGCATCGGCAGTGCGCCGGACAATGACCTGATCCTGGCCGCGCATCAGGCCGGCACTTATCACCTGCGCATCCAACTGGATCGCCGCGGCTGGGTACTGCAGGTCTTGCCCCAGGGCAACCGCATCTACGTGAATGCGCGCCCGGTGCGTGAGAAGGCCTTGTTGCGTGCCGGCGACATCCTGAGCGTCGGCGATTGCCGCATGCTGCTGCGTGCCGAGGAAGAACCCGCCCACAACCTGCCCGTGACCGTGCCGGCCGAAGGACGTTGCACGGTGGCTTTGCGTGCGGTGGCGGGGCCCTTGTCCGGCCGAGTTTTGACCTTGCTGGACAAGCTGGAACTTGGCCCGCATGGGCGCATCCCGCTGGAGCTTCCGCAGGGCGAGACGGCGTCGCTGGTGGTGTTCTGGCGCGACGGCCAGCTGATGCTGGAGGCCGGCCAGCAGTCCGAGCGCTATCCCCTGCGCGTCAACGGCGTGCCGGTAACCCAGGCCGCGCTGCGGCCGGGTGATCAGGTGGGCCTGGGCATGCATCGTTTCGTGGTCGATGCCCCGGGACTGGAGCCGGAGCCGGAGATCATTCAGCCCGAGCCGGAGCGCCCGCATCTGCCCGAAGAGGACGCCGGCCCGCGCGGCGAGGTGTGGTGGCTGATCGCTACCGCCGCGGTGCTCGCCCTGGGCATTGCGGTGGCCTTGCTGGTGCGTTTCTGAGGCAGCCTTCAGGCAGTCCCGAGGCAGCGTCATCTTTGGTTGACTCGCGGTTGCTGCGACGCGGCATAATGCGGCGATGTTCCTTCCATAGGCGTCGTCAGTGAGCAGACTCTGGAATTTCAGCGCTGGCCCGGCCGCATTGCCGCAACCGGTGCTCGAGCGCGCCCAGCGCGAATTGCTGGACTGGCAGGGTTGCGGCGCCTCGGTGATGGAGCTGTCTCACCGCGGCAAGGCCTTCATGGGTCTGGCCCAGCAGGCCGAGGCCGATCTGCGCGAGCTGCTGGCGGTTCCGGCGAACTACGCGGTGTTGTTCCTGCAGGGCGGCGCCACCCAGCATTTCGCGCAAATCCCGATGAATCTGGCCGCCGAAGGCGCCAGTGCCGATTACATCGTGACGGGCCATTGGGGCGAGAAGGCGGCCAGCGAGGCGGCCCCGTACGTCAAGGTGAATGTCGCCGCCAGCAGCAAGGCCGAGCATTACATGCGCCTGCCGCCGCGCGACACGTGGCAGCTCGACGGGCGCGCCGCTTACGTGCACTACACGCCGAACGAAACCATTCATGGCGTGGAATTCCACGAGATTCCCGAGGTGGGCGACGTGCCGCTGGTGGCGGATATGTCGTCGGACATCCTCTCCGGGCCCATCGATGTCAGCAAATTCGGGCTGATTTACGCCGGCGCGCAGAAGAACATCGGCCCATCGGGCCTGGTGGTGATGATCATCCGGCGCGACCTGCTGGAGCGCGCCACGCGGCCGATGGCGCGGATCTTCCGCTACGCCGATCACGCCGCCAACGATTCCATGCTCAATACGCCGAACACCTGGGGCTGGTATTTGGCCGGCCTCACGTTTCAGTGGTTGAAGGAGCAGGGCGGTCTGGCAGCGATCGGCGAGCGCAATGCGGCCAAGGCCACGCTGCTGTACGACGCCATCGACCACTCCAACGGTTTCTATCGCAACCCGGTGGCACTGGATTCGCGTTCGCGCATGAATGTGCCGTTCACCTTGCACGACAGCGCGCTGGACGCGGATTTCCTCAAGGAATCGGAAGCCGCCGGCCTGCTCGCGCTCAAGGGACACAAGGCGGTGGGCGGCATGCGCGCCTCGCTTTACAACGCGGTTCCGCTCGAAGCGGTGCAGGCCCTGGTGGGTTTCATGCGCGATTTCGCGCATCGTCACGGATGAAACCGTTGCACGCCTGGTCGCACATCAAGGACTATCCCTGATCCCCATTTGGACTTCCGTTGCTTGCGCAGCCCACGACATGACCGATAAGAAATCCTCGCTTTCCGATGTGCGCGAGCGCATCGACAGCATCGATCAGCAGATCCAGCAGCTGATCTCCGAGCGCGCCGGATGGGCGCAGGAAGTGGCCCGCGTCAAGGGCGAGGGGCTTTCGGCGATCGACTATTACCGCCCGGAACGCGAAGCCCACGTGCTGCGCATGGTGGTGGACCGCAACGATGGCCCGCTCACCGACGTGGAAATGGTGCGGCTGTTCCGCGAAATCATGTCCTCGTGCCTGGCCCAGGAAGATCCCCTCAAGGTCGGCTTTCTCGGCCCTGAGGGCACCTTCAGCGAACAGGCCGTGCGCAAGCATTTCGGTCACGCCGCCTACGGACTGCCGCTGGGCAGCATCGAGGAAGTTTTCCAGGAAGTGGCGGCGGGCCACGCCGATTTCGGCGTCGTGCCGGTGGAGAATTCCGGGCAGGGCATGATCCAGGTCACCCTGGACATGTTCCTCACCTCCGAAGCCACCATTTGCGGTGAAGTGGAATTGCGCGTGCATCAGTGCCTGCATTCGATGCAGGGCAAGCTGGAGGGCATCAAGCGTGTTTACGCGCATGCGCAGTCGTTGCAGCAGTGCAAGACCTGGCTGCACATCAACTTGCCTGGTGTCGAGTGCGTGGCGGTGAGCAGCAACGCCGAGGCGGCCCGCATGGCGCGTCACGCCGATGACGTGGCTGCGATTGCCGGCGAAACGGCGGGCCGCGTGTATGGCCTGAAGACGGTGGCCCAGGGCATTGAAGACCGCGCGGACAACACCACGCGCTTCCTGGTCATCGGCCGCTCGCTGTTTCCGCCGTCCGGCAACGATCGCACCTCACTGCTGATCACCGTGAACGACAAGCCGGGCGCGCTGTATCACGTGCTCAAGCCGTTTGCCGAGCACGACATCAGCCTCAATCGCATCGAATCGCGTCCGGCGCATTCGGGCAAGTGGCAGTACGCCTTCTTTATCGATGTCTCCGGTCACATCAACGACGCGCCTTTGCAGGCTGCGATGAAGGAAATGGGCGAAGCCGCCGCGCAGGTGCGTGTGCTCGGCTCCTACCCCGTGGCGCTGCCCTGATAGAACTGTGGCCGCCGCTGTGCAGCCGTTGGAGAATGCTTCGTGACCCGACTCGACTGGACCAGTCACGCCGCGCGCGCGCTCAAGGGCAGCGTGCGTGTGCCTGGCGATAAATCCGTTTCGCACCGCGCGCTGATGCTGGGTGCGTTGGCGGAAGGTGCTTCGCATATCCGTGGTTTTCTTGAAGGCGAAGATACGCGCGCCACTGCAGCCGTGCTGCAGCAGCTGGGCGTTCGCATCGAAACCCCGGCCGATGGCGAACGCGTGGTGCATGGCGTGGGCTTGCACGGCCTGAAGGGAACCACGCAGTTGTTGGACTGCGGCAATGCCGGCACCGGCATGCGCCTGCTGGCCGGATTGCTGGCAGGGCAGGCCTTCGATAGCACGCTGGTCGGCGACGAATCGCTGTCCAAGCGTCCGATGCGCCGCGTGACCGACCCGCTTGCCCGCATGGGCGCGAAGATCGACACGCAGGACGGTCTTCCGCCGCTGCAGGTGCGCGGCGGGCAGGCGCTTCATGGCATCGCCTATACCTTGCCGGTGGCCAGTGCCCAGGTGAAGTCGGCGCTGTTGCTCGCGGGCCTGTATGCGCAAGGCGAAACAGAAGTGATCGAGCCGCATCCGACGCGCGACTACACCGAGCGGATGCTTGCGGCGTTTGGCTGGCCCATTGATTTCGCACCGGGTCGCGCACGACTGAGCGGCGGTCATACCTTGCGCGCTACCAATGTGGATGTGCCGGCGGACTTCTCCTCGGCGGCATTCTTCCTCGTCGCCGGCAGCATCGTGCCGGGTGCCGAGCTGCGCTTGCAGTCGGTAGGCCTCAATCCGCGCCGCACCGGCCTGCTGCAGGCGCTGCGTTTGATGGGGGCGGATATTCGCATCGAAAACGAACGCGAGAGCGGCGGTGAACCAGTCGGCGATCTGGTGGTGCGCCATGCGCCGCTGCACGGCATCGAACTGCCCGAGGCGCTGGTGCCCGACATGATCGACGAATTCCCCGCGCTGTTCGTCGCGGCCACGGCAGCCACGGGCAATACCGTGGTGCGCGGTGCGGCCGAGCTGCGCGTGAAGGAGTCGGATCGCCTGGCGGCGATGGCCACGGGGTTGCGCGCGCTCGGCGCCGTTGTCGACGAGACTCCTGATGGTGCCACCATCCACGGCGGCTCGCTGCATGGCGGTACCATCGAGAGCCATGGCGATCACCGTATTGCCATGAGTTTCGCAGTGGCCGGCCTGGTCGCCAGTGGGTCGGTGCGCATCAACGATTGCGCCAATGTGGCGACCTCGTTCCCTGGGTTCATCGAGCTGGCCAACCGCTGCGGGTTCAAGCTGGAAACCGCCTGATTCGAGCAATTCGGCTTTCTGTGGGAGCGCACCCTGTGCGCGACTGGCAGGAACCGAGACCGTCCGGCATGCCCGTCGCGCACAGGGTGCGCTCCCACAAGGTCTCGCCCGTGGGAACGGGTGCAGCTACCCTTGTGGCCTCACGCAGAGATCGCCATGCCCACTGCCACCCCGTCCTTCATCGTCGCCATTCCCGCCCGCTACGGCTCCACGCGCCTGCCGGCCAAACCGCTGCGCGATATAGCTGGTGTGCCAATGGTGGTGCGCGTGGCGCAGCGCGCGCTCGAGGCGGGTGCCACGCAAGTGGTGGTGGCGGTGGACGACCAGCGCATCGCCGATGCCTTGCAAGGGCATGGCGTGGATGTATGCATGACGCGCAGCGGCCACGCCTCGGGCAGCGATCGCCTGGGCGAATGTGCCGAGTTCTACGCATGGCCCGACGACGCCATCGTGGTGAATCTGCAGGGCGACGAGCCGTTCGCGCCGGCGGCGGGTATCCGCGAAGTGGCGCGCGCGCTGGCCGAGGACGATGCGCCGATGGCCACGCTGGCCACGCCGATCGTGGATACGCACGAGCTGTTTGATCCCAACGTGGTCAAACTTGTGCGTTCTGCCAATGGGCGGGCGTTGTACTTCAGTCGTGCACCGCTGCCGTGGGCGCGCGATGCGTTTGCTGCCGATCGTGATGTATTGCCCGCGAACGTGCCGTTCCTGCGCCATATCGGCATCTACGCGTATCGCGCAGGCTTCCTCAAGCGTTACACCACGCTGGCGCGCACTCAGCTGGAGCAGGCCGAATCGCTGGAGCAGCTGCGCGTGCTCGAACACGGCTATGCCATCGCTGCCCGACTGACGCCCGAACCGTTCCCGCCGGGCATCGATACTGAGGCCGACCTCGAGCGTGCGGAGCGCTGGCTGGCCCAGCGCTGAGCCTCAGCGTCGGCGACGCAGCAGCATCACGAACAAGCCGCCCAGGACCAGGCCCACTACCAGCCCGATGCCGGCGCCCCACAGGGCGCCGTTGGTACCGGCAACGGCGCGACCGATCAAAAAGCCGAGCACGAACAGGATGGGTAGAGGCAGGCAGCCCACGAGCGATCCTCCAATCAGCCCTGCATCGACTCAGGCTATTTGTTGAAGCTGATCGGCACCTGCACATAACCATCGGCAGGCGCGCCGTTCTTGACGGCCGACTTGTACGACCAGCCCTTCGCGGTTCGGATGGCCTCGTCGTCGAGGGCCTTGGAGCCCGACGACATCATCACGTGGAAAGACTTGGCCTTGTCGTCCGGTCCGACCTGCACCATGACCACCACGGTGCCCGTGCCGGCGTTGTTCTTCATGGCGGCGGAAAAGCGCGGGGCCGGCTGGGGGCGATCCTCGTCGATGCTCGCCGGATGATCGCCTGCCGTATTGGCACTGGCGCCTGCCGTGGGCGAGGCGGCAGCCGGAGCCGGCGCGTCTTGCCCGGCGGGTCCTGCGATGGCCGCCTGGCCCAGCAGCATGGCAGCGGCCACTATCGTAATGAGCTTGCGATTCACTTTCTTCCTCCCTGTGGATCGGGCAAGCATAGGCAGACTTCGCGTGTCACAACAATCGTGACTTTAGTCACTCCCTGAGGGCTTGATTGCGGCCCTTTCCGCAGCCATTTCGAGTTTTCATGCGATGCCTATATCAGGGCGACGCGACGAGGACATTTCCATCTGATGAAAAGCGCGCCGGTCCCGTCCATCTTGTTTGTGTGCTTGGGCAATATCTGCCGTTCGCCACTGGTGGAAGCCGTGGCTCGCCAGCGCGCGGCACAGGCCGGCCTTTCGTTGTCGCTGGCCTCCTGCGGCACCGGCCATTGGCATATCGGCAAGGGCGCCGATCCGCGCATGCTGCGTGCGGCAGCGGATGCCGGCTATGACTTGTCGCCGCATCGCGCGCGACAGGTGCGGGCAGCCGATTTCCAGACGTTCGACTGGGTGCTGGCGATGGACCAGGACAATCTGGAGACGCTCGAAGGGCTGCGTCCGCGTGATGGCGTGGCGCCGGCCTTGTTCCTGCCTTGGGCGGGCGTGGCCGCGCCGGAAGAGTTTCCCGATCCGTACTTTGGCGATACCGAGGGGTTTCGCCGCGCTGTGGCGCTGGCGGAGCAGGGCGTGGATGGCCTGATCGTGCGCCTGCGGGCAGCAGTGACCGGATAGAATCACACGATGCAGTCCACACCGCCGCCGCAAGCCTTCGACGGCAAGGCTTTCGTCAAAAACCTGAGCACGTCGCCCGGCGTCTATCGTTATTTCGACGAGGACGGCGAGCTGCTGTACGTGGGCAAGGCCGGCAACCTAAAGAAGCGCGTCGGCAGCTATTTCCTCAAGCCGCGCATGGAGCCGCGCATCGCGGCGATGGTCTCGCAGATCGCGCGCACCGAGATCACCATCACGCGCACCGAAGGCGAGGCGCTGCTGCTCGAATCGCAGCTGATCAAATCGCTCAAGCCGCGCTACAACATCCTGCTGCGCGACGATAAAAGTTACCCGTACATCTATCTGTCGGGCGGCGAGGACTACCCGCGGCTGGCCTTTCATCGCGGCGCACGCAATCTGCCGGGCCGCTATTTCGGGCCGTACCCGAGCACCTTCGCCGTGCGCGAAAGCCTCAACCTGATGCAGAAGCTGTTCAAGGTGCGCCAGTGCGAGGACAGCTATTTCAAGAACCGCTCGCGTCCCTGCCTGCAGCACCAGATCGGTCGTTGCACGGCGCCGTGCGTGCAGCTGATTACGGTCGACGACTATCGCAACGACGTGCGCCACGCGGAGATGTTCCTCGAAGGCCGCAGCAGCGCGGTCATCGACGAGCTGGCGAGCCAGATGGAGCAAGCGAGCAAGGCGCTGGAATTCGAGCGCGCGGCGTCGTTCCGCGACCAGGTCGGCGCCTTGCGCAAGCTGCAGGCCGAGCACCACGTGCAGGGCGCCAGCGCGGACATGGACGTGCTCGCCTGCCGCATCGAAGCGGGCATGGCCTGCGTGAGTGTGCTGTTCTTCCGCAACGGCATCAGCCTGGGTACGCGCGACTTCTTCCCGCGCCTGCCGCTGGATGCCGAACCGTCCGACGTGCTGGAGCAGTTCATCGCGCAGTACTACCTGGACCGTCCGGTCCCACGCGAGCTGATCCTGGGCGAAACGCTGCCCACCCAACAGGTCCTCGGCGAAGTGCTGGCGCAGCAGTCGGGCCATGCGGTGGAGCTCAAATCCAGCGTGCGCGGCGAACGTGCGCGCTTCCTGCAGATGGCCGAGCGCAACGCCCAGGCATCGCTGACCGCGAGGCTGGCCAGCCGGCAGACCCTGGGTGCGCGTTTCGACGATCTGCAGAAGTTGCTCGAGATGGACGAGCCGCCGCGCCGCATCGAGTGTTTCGATATCAGCCACACCCAGGGCGAGCTCACCGTGGCGTCCTGCGTGGTGTTTGGCCCGGAAGGCCCGGAGAAATCGCACTACCGCCGCTTCAACATCAGCGGCATCACCGGCGGCGACGACTATGCGGCCATGCATCAGGCGCTGGTGCGCCGCTTCCGCAGGCTGGCCGAAGGCGAGGGCGCGCGGCCCGACGTGCTGCTGATCGATGGCGGCAGCGGGCAGGTGGCGCAGGCGCTGGACGTATTGCGCGAGCTTGGCGTGACCGGCATCCACGTGGTCGGCGTGGCCAAGGGGCCGGGTCGCCGCGCGGGCGAGGAGACGCTGGTGCTGGCCGATTCGGGCCGCAACCTGCATCCGGGCCCGTCATCGCCGGCGTTGCATCTGGTGGCCGCCGTGCGCGACGAGGCGCATCGATTTGCCATCACCGGCCATCGCAAGCGCCGCGAGAAGGCGCGCGAGCGCAGCGTGCTGGAGGATGTTGCCGGCGTCGGCGCGCGCCGCCGTTCGGCCCTGCTCAAGGCATTTGGCGGTCTCGCCGGCGTGGAAGCGGCCGGCGTGGAGGAGCTCACCCGCGTGAAAGGCATTGATCGCGGATTGGCCGAACGCATTTATGCTGCACTCCATGGCTGATCCGCGCGAATGGGTGCGGACCGTCATGCCGGCTTACATCAAAATCCCGCATGATCGAGGGCGTGGACGGTTGATGATGGCGTTGATCCACAAGCTTCCCTGCTGACTGCTGCAAACCGGAAAGGATTTATGCACATCAACCTGCCCACCTGGCTGACCTTGTTTCGCGTGCTGCTGTTGCCGGTGATGGTGGTGGTGTTCTATTGGCAGTTTCCTGGGCACAACATCACGGCAGCCATCGTGTTCGCGCTTGCCGCCATCACCGATTGGCTGGATGGCTATCTCGCCCGGCGCATGAATCTCACCTCGGCCTTTGGCGCCTTCCTCGATCCGGTCGCCGACAAGCTGATGGTGGCGGTGACGCTGTTCCTGCTGGTGGAAACCCATCGCGGCGGCTGGCCGGGCATCCTGATGGCGATCACGGCAGCCATCATCGTGGGACGCGAGATCAGTGTCTCCGCCTTGCGCGAATGGATGGCCGAGATCGGCATGCGTGCCACCATCAAGGTGGCTTTCATCGGCAAGCTCAAGACCGCCATGCAGATGGTCGCTCTGGTGGTGCTGATCGTCCAGCACGAGAAGGACGCCGAGGCCTTGCGCCTGTATCACATCGGCGAGGGACTGCTGGTGATCGCCGGCATCCTCACCATCTGGTCGGGCCTGTACTACCTGCGCGCCGCGTGGCCCAGCCTGAAGGGCGATGGTTCCGGCCATCCGCTGCCCCGCAACGACGACTGAATAAAAGAAGCCCTGAGATTCATGACAGGTGCTTGACGGGCGCGGATTAGCCATTACAATGCGCGACTTCGATGCGGGAATAGCTCAGTTGGTAGAGCACGACCTTGCCAAGGTCGGGGTCGCGAGTTCGAGTCTCGTTTCCCGCTCCAGATTCAGTGAATGGAAGCATCGCCATTCACAAAAAAAAAACGGCCCTCGCGGCCGTTTTTTTATGCCTGTGAATCAGGCCCTTCTTAGGCCGTGACGACGCGGGCTTGGGCCGCGCGCCGTCACGTGTCGCAACGTCAATGCGTCTGTTTGCGATGCTCGATCGCCTGCCGGCGATAGAGCGGGTAGCAGAGGGCCAGGCAGATGAACCAGATCGGGGTGTAGATCAGGCCCTGCAGCGTGTCCTGCTTCTGCGCGAACACCCACAGCACGAAGGCGAAGAAGGCCAGCACGATCCAGCACATCGCCACGCCGCCGGGCATCTTGAAGATCGACGTCGCATGACGCTCCGGATGCAGTTTCCGGTAGCGCATGTAGGCGATCATGATCAGCGACCACACGAAGATGAAGCAGATGCTGGAGATGGTGGTGACGATGGTGAAGACCTTCATGACGTCGCCTTCCTGGTAGAGCAGGAACACGCCGATGAAGAGCAGGAAACACGAATAGGCCAGGCCGTTCGCCGGCACGTTGTTGTTGCTCAGTCTGGCGAACGGCTTGGGGCCGAGGCGGCCAGCCGAAAGACCGTAGAGCATGCGGCCGGTCGAGTAGATGCCGCTGTTGGCGGAGGACGTTGCCGAGGTGAGCACCACGAAGTTGATCAGGCTGGCGGCGATCGGAATGCCGATCAGCATGAACAGGTTCACGAACGGGCTGCRATCCGGCGCCACTTCGTTCCACGGCGTGACCGTCATGATCACCAGCAGGGCGAGCACGTAGAAGATGATCACGCGGATGGGAATGGAGTTGATCGCCTTGGGCAGGGTTTTTTCCGGATCACGCGCTTCGGCTGATGCCGTGCCCACCAGCTCGATGCCGACGAAGGCAAACACGGCGATCTGGAACGCCGCCATGAATCCTGAACCGCCGTGCGGGAACCAGCCGCCATTCGCCCAGAGATTGGACACCGCGGCCTTGGCGCCGGTCGGCGAGGTGAAACCGATGGCGATCAGCACGATGCCGACGGCGATCAGCGCGACGATGGCGACGATCTTCACCAGCGCAAACCAGAACTCCATTTCACCGAAGAGCTTCACGGTCAGCAAGTTGAGGCCCAGCAGCAGGAGAATGCAGGCCGATCCGGGCAGCCATAGCGGCACGTGCGGCGCCCAGAATTGGATATAACCGGTGATGGCCGCAATGTCCGCGATGCCCGTGACCACCCAGCAGAACCAGTAGGTCCAGCCGGTGAAGAAACCCGCCCAGGGGCCGAGCAAGTCGTAGTTGAAATCGACGAACGACTTGTAGTTCAGGTTGGACAGCAGCAGCTCGCCCATGGCGCGCATCATGAAGAACAGCACGCTGCCGATGATCGCGTAGGCGAAAATCACCGACGGGCCCGCGAGGCTGATCGTCTTGCCCGAGCCCATGAACAGGCCGGTGCCGATGGCGCCGCCGATGGCGATCAGCTGCAGGTGGCGGTTGCGCAGATTTCGCTGCAGGTGATGTTCGGGTTGGCCGGTTGCAACGGTCGGTTCGTGGTTCTGCATAGGCGGCACGATCCTTTCGAGGTACGAAAGCGACCATCCTAAAGGATACGCACCGGGTCGTGCTGCATACCTACTGGGCGTCGTGGAATATGACACCCAGCGTGTGACGCTGGCCGCTGCGCACGCGGCTCACGCCATGGCGCATGGTGACCCTGTAGGAACCCCGCATGCCGGCGACCGGACGCTGGTTGACGGCAAAGATTACGGCGTCTCCCTGGCGCAGCGGCACCACCTCGACGCGCGACTGCATACGTGGCCGCTGCTCGGTGAGCACGAATTCACCGCCGCTGAAGTCGCGACCGGGTTCGGACAGCAGGACCGCCACCTGCAGCGGAAACACGTGTTCGCCGTAAAGATCCTGATGCAGGCAGTTGTAGTCGCCGGTACCGTATTTGAGCAGCAGCGGCGTCGGGCGCGTCTGGCCGGCCTCATGGCAGCGAGCCAGGAACGCCTCGTGTGTCGCCGGATACTGCATCGCTATGCCCATGCGGACGTTCCACTGGCTGGCCAAGGGCGCCAGCTGCGGATACAGCGCGCCGCGCAACTGCTGCACGGGCTCGGGCAGGGGGTAGCGGAAGTACCGGTATTCGCCTCGGCCGAAGTTGTGGCGGGCCATCACCACGCGACTGCGATACCGCGACTCGTCGGCGTAGTGGGCTGCGATATCGCGGTATAGCTCGGCATCGAGTAGGCCTTGAATCACTGCGCTGCCGCGTTCATCGAGCTCCGCCAGCAGGGTCGGCCAATCGATGGCCTCAATGCGCGAGGCGATGGACTGGTTGGGCGATTCGATGAGTTGTGCGTGCATGGTGGGCAGTCGAGTGGCGAGACCTCAAACTAGCCGGTGGCGACTGATGCCACACTCCGATTCTTGCGCATCACCAGATCAGGTCGTCCGGCACCTTGAACTGGCTGTAGAACTCATCGTCATCGCTGGCCGGCTTGGCATCCGCGGCCCGGCCGTGGTCCAGCACGATGACGCTGGCGTCGCGCTCGCGCAGCTTGTCGGCTGCAGCGCGCGGCAAAAGCTCGTAGCCGTCGCCCAAGCGCGCAATCACCAGCGTGCCTTTGGCCAGCTGGGTGCGCAGGGTTTCGTTCACCAGCACGCTGTGGATCTTCTCGCCGTCGTTGAAGCGATAGCTGATCTCGCCTTCGCGCTTGACCTTGTTGGCCTCGATGATCTGGCGCACCTGGGCGGCGATCTCGCGGGCATGGGCCTGCGCATTGCGCTCGGCAGCCAGGGCGCGATCGCGTTCGGCGCGTTCGGCCTGCAGGCGCTGGGTGTCGATCTTCTCGGCGGCCTCGCTGGCAATGGGCTTGCCCTGGCGCTGCTTGGCCTGTTCGCGGGCAATCTGGTCGACCTTGCCCTTTTTGGCGAGGCCGGCCTTGAGTAGCTGTTCCTGCAGGGGATTGCGCATGCGTGGAGCGTCCGGAAAACGTAGCCCGGGAATTGTAGCGCGGGTCCGGCACGGCGCGATCTGCGGCCCGGTGAGACGCGGCGTGGCATGATGGCTGCGGGCAGGGTTCCTCACCAAAGGATGTGCCGTGATCCCGCATTTCACCGACCATTCGGCCAATGAGCGGACCTATCTCGCCTGGGTGCGCACCGCGATCTCGGTCATGGCGTTCGGCTTCCTGCTGGAACGCTTCGATATCTTTTTGCTGTTCACATCGCGCGCGGCCGCCAAGGTGACCGAGAGCCTGCATACGGAAGCGTCGCAATGGCTGGGCCTGGGGCTGCTGCTGGTGGGCGCCTTGATGATCGTCGGCGCCACGATCCGGTTCTATCGCAATCGAAAGGCGATCGAGGCGGCCGATACCTCGATGTATGGCGACTCGTGGACGGCCCGGGGCATGGCCGTGCTGTTGGTGCTGATGGCGATCTTCTTGACGCTCTATGTGGCGCGGCAGCTTGCGGCGCTGAGTTGAGGCCCTTCGTCGCGTCGCCTCCAACGCGTCATTCCGGCGCAGGCCGGAATCCAGTAGCAGTGCGTGCCGATTGTCGCGACAACCGGATGCATCGCACCTGGATTCCGGCCTGCGCCGGAATGACGAGAAAAAAGAGCAGGGCCGTTTGCATCGGAGATGGCGAAAAAAAACGCCGTATCGCTACGGCGCCTTTTCGTTTACGCATGAAGCGACAGATCAAAGCGCTTCGAACACGCCCGCTGCACCCATGCCGGTGCCGATACACATCGTCACCATGCCGTACTTCTGTTTGCGACGACGCATGCCGTGGATCAGCGTGGCGGCGCGGATGGCACCGGTGGCGCCGAGCGGATGGCCGAGCGCGATGGCGCCGCCGAGCGGGTTGACCTTGCTCGGGTCGAGGCCGAGATCGCCGATCACCGCCAGCGCCTGCGCGGCAAACGCTTCGTTGAGTTCGATCCAGTCCATCTGATCCTTGGTCAGGCCAACCTGCTTGAGCACCTTAGGAATCGCTTCCTTCGGGCCGATGCCCATCACTTCGGGCTTCACGCCTGCCACCGAGAAACCGACATAGCGCGCGATGGGAGTGAGGTTGAATTCCTTCACCGCCTTCTCGCTGGCGATCAGCAGGGCGCCGGCACCATCGGACATCTGCGAGGAGTTGCCAGCCGTCACCGAGCCGCCGAAGCGGTCGTTGCGGAACACCGTCTTGAGCTTGGACAGCACTTCCAGCGTGGTGCCGGCGCGCGGGCCTTCGTCGGTGTCGATCAGGCGGCTGTCGGTCTTGATGCCGCGCGTGGCCAGATCGGGGTAATGGTCATCGAGCTGGAACGGCGTGATTTCTTCCTTGAATTCGCCGGCGGCGATGGCGGCCAGTGCGCGGCGATGGCTTTCCACCGCGAACGCATCCTGCTGCTCGCGCGTGACCTTCCACTGCTCGGCCACCTTCTCGGCAGTGATGCCCATGCCGTAGGCGATGGCGATATCTTCCTTGTTGGCGAAGATGGCCGGATTCATGGCGATCTTGTTGCCCATCATCGGCACCATGCTCATGCTCTCGGTGCCGGCGGCGATCATCAGGTCGGCCACGCCGAGCTGGATGCGGTCGGCTGCCATGGCGATGGCCTGCACGCCCGAGGAGCAGAAGCGGTTGATGGTGACGCCCGGCACGGTGTACGGCAGGCCGGCGAGCAGGGCGCCGATGCGCGCCACGTTCATGCCCTGCTCGGCCTCGGGCATGGCGCAGCCGACGATCACGTCTTCAATGCGATGCGGGTCGATGCCCGGCGCCTGCGCCATCACGGCGCGGATCACGTGGGCGAGCATGTCGTCCGGACGGGTGTTGCGGAATACGCCGCGCGGCGCCTTGCCGACCGGCGTGCGGGTGGCGGCGACGATATAGGCGTCTTGCACTTGCTTGCTCATGGTTTTGCTCCGTGGCGTCGCGCTCAGGTTTGCGGCGACGCGCTCAAAGTTTGTTCGCAGGTAAGGACGCTTGGTTAGTTACGCAGCGGCTTGCCGGTGGTCATGGTGTGCGCGATGCGGGCCTGGGTCTTCTCGGTCTTGGCCAGCTCCACGAAGTGCTTGCGTTCCAGCTGCAGCAGCCACTCTTCGTCCACCTGCGAACCGCGTTCGATCTTGCCGCCGCACAGCGTGTCCGCGATGCGCGTGGCGATTGCGACGTCATGCGGCGAAGCGAAATAGCCTTCCGCCAGATTGGCGAGCGAAGCCTGGAACGTGGCCGTGCCCACATCGCCGGCGACCGGGATGTTGCGAGCCATCATCGGCGGACGCCAGCCGCTCTCGGCCAGCGACAGTGCAACCTTCTTGGCGACATAGAGCAGCTCGTAGGCGTTGAACACGACGATGTCGCTGTCGCGCAGCAGGCCCAGCTGCTTGGCTTCCATCGCGCTGCCGGAGACCTTCGCCATCGCGACCGTCTCGAACACTTTCTTCAGCGCTTCGAACGGATCTTCCGGGTTGGCCCTGGCCGCGCGGATGGCCAGCTCATGCAAGCCACCACCGGCCGGCAGCAGGCCGACGCCGGCCTCGACCAGACCGATATAGCTTTCCAGCGCCGCCACAGTGCGCGCCGAATGCATCTGGAATTCACAGCCGCCGCCGAGAGCGAGACCACGCACCGCCGACACTACCGGCACCAGCGAATGCTTGATGCGCATGCTGGTGGCCTGGAAGTTGGCGACCATCTTCTCGAAGTCGTCGAACTTGCCGGCCTGCAGCAGACCCAGTGCGCCCTTCAGATCGGCGCCCGCCGAGAACGGCTCGCCGGCCTGCCAGATCACCACGGCCTTGAGCTGCTGCTCGGCGACATCGATCGCCTGCTGCACGCCGTCGAGCACGTAGTCGTTGACCGTGTTCATCTTGGTCTTGAACGAGATGATGCCCACGCCATCGTCGCCCAGCGTCCACAGACGCACGCCGTCGTTCTCCCATACCGTGGTGCCCTGGTCGAACTTCTCGCCCAGGATCGGATCGGGGAACAGCTGGCGCTGGTAGACCGGGTGCTGCGAGCGCGGCTTGTTCTTGCCTTCGGCAGCGGACCAGGAGCCGTCCTTGCCATGCACGCCGTTGCGGCCGTCGGTCACCCACGCCGGCAGCGGCGCCTTGCTCATGGCCTTGCCAGCGGCGATGTCTTCGGCAATCCAGCTCGCCACCTGCTGCCAGCCGGCAGCCTGCCAGGTCTCGAACGGACCGAGCTTCCAGCCGTAGCCCCAGCGGATGGCGAAGTCGACATCGCGCGCGGTATCGGCGATGTCGGCCAGGTGATAGGCGCTGTAGTGGAACAGGTCGCGGAAGGTCGCCCACAGGAACTGCGCCTGCGGATCATTTGATGCGCGCAGCTTGCCGAACTTCTCGGCCGGATCCTTGATCGCGAGGATCGCGGCGACCTCGTCGGAAGCCTTCTGCTCGGACGGGCGGTAATCCTGCTTGGCCACGTCGAGCACGACGATGTCCTTGCCGGCCTTGCGATAGAAGCCCGCGCCGGTCTTCTGGCCCAGCGCGCCCTTTTCGATCAGGGCGGACAGCCATACCGGCGCCTTGAAGTATTCGTGCCACGGATCGTCGGCCAGCGTGTCGGCCATGGTCTTGATCACATGCGCCATGGTGTCCAGGCCGACCACGTCGGCGGTGCGGTAGGTCGCACTCTTCGGACGTCCAACCGCCGGGCCAGTGAGCGCGTCGACGGTGTCGAAGCCCAGGCCGAACTGCTGCGTGTGATGCATGGTGGCCAGCATCGAGAACACGCCGATGCGGTTGCCGATGAAGTTCGGCGTGTCCTTCGCATACACCACGCCCTTGCCGAGCGCGGTGGTGAGGAAGGCTTCGAGGCCCTCCAGCACGTTCTTGTCGGTGAGTTTGGTCGGGATCAGCTCGATCAGGTGCATGTAGCGCGGCGGATTGAAGAAGTGCACGCCGCTGAAACGGTGACGCATTTCTTCCGGCAGCGCTTCGGCCAGCTGGTTGATCGACAGGCCCGAGGTGTTGGACGCGATGACCGCGGTCGGCGACAGATGGGTCGCGATCTTCTTGTAGAGATCCAGCTTCCAGTCCATCCGTTCGGCAATCGCTTCGATCACCAGGTCCACGTCCTTCAGATGATCGAGGTGCTCGTCATAGTTGGCCGGGATCAGGGTGGCGGCGACGTTCTTGTCGGCCAGCGGGGCAGGCGAGAGCTTCTGCAGGTTGGCGATGGCCTTCAGCGCGATGCCGCTCTTGGGACCTTCCTTGGCGGGCAGGTCGAACAGCACGGTTTCGACGCCGGCATTGCTCAGGTGCGCGGCGATCTGCGCGCCCATGACGCCGGCGCCAAGTACCGCGGCCTTGCGGATTCGTAGCGCTTTAGGGGTGGATGGAGCGGTCATTGGCTTCTCCGTAATGCGAAACGCTGGTAGTGAGACGAACGGCCGCGAGCGGCCGAGGGGAAGGGTTGGAACGAATCAGGGGGCTTTGAGACCGGAGGCGGCAAAGCGGATCAGGTGCTCGGCGGTCTGCGCGCGATGGCGCTCTTCGGGCACGTCGCTTTTGCGCTGGATCATGCCGAAGCCCGACATGGCGTGGGTCAGGGCACCGGTCACCAGGTCGACGCGCCAGTAGAGTTCTTCCTTGCTCAGCTGCGGCAACAGGCGGGCGAATTCCGCGGTGAACTGGCGCATCACGTGGCCGTAGTTGTCCGACAGGAACTTGCGAAGGGTGTCGTCGTGTTCGGCGAAGGCGCGGGCGAGCACGCGCATGAACAGCGAGCCATTGCCATCGTGGGAGAGCTCCAGTGCAGGCACGATGAAGGCTGCCAGCACGTCCTCGATGGTGGTGTCCGCCTCGCCGGCGATCTTCTGCAGGGCGGCCATGCGGCGACCGTTGAGCTGGTCCAGGCGGCGGCGGAACACCTCTTCGATCAGGCGGTCCTTGGAGCCGAAGTGGTAGTTCACCGCGGCCAGGTTGACCCCGGCGKCGGCGGTCAGCTGGCGCAGCGAGGCCCCTTCGAAGCCGTGCCGGGCGAACAATTCCTCCGCGGCGCCGAGAATGCGCTCCTTGGTCGGCATGGAAGCACTGGAGACTGACATGGTCCGCAACCCCGGGCAGGAATCAAACGATCGTTTGAGGATACGCGGGTCGATTTGCGCCCGTCAAACGGTCGTTTCAAGGGGCCCTGGGATCCCTGCGCCCGGCTTGCGTATCAGGTAGAATCTGTCAAACTTTCGTGAGCTAAATCCCCATATCTAGTCGGGATTTGGCGTAAGTTCGCCGATATCGATCGGCCCGCCCACTCAAATACCAGTTTTTCCGGAGCAGACCCTCATGGCGCTGGAGCGCACCCTTTCCATTATCAAGCCCGACGCCGTTGCCAAGAACGTGATCGGTGAAATCTATGCTCGCTTCGAAAAGGCCGGCCTGAAGATCGTTGCCGCCAAGATGAAGCATCTGTCGCGCAAGGAAGCCGAGGGTTTCTACGCGGTGCACAAGGAGCGTCCGTTCTTCAACGCGCTGGTCGAGTTCATGATCTCCGGACCGGTGATGATCCAGGCACTCGAAGGTGACAACGCGATCCTCAAGCATCGCGACCTGATGGGCGCCACCAATCCGAAGGACGCTGCGCCGGGCACGATCCGCGCCGACTTCGCCGACTCCATCGATGCGAACGCTGTGCATGGTTCCGACGCTGCCGACACGGCTGCCGTCGAGATCTCGTACTTCTTCGCCGCGACCGAAATCTTCTCGAGGTAAGTGCGCTCATCCATGAGCGCGAAGATCACGAAGCGGCCATCCATGGCCGCACTCTTCACGAAAACCGCGTTCCATTGGATAGCGTAAGGATTAAGAGGGCGGCGTTGAGCCGCAATATTTCAAGATGACTGATCAGGCAAATTCCACCACCACCGACAAGGTCAACCTGCTCGATTTCGATCGACAGGGCCTGCGTGATTTTTTTGCGCAGCTGGGCGAGAAGCCGTATCGCGCCGAGCAGGTGATGAAGTGGATTTACCACCGCCTGGAAGACAACTTTGAAAACATGACGGATGTGGGCAAGACGCTTCGGGCCAAGCTCGAAGCGTCCTGCTATGTCGGTCCGCCGAAGACCTTGTTCGACAAGGGCGCCACCGACGGCACGCACAAGTGGCTGCTCGGCATGGATGGCGGCAACGCCATCGAGGCGGTGTACATCCCCGAGCCGACGCGCGGCACGCTGTGCGTGTCTTCGCAGGTGGGTTGCGGCCTGAACTGCCAGTTCTGCTCCACCGCCACGCAAGGCTTCAACCGCAACCTGTCCACGGCCGAAGTGATCGGCCAGATGTGGGTGGCGGCCAAATACCTCGGCAACATCACGCACCAGAACCGTCGCATCACCAACGTGGTGATGATGGGCATGGGCGAGCCGTTGCTGAACTTCGACAACGTCACCAAGGCGATGAGCCTGATGCGTGATGACCTGGGCTTTGGCCTGGCGTCCAAGCGCGTCACGCTGTCCACCGCCGGCCTGGTGCCGATGATCGACAAGTTGTCCGAGACCATCGACGTGTCGCTGGCGGTGTCGCTGCATGCAGCGAACGATGAGCTGCGCACCGAGCTGGTGCCGCTCAACAAGCGCTACCCGATCGCCGAGCTGATGGCTTCGTGCCAGCGCTGGCTGGATCGCAAGCCGCGCACCTCGATTACCTTCGAGTACACCCTGATGAAGGGTGTCAACGACCAGCCCGAGCACGCCCGCCAGCTGATCAAGCTGATGCGCCGCATGCCTCAGTGCAAGGTCAACCTGATTCCGTTCAATCCATTTCCTGGCACGCGTTTCGAGCGCTCCGACGCCGAAACCATCCGCGCCTTCCAGACCCAGTTGCTCAATGCCAATGTGCTGACCATGTTGCGCCGTACCCGCGGCGACGACATCGATGCGGCATGTGGCCAGCTCAAAGGGCAGGTATTGGACCGCACCCGTCGCCAGGCCGAATTTCGCAAGCGTCTGGACGAAGGGGCGAGTCATGCGGCTTGATCGATTGTTGCTGAGTGCGAGCGTGGCCATGCTTTTGGCTGCGTGCGTGCCGGTGTCGAAATCCGGTTCCAACTCGAACGAGGGGAGCAAGATCACTCGCCAGTCCAAGGCTGAGCAGAAGCAGGAAGGCGCGCGCATCCACACCGAACTGGCCCAGCAGTACATGGCCAACGGTGATCTGGAGGACGCCATGGTCAAGATCAACAAGGCCATGCAGTTCGACCCGACCTACGTGCCTGCGCAAACCGTGGCTGCGGTGATCTACGAGCGCATCAATGACCTGCCCAATGCGGAGCTGCATTACCGCAAGGCTGTCACGCTGGCGCCGGAGAAGGGCGATCCCAACAACAACCTCGGCTGGTTCCTGTGCAACCGCGAGGGCAAGGCGGCCGAGTCGCAGGCGTATTTCCAGAAGGCGGTGGCCGATCCGTTCTACCAGACGCCGTCGCTGGCCTGGACCAATGCCGGCATCTGCCAGGCCAAGGCGCAGAACATGACGGCGGCCGAGGCGGACTTCCGCAAGGCCATCGAAATCGATGCGCAAAACGGCGGGGCGTTGTATCAGCTCGCCAATGTGCTTTATCTTCAGAACGATGCCTTCCGTGCTCGTGCCTTCATCCAGCGCTTCGATGCGCTGGGTCAGCCGACCGCGGGATCGCTCAAGCTCGGACACGATATCGAAGCACGGTTGGGCAACACGGATGCTGCTCTCAACTACAGCAGGCGACTGCAAAGCCAGTTCCCGGATTCGGAGCAGGCCCGCGCCCTCGACGCAACTGCACGCCAATGACCACTCAACCGTCAAATTCGGCCAACAGCGGCAACCGAGAATTCCCTTTCACCCAAGCGCCCAACGTCACCATGGAAACCGAACACAATTCGCCGGAAGCGATCAAGGGCACCTTGGGCGGGCGTTTGCGCGCTGCGCGCGAAGCGCGCGGGCTGGACGTCGAGACCTGCGCTCATGCGCTGCGCTTGCCGACCCGTGTGCTCAGGCAGGTCGAGAGCAACGAGTACAGCGGCATCGACCACGTGTACCTGGGTGGCTATCTCATCAAGTACGCGCGTTATCTCGGCGTCGACGAAGCCGAGGTCAGGCTCGAGCTCGATCGCATCAAGCCGGCGGAACCCACCCTGGTGGCGACGGGCGGCATCTCGCACTCGCGTTATCTGCTTGAGAACTACGCGCGCGCGGCGACCTATGTGGTGCTGACCGCGGCGATCGTGGTGCCGACCATCTGGCTGGGCGTGCGTGGCACGCTCGATCGCGACGTCAGCCATCTGGCGCCGCTCGATGCCGCGCCGGTCGCCCAGGTCGATGCGCCGGCCAGCAGTGCCAGCGCCGCGGCATCGACCGTGGCAAGCACTGCACCCAATACGCAGGAAGGTACGACCGCGCCGGCTACCACACCGGCACCGGCGGCTGCGCCTGCGCAAGACCAGCCGTTGATGGCTTCCATGACGCCGTTCCTGGGCGATACCCATGCGGCAGCGCAGCCGGCGGCACCGACGCCGACCACGGATGCCGGCTCGGTGGGCGGCGGCGCGCACAGCCTCGTGCTGAGCCTGCAGAACGCCAGCTGGGTCGAAGTCACCGGCAAGGACGGCTCGCGCCTGGAATACGGCTTGCTGCCGGCCGGCAGCTCCAAGACCTACCGCAGCGATCAGCCGCTGGAAGTGCGCATCGGCAACGCCGGTGGCGCCCAGGTGATGCTGGATGGCCAGCCCATGCCGCTGGATAGCTATCGCCGTTCCAATGTTGCGCATTTCCGCATCGAATTGCGCGACGGCAAGGCCACCCCGGCCGGCGCCTGAGTCATCACGCCAGGCCTGTGCGGCCTGGCGCAATCGGTTATGCTTGCCCATTGTCCGTTCGGCAACGAGCGGACATTCGGGCTGATTTCTTTTCCGCATGACGGGCGCCGCCAGGTGCCTCTGGCGTGCGGTTCCCCAAGGGTGATTGCATGGCATTTGAAGCGTACGACGATTACGAACAGAGCGAACGCGTACAACAGTGGTTGCGCCAGAACGGCTTGTCCATCGTCGTCGGCATCGCGATCGGCCTGGTCGGCATCTTCGGCTGGCAGCAGTGGAACAAGCACAAGGCAGAGCATCAGGCTGACGCTGCGAACCTGTATCAGCAGATCCAGGTCGCCGTGGCTGCCGGCAAGTCCGACAACGCCGATGCGCTGACCGAGCAGTTGCTCAAGGACTACACCGATTCCACCTACGCCGTGTTCGCCGTGGGCGATCGGGCGGAGCGCCAGGTGCAGGCCAAGCAGATGGACAAGGCGATCGAGTCGCTCGGCTGGGCCGAGAGCCACGCAACCGATGCGAACCTCAAGGCGCTGTCGCAGATGCGCATCGCGCGCGTGCAGCTGGCGCAGGGCAAGGCCGCCGACGCGATTGCCGCGCTCGATCGCATGCAGTCCAAGACGTATGAAGGTGTGTCACAGGAACTACGCGGCGATGCGCTGGTCAAGCTTGGGCGCCCAGACGATGCCCGCAAGGCATACGTAGCCGCCAAGGCGGCGCTGGGTGAGAACGCGCCTCAGAGCGTGCAGATGAAAATCGATGATCTGGCCGTGGCCGGGAAGCAGGGTGCATGAAACCTGAAGTGAAGAAGCGCGGTGCGATGAAGCGCGTTTGGCTGGTGGCACTGACCTCTCTGGTGGTGCTTGCCGGTTGCCATTCGTTCAAGAAGGAAAACGTCCAGCCGCCGACTCCGCTGGCCAAGGATTTCAAGCCCACCACCCAGGTGACCAAGCTGTGGACCACCAGTGTGGGCGACGGTGCGGGTGACAGCGGCGTGCGTCTGCGTCCGGCGTTTGCCGACGGCGTGCTCTACGCCTGCAGCACCGACGGCAAGATCGCCGCGATTGATGCCACCAGCGGCAAGACGCTGTGGACCAAGAGCTCGCGCACCCAGGGCTGGTTTGGCTGGGGCGACAAGAAGCGCGCCGATGCGCTGTATGCCGGTGGCCCGATGGTTTCCGGCGACCTGCTCGTGGTCGGCACGCTCGATGGCCACGTCTACGGCATCAATGCGAAAGACGGCAGCCCGCGCTGGGAGTCGGTGGTCAACTCCGAAGTGATCTCCCCGCCCGTGATCTCCGGCAACCTCGTGGTTGCACGCACCCAGGACGGCCGTCTGTACGGTTTCGATAGTTCCACCGGCGAGCGCCGCTGGGTCTACGACCAGGACTCCGTGCCGCTGCTCAGCCTGCGCGGCAATGGCCCGATGCTGGTCGCCAACGGCGTGGTGTTCTACGGCAACGATGCCGGCAAGCTGGTCGCGCTGCGTCTGGACAACGGCGAGAAGCTGTGGGAACAGACCCTCGCCAGCGGCGAAGGCCGCACCGAAATCGATCGCCTGGCCGATGCCGACGGTTCGATCCTGCTCGAAGGCACCACCCTGTACAGCGCCGCCTATCACGGCAATATCGCCGCGATCGACGGTCCCAGCGGTCGCCCGCTGTGGGGTCGCCCGTTCTCGACCTTCACCTCGCTGGACGTCACCGGCAACGGCCTCTACGGCGTGAGCGATGAGTCGCAGGTGTGGGCGTTCGACAAGACCGGCGGCGCCGACATGTGGAAGAACGATGCACTGAAGTACCGCTGGCTCACTGCGCCGGCCGTGCTGGGTGACTACGTCGTGGTCGGCGACCTCGAGGGCTACGTGCACTTCCTGCAGACCGGTGACGGCGCGCTGGCGGCACGTGAGCGCCTGTCCAAGAAAGCCATTCGCGCCCAACCCCTGGTGGTGGGCGACATTGTGTACGTCGAAGACGTCAAGGGCCGCATCGGCGCTTACCGTCTCGGCGGCCACTGATCGTAATAAAGGTTGTTTGAATCATGCTGCCCGTCGTTGCCCTGGTCGGTCGTCCCAATGTCGGTAAATCGACCCTATTCAACGCAATGACGCGCAGTCGTGACGCCCTGGTGGCTGATATGCCGGGCGTTACGCGAGATCGACACTACGGCGTGTGCCGCACCGGCACACGCCCGTTCGTGGTGGTGGACACCGGCGGCCTGTCCGGCGAAGAGGAAGGCATCGAAGGCCTGACTGCGCAGCAGGTGCGCCTGGCCATCGAAGAGGCCAGCGTGCTGGTCTTCGTGGTGGATGCCCGCGACGGCCTGCTGCCGCAGGACCGCACCATCCTCGACGAGCTGCGTCGCAGCGGCAAGCCGATCATCGCCGGGGTCAACAAGACTGACGGTCTGGATCTGCAGAATGCGATGGCGGAATTCGCCGTGTTCGGCATCGCCAACACGCTGCCGCTGGCGGCATCGCACAATCGCGGCACCGAAGATCTGGTCGCTTCGGCCATCACGCTGCTGCCGGAAGACCAGCACGAAGAGATCGATCCGGTCGAGGCGGACAGCATTCGCGTCGCCATCGTCGGTCGTCCGAATGCGGGCAAGTCCACGCTGATTAATCGCCTGCTCGGCGAGGATCGCCTGATCGTTTCCGACGTGGCCGGCACCACCCGCGATCCCATCCGCGTGTCGCTGGAACGCGATGGCCGCAAGTACACCCTGATCGATACCGCCGGCGTGCGTCGCAAGGCGCGCGTCGAAGAAGCGGTGGAGAAATTCAGCGTCATCAAGACCCTGCAGTCGATGGCCGCCGCGCAAGTGGTGGTACTGATGGTCGATGCGCGCGAGAACCTGGCCGACCAGGATCTCACGCTGATCGGTCACGCGCTCGATGAGGGCAGGGCGCTGGTCATCGCCGTCAACAAGTGGGACGGCATGGACGGCTATCAGCGCGAACAGTGCCAGCGTGCGCTGGAGCGTCGCCTGCAGTTTGTCGACTGGGCCAAGACGGTGTTCATCTCCGCGCTGCACGGTTCCGGCCTGCGCGAGCTGATGAAGGCGGTGGTGAACGCGCATCGTGCCGCCACCAAGGAACTGGGTTCGTCCGAACTCACCAAGGCGCTCGAGCTCGCCTACGAAAGCTACCAGCCGCCGCTGGTGCGTGGCCATGCCCCCAAGCTGCGCTTTGCGCATCCGGGCGGGACCAATCCGCCCAGCATCGTCATCCACGGCAGCCGCACCAAGCACATCGCGCCGGCCTATCGCCGCTATCTGGAAAACTTTTTCCGCAAGCGCTTCAAGCTGGATGGCACGCCGGTACGCATCTTTTTCCGCGACGGCGAGAACCCGTTCGCCGGCAAGAAGAACGTGCTCACCGAAGCCCAGCAGCGCAAGCGCCAGCGCATGGTGCGCGAGATGAAGAAGCGCCGCTGACGCGCGACCCCATCGCTCTTGTAGGAGCGCACCCTGTGCGCGACCGCGGCGCATCGATGTACCTCAGTCCTTGTGGGAGCGCACCCTGTGCGCGACCGCGGCGCATCGTTGTACCTCGGTTCGTTCAACTCGCGCCAGAACCCTTGGTTGCCGCGCTCCGCACCGTCGCGCACAGGGTGCGCTCCCACAGAGGACAGAGGACAGAGGACAGGGGGCGGGCGGGCTGGAGTAAGCTAGCGCGATGACGAGCCTCAACCGCGACAGCTGGCTGGCCTCCCTGCGCGCCAGCATTGCCGAGATATCCCCCGCCGAGGCGCTGGCCCGGCAGGCGCAAGGCAGCTTCCTGATCGATGTGCGCGAAGACGGCGAGCGTGCCAGCGGCTTGCCGGTAGGCGCGGTCGGTGTTTCACGCGGCTTTCTTGAACTGCGCATCGAACAACTGCTGCCTGATCGCAACCAGCCCGTGCTCCTGTTGTGCGGCAGCGGCCAACGCTCGCTGCTCGCCGCCGAAACGCTGCAGCGCATGGGTTACCAGCAGGTGTTCTCGGTGGCCGGCGGTTTCCAGCGATGGAAGGCGGAGGGTCTGCCGGTAGCCCTGGGTGCCCTGGACAGCGATGCCGCCGAACGTTATGCACGCCAACTGCAATTGCCGCAGGTGGGAGAAGCAGGACAGGCGAAGTTGGCGTCCTCACGCGTAGCGTTGCTGGGTGCGGGCGGCCTCGGTGCGCCAGCTGCGCTCTACCTGGCGGCAGCGGGGGTGGGGCAGCTCACCTTGATCGATGATGATCGCGTCGAGCGCTCGAACCTGCACCGACAAGTCATACACGCCGATGCGCGCGTCGGCATGGCCAAGACCGAGTCGGCGCGCATCGCGCTTGCGGCACTCAATCCGCGCGTGCGCGTGGAAATTCGCAACGAACGCCTGCAGGCCGACAACGTCGAGCGCCTGTTGGCGGATCACGATCTGGTGATCGATGGCGCCGACAATTTTCCTGCGCGCTATTTGATCGCTGCAGCCTCCCAGCGTTTGCAGCTGCCCATGGTCTATGGCGCAGTGGAGCGCTTCACCGGACAGGTGAGCGTGTTCGACCCGCGTCGCGCGGACTCGCCGTGCTATCGCTGCCTGTTCCCCGAGCCGCCTGCCGCGGCCGATGCGCCCAACTGCAGCGAAGCCGGCGTGCTTGGCGTATTGCCCGGTATCGTCGGTTTGCTGCAGGCCACTGAAGCGCTCAAGCTCATCCTCGGTATCGGTGAACCGCTGGTCGGTCGCCTGCTGAACTTCGATGCGTTGGCCATGCGCTTTCGCGAGACGCGCCTGCCGCGCGATCCGGGCTGCCCGGGCTGTGGCGATGGCGCCACGTTCCATGGTTACGAGGACCTGGTGCAGCTCTGCGCATCGGCGGGCTGATCAGCGCAGGTCGCCCGCAATCAGCGAATAGATCGCCGCATCCCGCGGCTCACCGCGCAGCATGAGTCGTTGGCGCGCGATGCTTTCAAAGCGTGCGCCCGCCTTTTCGGCAGCGCGGCGACTGGCCAGATTGTCTACGGCGATCACGATTTCCAGTCGACGCAGATCCGTGGCCTGCAGCGCGTGCCGTGCCAGCAGCCGCACGGCGCGAGTGGTGACGCCTTGCTCCTGGCGCGTCTGGCGCACCCAGTAACCAAGATTGGCCATGCCGTATTCGGGCTGCCAGTGATTGAGCGAGATGCTGCCGATGAGCTCGTCACTGGCGCGATCAGCCATGACCAGCGCGCATTCGTCGCCGGCGCCCTGCCAGGCCAGCCGGGTCTTGGCGATCCAGTGGCGGGCATCGTCCAGGCTGTAGGCCGGCGTGCACCAGTCCTGCCAGCGACCGATGGTGGCCATCGATTCGTGCAGGGCGGCGTGCAAGCCATGCAGGTCGGACGGCCGATACGGGCGCAAGCGCAGGTCGCCATCTTCCAGCACGGGACCCGGCGAGGGTTCATCGCGTTCTGGCGGCAGCAGCGAATACACCGCGGCGGGTGCGGCCTCGCCACGATGGATGATCCGGTTCGGTGAGATGCCGTCGAAAAGAGCGCCCAGGCGCTCGGCCGTGCGCCGGCTGGCCACGTTGTCGACGGCGATGACGATCTCGATGCGTACCAGACCTAACACCTCGAAGCCGAATTCGGCCAAGGCGCGAGCCGCGCGCGTGGCGACGCCTTGGCCCTGAGCCGACTGGCGCACCCAGTACCCGAGGTTCGCACTGCCGCGCTTGGGGTCGATGCGATTGAGCGCCACGTCGCCCAACGCTCGGCCTTGCGCGTCGAACATGCCAAAGGCGTAGGCATCGCCGCGCTCGCGGCCGGCCTGGCAGTCGGCGATCCATTGGGTGCCGTCTTCCAGGGTGTAGCCCTCATGCAGCCAGGGCAACCATGGCCCCACCGAGGCGATCGATTCGCGGGTGGCCTCGAACAGGGCTTGCGCATCGTCGGCCTGCCACGGCCGCAGACGTATGCCGTGGGCGTCCAGTTCCAGTGGGGTGGTCAGGCGTGTTGTGGCAGCCATGCGATCTCGTTTGTATGCGTACGGCCAATAGCGTTAACCGGCCCTAGCCGGGATAATACGTTCCTTTGCAGGCAGCCCCGATCATGAGCGCACGTATCCTCGACGGCAAACGCATCGCCCAGGAACTGATGGATCGGATCGGGCGCCGGGTGGCGGAGCGCTCGGCCAAGGGCTTGGACGTGCCGGGCCTCGCCGTGGTGCTGGTGGGAGACGACGCGGCCTCGTCGGTCTATGTGCGCAACAAGCGCAAGGCCTGCCATCAAGTCGGCTTCCGTTCGTTCGATTTCGACTTGCCCTCGCGCACCAGCCAGGAAGAACTGATTGCGCTGATCGACCAGCTCAATGCCGATCCGGCCGTGCACGGCATCCTGGTGCAGTCGCCGCTGCCCGACCACATCGATGAGGATGCGCTGGTCGATCGCATTGATCCGGGCAAGGATGTCGACGGCTTCCAGGCCGTCAACGTCGGTCGCCTGGCACTGCGCCGCTTCGGCCTGCGTCCGTGCACGCCGCGTGGCGTGATGACCTTGCTCGGTCATACCGATCGTCCCGTGCGCGGTCAGCACGCGGTGGTGGTCGGTGTTTCCAATCACGTGGGCCGCCCGCTGGCGCTGGAATTGTTGATTGCCGGTTGCACTACCACCTGCTGCCACAAATTCACTCGCGACCTGGAGGGCTTCGTGCGCCAGGCCGACATCGTGATCGTCGCCGTCGGTCGGCCGGGTCTCGTCAAGGGCGAATGGATCAAGCCGGGCGCCGTGGTGGTAGACGTGGGCATCAATCGCCTGGAAGACGGCCGGTTGGTGGGCGACGTGGACTTCGCCACGGCCGCCGAACGCGCCAGCTGGATCACGCCGGTGCCGGGCGGCGTCGGTCCCATGACGGTGGCGACGCTGCTGGAAAACACGCTGGAAGCGGCGGACGCGCGCGACGCCGCTCGCCAGGGCTGAGCCCTCCCTTAGGTGTGGGAGCGCACCCTGTGCGCGACAAACCTACAAATGTGGGAGCGCACCCTGTGCGCGACAAGCCTACGGAGCGACACGCCGAGATGCCGCAGTCGCGCACAGGGTGCGCTCCCACAAAGGGCGAGACCTGCGACATTCCGTTCATGCAAAGAGTGGCGGGCCAAAAGCCTTCTGCGTATAATCTCCTCTTTGCAGCGGGACAAAACGCATGCGCATCCTCGCCGAGGCTCTCACCTACGACGATGTTTACCTCGTTCCGGCTCATTCGGCCGTTCTGCCACGTGATGTAGACACTTCCACGCGGCTCACCCGAAACCTGCGCCTGAACATTCCCATCGTGTCCGCCGCCATGGATACGGTCACCGAAGCCCGCCTCGCCATCACCATGGCCCAGCAGGGCGGCATCGGCATCATCCATAAGAACATGACCGCCGAACAGCAGGCTGCCGAAGTGCGCTTGGTGAAGAAGTTCGAAGCCGGCGTGATCCGCAGTCCTATTTCGGTCGGCCCGAATACTTCCATTCGCGAAGTGCTGCAGCTGACCCGTGCGCACAACATTTCCGGCGTGCCGGTGGTGGATGGCGAACAACTGGTCGGCATCGTCACCAGCCGCGATCTGCGCTTCGAGCGCAAGCATGAAGATCCCGTGCGCAACATCATGACCCGCCAGGAGAAGCTGGTGACGGTGCGTGAGGGCGCCAGCCAGGACGAAGTGCTGCAGCTGCTGCACAAGCACCGCATCGAGAAAGTGCTGGTGGTCAACGACGACTTCCAGCTGCGTGGCCTGATCACCGTCAAGGACATCCAGAAAGCCCGCGACAACCCGAACGCCGCCAAGGATCGCCTCGAGCGCCTGCTGGTTGGCGCGGCTGTCGGCGTGGGTGGCGATACCGAGGCGCGCATTGAAGCGCTGGTGGACGCCGGCGTGGACGTGCTGGTGGTCGACACCGCGCACGGTCATTCCCAGGGCGTGATCGACCGCGCCGGCTGGGTGAAGAAGCGCTACCCGCAGGTGCAGGTGATCGCCGGCAATATCGTCACCGGCGAAGCGGCGCGCGCGCTGCTCGATGCCGGCGTCGATGCGGTGAAGGTGGGCGTGGGTCCCGGCTCGATCTGCACCACGCGCGTTGTCGCTGGTGTGGGCGTGCCGCAGATCACCGCGATCGACCTCGTAGCGACCGCGCTGAAGGATGAGATCCCGCTGATCGCTGACGGTGGCATCCGCTACTCGGGCGACATCCCCAAGGCGCTCGCCGCCGGTGCATCCACCGTGATGCTGGGTTCGATGTTTGCCGGTACCGAAGAATCGCCGGGTGATGTCGAACTGTTCCAGGGCCGCCAGTACAAGAGCTACCGTGGCATGGGTTCGCTGGGCGCGATGGCGCTGGGTTCCAAGGACCGCTATTTCCAGGATGAAGCCGACGCCGACAAGCTGGTGCCCGAAGGCATCGAAGGTCGCGTGCCGTATCGTGGTTCGCTGCGCAACATCATCCACCAGCTGATCGGCGGCCTGCGTGCCTCGATGGGTTACCTCGGTGCCGCCACGGTCGACGATGTGCGCAACAACGCGCAGTTCGTGAAGGTGACTGGCGCCGGTGTCACCGAAGCGCATCCGCACGATATCCAGATCACCAAGGAAGCGCCGAATTACCGGCTCAATTCCTGAGGGATACGCGCCGGCCTGATGGCCGGCGCATTCGTTTTAACGGGAGGCGACGCCCATGCGCGTCGCCTTCGCATTCACTGAATCAAGCGCGGGCAGGGCAAGCCTGCAGCGCACCGGAGCCGGACCGTGACCGACATCCATAGCGACAAAATCCTCATCCTCGATTTCGGCGCGCAGTACACGCAGCTGATCGCCCGCCGCGTGCGCGAGATCGGCGTCTACTGCGAAATCTGGGCGTGGGACCACGACCCGGCCGAGATCGCCGCGTTCGGCGCCAAGGGCATCATCCTGTCCGGCGGCCCCGAGTCGACGACGTTGCCGGGTGCGCCCAAGGCGCCGCAGGAAGTGTTCGATTCGCAGCTCCCCATCCTGGGTATCTGTTACGGCATGCAGACGCTCGCCGCGCAACTGGGCGGTGCCACCGAGGCCGCCGACGCACGCGAGTTCGGTCACGCCGAAGTGGATATCGCGCCGACCAGCCGCCTGTTCGCCGGCCTGAGCGATCACGACAGCGCGCATCGTCTGGACGTCTGGATGAGCCATGGCGACCACGTGGCCAAGGCGCCGCCGGGCTTCGTCATCACCGGCACCACCGACCGCATTCCTGTCGCGGTGATGGAAAACGAGGACAGGCGCTGGTACGGCGTGCAGTTCCATCCGGAAGTAACCCATACCAAGCAGGGCACCTCGCTGCTTAAGCGTTTCGTCACGGAAATCTGCGGCTGCCAGACGCTGTGGACCGCCGCGCACATCATCGAAGACCAGATCGCCCGCGTGCGCGAGCAGGTCGGCAGCGATCACGTGCTGCTGGGCCTCTCCGGCGGCGTGGATTCGTCCGTGGTGGCCGCGCTGCTGCACCGGGCTATCGGCGACCAGCTGACCTGCGTGTTCGTCGACACGGGCCTCCTGCGCTGGAACGAAGGCGATCAGGTGATGGCCACGATGGCCGAGCACATGGGCGTGAAGGTGATCCGCGTCAACGCCGCCGAGCGCTACTTCAAGGCGCTGGAAGGCGAGGCCGATCCCGAAGCCAAGCGCAAGATCATCGGCCGCCTGTTCGTGGAGATCTTCGACGAGGAGTCGGCCAAGGTCACCAACGCCGGCCACGGCCAGGTGAAGTGGCTGGCGCAGGGCACCATCTACCCGGACGTGATCGAGTCTGCCGGCAGCAAGACCGGCAAGGCGCATGTGATCAAGAGCCACCATAACGTGGGCGGCCTGCCGGAGCACATGAAGCTCAAGCTGGTCGAGCCGTTGCGTGAGCTGTTCAAGGACGAGGTGCGCCGCATCGGCGTGGAACTCGGCCTGCCGCGCGCCATGGTCTACCGCCATCCGTTCCCTGGTCCCGGCCTGGGCGTGCGCATCCTGGGCGAAGTGAAGCCCGAATACGCCGAACTGCTGGCCCGCGCCGATGCCATCTTCATCGAAGAGCTGCGCGCCTGGGATCTGTACGACAAGACCAGCCAGGCCTTCGCCGTGTTCCTGCCGGTGAAGTCGGTGGGCGTGGTCGGCGACGCCCGTGCCTACGAATGGGTGATTGCCCTGCGCGCGGTCGAGACCATCGACTTCATGACGGCGCACTGGGCGCACCTGCCGTATGACTTCCTTGGCAAGGTGTCCAATCGTATTATCAATGAGTTGCGTGGTGTTTCTCGTGTCGTTTATGACATCAGTGGCAAGCCGCCCGCAACCATTGAGTGGGAGTGAGTTCCAGGCTCCGGGCCAACGGTGGCTTTCTCAGGAAGTCGCCGTAATTGATTGATATCAAAGGAATGATGGTGATGGTGGACGAGAGCCGCAACGAGCTGTTGTTCTCCTACGGCACTCTGCAGCTCGAGCGCGTGCAGCTCGCCTCTTTCGGGCGTGTTCTCGAAGGCGAAGATGACGCCATGCCGGGCTACCGCCGGACGCTGATCGAGATCAGCGATCCCGAGGTGCTGCGCCAGAGCGGCGAGCAGTTCCACCCCATCGTCGCGCCGAGCGACGACCCGTCGGACGAAGTCGCCGGCAAGGTGTTCCGCATCACCGCGGCCGAGCTGGCCGCGGCTGATCGCTACGAGGTCGCGGACTACCAGCGTGTCGCCGTGCGCCTGAAGTCGGGCAAACAGGCCTGGGTCTACATCCAGGCCTGAGGGCACTCGCCAGGTGTCGCAGTTTTCGCCCTTCGGCGCGGATCACCCTGACGCGCTCAACGCATTGAACGCCTCCATGTGCTGAACGATGTGGCGCTGCAGTCGCTGCGCGGCGGCGGGCAGCGCTCGCCCCCGTCGGGCCACCAGCTGCGCCTGTACCTCGGTCAGCAAGGGGTGGGCCACGGGGATCGCCTTCAGGGTTCCCCGCTGGAGATCGTCGTAGACGGCAAAGGCCGGAAGCAGGGTCGCGCCCATGCCGCAGCGGGCAAAGCCGGTCAGGCAGATCAGGTGATCCGATTCCATGGCGAGCTTGAGGCGTCGATGCTCGGCGGCCTCGATCTGCTCGACGATCTTGCGTGTTCCGAAGCCGGCGTGCGCCAGCGCAAACGGATGCTCGAACAGCGCCCCAACCGGCAGCAGCGGTACCTCGGCCAGCGAATGCTGCGCGCAAACCACCACGCATAGCGGCTGCAGTTGGGAGCGCACCTCTTTCAGGCGGCCCTGGTGCGAGTGGAAGCCAGGCCCGTAGATCAGGCCCAGGTGAACCTCATCCTGCTCGAGCCAGCCGAGTATGTCGTTGATGCTGCCCAGCTGCAGCTTGATGGCGATACCGGGATGCCGGGCGTTGAACGGCTGCAAGACGTGTCGCATGAGGTCATCGGCAAATCCCTGCACGGCGCCAATGCTCACCGTGCCGATCGACAGACCCACCAGCGCGTTCAAGCGCGACGCCAGCGATTCCTCCTGGGCCAGGTGATTGCGGTAGTGCTCGATCAGGAGCCGGCCCGCTTCGGTCGCTTTGGCGCCACGGCGATTGGTTTCCATCACAGGCGTGCAAGTGACTTTCTCCAGCTCGGCAATCTGCCTGCTGACGACCGAGGGCGCCACGTCCAGAAAGTCCGCCGCAGCGCGCATGCTGCCCAGTCGTGCTGCTTCGAACAGGTATTTCAGTCGGCCCATCGACAGACCATTCATTCGCAATCCTTGGCGAAACATCGGGAAGACAGTGTTGCCTTGAAGGCAAAGACGTTGTCGGGGCGATGTCATTGTTCGCATAGGCAGCCGTCAACACAATCGATGCCACGGCCTACGAAGGGAATCGCCGATGGCATCGTTGACGTTCCGCAACGCAAACATGTTCGACAGCAGTACCGGCGAGCTTCTAACCCGCATGTCAGTGCGCATCGAGGACGAGACCATCACCGCCGTCGTCCAGGGAGATTTGCCTGACAACGGGGGAGTCAGCATCGCGCTTGACGGTCTTACGTTGCTTCCAGGATTGATCGATGCACACGTACACGTCACTGCGATAGTCGCTGACTTCTTCAAGCTCTCTTTGATGACGCAGTCGCTGATCACCGCCCACACGGAGACCGTGCTCGAGGCCATGCTTCGACGCGGCTACACCACGGTGCGCGATGCGGGCGGGGCTGATTCGGGCCTGGTGCAGGCGATCGAACAGGGACATATCGTCGGGCCGCGGCTGTTGATCGCGGGACAGGCCATCACCCAGACCGGCGGTCACGGTGACCCACGCCCGCCACACTTCTCCCATGGCAGCTGCATCTGCTGCGGCTCGGCCGGCCTGCTCGGCTACGTCGCCGACGGCGTGCCCGAGGTTCGCCGCGCCGTGCGGGAGCAGATCCGCAACGGCGCCCATCACATCAAGGTGATGGCCGGCGGTGGCATCTCCACGCCCAACGATCCGCTGGAGGGCCTGCAATTTTCCACCGAGGAACTCGGTGCGATCGTGGAAGAAGCGGACGCGGCCCGGACTTATGTGATGGCGCATGCGTATTCGCCGGAGGCCATCAGTCGGGCCGTGCGAGCAGGGGTGCGTTCGATCGAGCACGGCAATCTGCTCGACGAGCAGACGGCAGAATTGATGGCGCGCTACGGCGTCTACCTGGTGCCCACCCTGGCCACTTACGCAGCGTTGGCGGAACGCGGGAGCGCGCTGGGCTGGTCGCGCGCCATGCTGGAGAAATGCGCGCATGTGAAAGATCGCGGCGTCGACGCCATCCGCATCGCGCAGGCGGCCGGGGTGAAGATCGCCCTGGGCTCGGATCTGCTGGGCGACATGCACGACCTGCAGTGCGACGAACTCGTGCTGCGCCAACAAGTGATGTCGCCGGCGCAAGTCCTGCGCAGTGCGACCCACGTCAACGCAGAGCTGATAGGACAGTCGGGGCGGCTGGGCGTCATCGCCATGGGGGCGTGCGCCGATCTGCTGGTCATGGACGGTGACCCTCTGCGCGATCTGCGCGCCTTTCAACACGAACGCAATCTGCTGATGGTGCTCAAGGCAGGCAAACCGGTGGTCGACCGACTCACGCGCGCGCCAGCCTGAAAAACAAACGTCGGGCGCAGCAACGCTGCGTGGCCATGGGGATGGCCACCGGTCCCGTCCAATCGTCGTTCTCGTCAAACAGCGTCGCTTGCCGATGCATGGGGGTTACTTTGTCATTCGTTTCGTCAAGAACGGAAAGCTGGCCGTACGCCCGCTACCACCGCCGCCTGTTCCTGATCGGCGGCCTGGGCTACGCATTCGATGCGATGGACACCGCCGTACTGGCCTTCATCCTGCCGGTGCTGCGCTCGCTATGGAGCTTGAGCAGCGCGCAGACCGGCGTGCTGGGCAGCGTGGCGTACATCGGTTTCTTCTTCGGTGCGCTTGGCGCGGGTTTGCTCGGCGACGTGTTCGGCCGGCGTCGCGTGATGATGTATGCGCTGGCCATCTATGCGGCGGCTTCGCTGGCCTCGGCGTGGTCGACGTCGTGGTCGATGTTCCTGGTCTTGCGCATCGTCGCCGGCATCGGCACGGGTGCCGAGAGCGCGATCATTGCGCCGTATCTGGCGGAGTTTGTAGCCAAGCGCTATCGCGGCACCTTCGTCGGTGCGCTCACCGGATTCTTCTCGTTCGGTTTTGTTGCCGCGGCGGCGCTCGGCTACTTCGTCGTCCGCTCATCCGCGGAGGGTTGGCGGGTCGTGCTCATCATCACCGCGTTGCCAGTGGGCATGTTGCTGTGGTGGCGGCGATCGCTCGATGAATCGCCACGCTGGCTCGAAAGTCGCGGACGACATGCAGAGGCCAGGGCGATCATCGCCAAGATCGAGTCGACCTTCGATCAGCGCACGCCTTTACGCGACACGGCAGGTGAGGCGGCGCTGGCGCCGCGCGGGAAGGACCTGGGACTACCGTCATTGAAGGTCTTGCTGCAAGGCCTGTGGCACGGCAGGCAGGCGCGTATCACGGCGATGGCGTGGCTGATGTGGCTCTCGCTCACCTTCAGTTACTACCTGTTTTTCACCTGGATTCCCGGCCTGCTGATGCAGAAGGGCATGGGCATCACGCAGAGCTTCGGCTACTCGTTCATCATCTATCTGGCGCAGATTCCTGGCTATTTCTCAGCCGCACTGCTGAATGAAAAAATCGGGCGCAAGGGCACCATCGTCCTGTATATGACGCTGGGTACCGCCTTTGCCCTGGCGATGGCTTTCGCCCACGATCATCAGGCGATCCTGTTGGCCGGCGCGTGCCTCTCGTTTGCGATGAATGGCGCCTATGCCGGCGTCTACGCTTACACGGCAGAAATCTTTCCCACCGCGATCCGTGCGATCGGTGCCGGCAGTTCGTCGGCGGTGGGGCGCATCGGCGCGATCAGTGCGCCCTTGCTGGTCGGGCTGCTGTATCCGGTGCTGGGCTTTGGCGGCGTGTTCGCCATGACCACGGTGGTGCTGGCGGCGGGTGTCTGCGCGGTGATCGTGCTTGGTCCGCAAACCAAAGGCCGCTCGCTGGAAGCGATCGCCGCCGAGGAGGGCAGTCGATGAGCGATTGCCTGTCCGACGAACTGGGCGTGATCGAACGCGCCTGTTTCCACGCCCGGCGCTCGCGCGATGTGTTCCGGGCCGTTGACGCAGCGTTGCAACGCCTGGTTGGGCACCGCTTGCTGACGGTGCTGGTCTATGACGAAGCCTGCACGGTCGCCACCCGCCTTTATTCCAGCGATCCGGCCACCTATCCCGAAGGGGCGACCGATCCGGTGGCATCACCGGCCTGGGCCGATCAGGTCTTGCATTGGGGCTTGCCGTTCGTGGGTCATTGCGAAGAAGAACTCGCTTGCGTGTTCGCTCACCACGAACGCCTGGCCTTTCTGGGCCTGGGCAGCGTGGTGAACATGCCGCTGCGCTGGCAAGGCAGGGTGCTCGGCAGTTTGAACATGCTCGATGCGCCGGAGCGCTACGTCCATATCGATATCGATGTCGTTCGAATCATTGCCCACACGGCAGTGCCGGCGCTGCTCGCCGGTTAAAGCAGCGCGCGCTTTCAAGCGACACGGGGAAGGTCGCGCGCCATCACTCAATCGTCTGTTCAATGCACAGGGGTGGATTGCTCATGAAAAGGATTTTTGCCGGGCTCGCGTTGACGACGGCGCTGACGTGCCACGCCGAGAATGTCGCCTTCTATGGCGTCCTGGACGACGGCCTCACTTACACCACCAACCAGTCGGGGCATAGCCAGCTGAAGCTGACCAACGGCTCCCTGGGCAGCAGCAAGTTTGGACTGCTGGCCGACTACAAGCTGGATAACGGCTATCGCGTGATCGGTCGTGTGGAAGGTGGCTTCGACATCAACACGGGCAAGCTTGCCAATGGCGGTCGTCTGTTTGGTCGCCAGGCTTTTGCGGGGCTGGAGTCTCCCTACGGCACGATCACGGTGGGCCGCCAATACGATCTCGCGCTTGATTCGCTGATCGGCTTGTCGGGTGCGGGACGTTTCGGCGGCGTGGCGGCCACGCATGCGTCGGACGAAGACAATATGTGGGGCAGCTACTCACTCACCGGCGTCATCAAATACAACTCGCCGGTGTTTGACGGATTCAAGTTCGCGGCCTTGTTTGGTCCCGCCGGCGGCGGGAGCGAGCCTTCCGTGGGCAGCAAGCGTTCGGCCAGCGTGAGCTATGCGAACGAGGCGCTCACTTCCAGTGCCTTCTATTCGCGCATCGGCAAGCCCGCGACGACGCTTTACGACGCGGGATCGGTTCCTGTGGCGGGCGCGAGTTTCAGCAATCCGATCGCCAGTCCCATCTTCAGCGGCTATGTGTCGGCGCAGACGCGGGTGGAGTTCGGTGCGGGCGTGAATTATCTGTGGGGGCCGGTACTGGCTGGTTTCACCTATACCTCGACCCGATTCGAGGACGTCGTGCGCACCTCATCGACGCCGTTTTCGGGCACGGCGACCTTCAACAACTACGAACTGCTGGCCACTTACCGCTTGAACCCGGCGTGGATGCTTGGCGCTTCATACGACTACACGAAGGCCCAGACTGCGACCTACCAGCAGTGGAATGCCGGCGCCTGGTACAGCCTATCCAAGCAAGTGTTGCTGTATGCCTTGCTGTACCGCCAGCAGGCCACGGGGCGTGATTCGACGGGCCAGATGGCGGTGGCGGCCCTGCCGTATTTCATCCCTTCGTCGAATGGCCAGCAGGGCGCCATGCGAGTGGGATTACGGGTGACGTTCTAGCCGACGACGGTGCCGTTCACCACGGCACCGTTTCACCTGGCCAGGTAGTGCCCTCACCAGGGCATGGTCTCCCCCAGCCGGTTGAGAAATTGCAGGCCACTGCGGCCGGTCTGCTGGGTCACCACGTCCACCACCAGCGGAATGCTTTCGCTGACGTCGAGCGCCGCGTCGGGGCCGCCCATGTCGGTGCGCACCCAGCCTGGTGCGATAAGCAGCAAGCTGCGGCCGGGGTCGGGCTGGCGGGAGGCGTAGCTGCGCATGAGCGTGTTGAGCGCAGCCTTGCTGGCGCGATAAGACTCCCAGCCGCCATCGATATTGTTGGCCACGCTGCCGAGGCCGGACGACATGACGACGATGGCGCCGTCGGGCGCCACCAGGGCATCGAGCGTTTCGACGACGCGCATGGGGCTGAGCGCGTTGGTCACCATCATGCGGGTGAAGCCCTCGGTGCTGACTTCGCCGATGGGCTTGTCTGCCTCGATGGCGACGCCGGCGTTGACGAACAATACGTCCAGCGCCCGGCCTTTCAGGTGGGCACGCAGCGCGGCGATCTGCTCGGGTGCATCGATGTCCAGGTGTTCGATCTCCAGCCGCTGGCCGGACGATGCCTGGAGGTCATGCAGCGGCGTGTGGTTTGGGCCGCGCACGGTGGCGATGACCTGCCAGCCGCGCTTGAGGTATTCAGCCGCCAAGGCGAGTCCCAGGCCACGGGAGGCGCCGATGATGAGAGCGGTTTGCTGCGTGTTCGAAGTCATGAGGGTTGCCTGCTGAGCCGTGAGTCAGGGTGATCGTTCGACCAGATTGCGCAGGACATGTTCCAACGTTGTCGATGCTTTGTGCGAGCCGGCCTGGCCGTGTTCGAAGTCGATCCAGCCCTGGTTGAAGCCGTCAAGCATACGCATGCGGCCCTCAGGGTGTTGCATACCTTGGGTGCGGAACAGGTGTTCCCAGGAGTCGCGAGGCACCGGTTCGGTGCGCACAGGCTGGCCCAGCGCGGCAGCAAAGCCGCTGGCGATGTCCAGTGCGGAGTAACGCCGCGGTCCTTCGAGTTCGATCACGCGTGTGCCTTGCCAGGTGTCCTGCAGAGTGCTTGCCACGGTACGCGCGATATCCGCGGTGGCGACCATCGGGATGGCGTGGTCCAGGGGCTGCAGATAGCTGGGAATCAGGCCGGCGCGAGCGGCGCTGACGTCCCATGCGGCGTTCTCCATAAACCAGCCGGGGCGCACAAAGGCGGTGGGCAGGGGCAGTTCGCGAAGCGCGGACTCGACCATCCGGCCGTTGTTCAACAGCGAGAACGTGTCCACGTGGGCGCCGACGGTGGAGAGATATACCAGCTTGCCGGGGCGGGCTTTTAGGACGGCCTGCTGTACGGCGGCAATGATCTCTTGGACAGCGGGAAAACCAGGGGCGGGGTCGTAGTCGGGCGGGATCATCAGGAATATGCCGCGCGTGCCGGCGAACGCGGCTGCCAGCGCGTCGGCATCGTTGGCCGTGGCGATCGCCGTATCGCAACCGCGCCCGATCCAGGGCGCTGCCTTGGCCTCGTCGCGAACGATCGCCCGTACGCGCTGGCCGGCGGCCAGCAGTTCATTTGCTACCTGGCCGCCAACCTGGCCGGTGATACCCATGACTGCATACATGTTCGGATCCTCAAGGGGCGGCGCGTGCCGCGTTCGGATGAGGATTTTCCGCGTCTGCCACTGGTTTCGCGATAACATCAATGACAATGGATAAGTGACAAAAGGGCATGAATGCATGGCCTTCGACGAGCGCATCTTGAACGGCATGAGCGTGTTCACCGCCGTGGTCGATGGCGGCAGCTTTGCCGCCGCTGGCGAGGCGCTGGACATGTCGCCGCCCGGCGTCAGCCGTGCCATCGCGCGGCTCGAAGCACGGCTGGGCATACGGCTGTTCGATCGCACGACACGATCCGTGCGTCTCACTGATGAAGGACGTCGTTTCCACGCCCAGGTGATGCCCTTGCTGGCCGGGCTGGAAGAGGCCGCCGCGAGCGCGGCCGAAGGCGCCACGATGGTGCGCGGGCGACTGCGCGTGCATATGGATCCACTGTTTTCGCGGCTGGTACTGGCGCCGCGCGTGGGCGAGTTCATGGAGGCTCATCCGCAGCTCGAGGTGGAGCTGGCCACGCGCGACCAGCTGGGCGACATCGTCGCCGACGGCTTCGACCTGGCCGTGCGTTTCGGCGAGCCGCCCGATTCCAGCCTGGTGGCGCGCAAGCTGCTGGAGACGCGCATCCTCACCGTGGCTTCGCCGGCTTATTTGCGCCGCTATGGGCGGCCTGCGCATCCGCAGGAGCTGGAGGGCGACCGGCATATCTGCATCGAATTTCGCGATCCGGCGACGGGGCACACCTTTCCGTGGGAGTTTCATCGCAAGCGCAAGCGCCTATCGGTGAAAACCTCGGGGCGGCTGGTGGTCAACGATGGCGGCAGCATGCACAGCGCCTGCGTGGCCGGCTATGGCATTGCTCAGGTGATGGCGGTGGCGGCCGGGCCGCTGGTGACCCGTGGCCAGTTGGTGGATCTGTTCCCGGACTGGCCCGATGAGCGCTTCCCGCTGTACGCGCTGTATCCCTCGCGCCAGCACCCATCGGCCAAGGTGCGTGCATTTCTCGATTTCGTCATCGGGATCACCTCGGCGATCTAGGCAGTAGAATGGTGGTTTCGCACGCCTTCATAGCCTTTTTGATGACCGATCAGACACCCTCGCCAGCCCCGGCGTTTTCCGACGAAGACGAACGCTACATGCGCCGCGCGCTGCAGCTCGCTGCGCACGCGCGTGATGCGGAGAACGAAGTGCCAGTGGGCGCGGTGCTGGTGCAGGGCGATGAGATCATCGGGCTGGGCTGGAACCGCAATATCACGCTGAACGATCCCAGCGCCCATGCGGAAATCATGGCTTTGCGCGCCGCGGGCGAAAAACTGTCCAACTACCGCATGCCCGGCGCCACCTTGTACGTGACGCTGGAGCCGTGCGCGATGTGTTCGATGGCGCTGGTGCATGCGCGCATCGGGCGCGTGGTGTATGGGGCGACCGATCCGAAGACCGGCGCCGCCGGCAGCGTGTTCGATACGCTGATCTCCGATCGCCACAATCACCGCATTGCGGTGGAGGGCGGCCTGTTGGCGGATGATTCGTCGACTATGTTGCGCGAGTTTTTCCGCGCCCGGCGCTAAGCGTCAGTGCGCGGCCTTGCGCCAGAAAGAGTTCAATTTTTCCAGCTTCGCCAATGAGTGCATGGCCTCTTCCGAGGCGTGGTAAGCGGTGCGCTTGCCCCACTGGCGGAACGGCTTGAGCACGGTCTGGGTGTCTTCCGCCACGAGAAAGTCGCGGATCAGCGTGCGTCCCGTCATGCGGTCGTGTGCCAGGCCAAGGCCGCTTTGCAGCTCGGTCAGCTGCTTGAGCCAGGCCGAGGTCGCCTGCTTGGAGAAGGCGTGCTGATAGAGCTCGATGCTGTAGCGCATCTTTTTGGTGGCGCTGCGCAAACGATGCAGGCGCTTCTGGCCGCCATCGAGTTTGCTGGCGCGTTTCTTCAGCGTATTCCAGCGTTGCTGGAGGGCCGCGGCGGCCAGCTTGCGCACCTGGTTGTCGGTCGGCGGTTCGACGGTTTGCACCCAGTGGCGCCATGACTGCAGCGACGCTGCGAGATTGTGCTTCTTGAGTTCGACCACGGCCTGCTTGTGCGCCTGTTGCTGGCGCTCGGAAAGCGCCCTGGTGGCGGCATCGACGCCGGGAAGCTTGACGTTTTCCTTGTCCAGAAAGGCGGGCAGGGTTTCCTGCGCCAGGATGTCGAGGTCGCGCGATTGCCCGGTGGATTCGCGGCAGGAGCGCAGGTAGGCGAGCACATCGCGCAAGTCGTCGTCGGAAAGCGAGGCGAGGTCTTTCAGCGTGGCCGTCACGCGGCGCAGGTTGACGCGCCATGCATGCAACAGCTTGGGCTCGTAGGGTTGTTCAAGCAGACGCTTGCGCGCCTCGAATGCCTTGTCGAAATAGCCGTCCAGCGCCTCGCAGATCCGCTCGAACTCGGATGGCTTGCCCGGCCCACTCTTGGCGTGGGACGAGGAAGACCGCGGCGACGCGGCGCGATGTTGCAGCCTGGCATTCATGCAGTGATTCCAGACGACCGGGATGTCTACTCTGCATCAAATGGTCACAATGCGCGAGCGGCATCGGGCCGCGTCCCTATGACACAAAAGCCAAGGCCTCGGCGCATGATTGTTCGATCTTGAGGCTGAGCAGTGGGTCGGCCCGGGTCTTGCCCAGGTTCACGGCGGCAATGGGTTTGCCCTCCCGCGCGGCCGCGGCCGCGAAGCGGTAGCCGGAAAACACCATCAGGGACGATCCCACCACCAGCATGGCGTCCGCGTCGTTCAGCGATGTGACGGCGGCGTCAACGCGATGGCGTGGCACGTTTTCACCGAAGAACACCACGTCCGGCTTCAGGATGCCGCCGCAGGCCGGGCAGGGAGGCACGACGAACTGCGTGAAATCGCGGCCGTCCAGATCGGCGTCGCCGTCCGGGGCATCGCCGGCATCGAGCAAGGCCCAGGCGGGATTGTGTTCCACCAGCGACTGCTGAAACGTGTCGCGGGGCAGCCGCAGGTCGCAGCTCATGCAGCGCACTTCATCCAGTCGCCCATGCAGGTCGATGACGCTTTGATGGCCTGCGGCCTGGTGCAAGCCGTCCACGTTCTGGGTGAGCAGGGTGGTCACGCGTCCCTGCTGTTCCAGTCGCGCCAGTGCGCGGTGGGTGGCATTGGGTTGCGCCCGGCCAAAGCGGCGCCAACCCACCAGGCTGCGTGCCCAGTAACGCTGGCGCGTGGCGGTTTCGCCCATGAAGGCTTGATAGGTCACCGGCTGCGGCCGTTTCCAGCCGCCGTCGGTGTCGCGGTAATCGGGTATGCCCGAATCCGTGCTGCAGCCGGCACCGGTGAGCACGAACAGGCGTGGATGCGCGTGCACGAACTCGCGCAGGCGCGCGCGGTCTCGCTCGATGCTGGCGGCGCCGGCATCGATGGACAGGTCGAGATCGAGATCAGGCGACGGCACGTTGCTGCAACTCCTCCAGGGCGCTGGCGATGCCGGTGGGATCAGCCACCTGCACCACGCGCGAAGTGTGGTCGACGAAATCCGTATCGGTCTCGTGCGCCCAGGTCACGTGGTAGGGCATGTACACGCCCCAGCCACCGAGCTCGACCACGGGTGCGATGTCCGAGCGCAGCGAATTGCCGACCATGGCGAATCGTGTCGGCGAGAGCTGGAATTCCTCCAGTACGTTGCGATAGGCGCGCTCGTCCTTCTCCGAAACGATCTCGATGCGATGGAACAGATCGGCCAGCCCGCTGCTGGCGACCTTCTGTTCCTGATGAAACAGGTCGCCCTTGGTGATCAGCACCACACGGTGATGCTGGGCCACGGCTTCCACTGCGGCACGGATGCCCGGCAGCAGATCCACCGGATGCGCAAGGACCTGCTTGCCCAGTTCGATGATGCGGTGCAGATCGGCAGCGCTGATGCGTTGGCCGGTGATGTCGATGGCCGATTCCAGCATCGACAAGGTCATGCCCTTGGCGCCGTAGCCGAACAATTTGATGTTGCGGCGCTCGGTGGCGAGCAGTCGCTCGTGCACGCGTACATCGACCAGATCGATGTACTCGCCCACGATGCGCTCGAACTCACCATGCGCCGACTGGTAATAACCCTCGCTGTGCCACAGCGTGTCGTCACCGTCGAAACCCACCAGCTCTATCACGTGTTCACCCGTCTGCCGTACTGGCCGTGCCAGCGATATGGGGGTGATTTTTCCAGAAAACACGGTGGCTGGTGGCGCTGGCGTCCTGGCAGGGCTGAGACGCAGATAACGGAACGCGGCCGGCAAGGGCCGGCCGCGTCGTCACCATGGAAAGCTCAGCGCTGGGCCTGGGCGTTGCTGTCGTTGTTGAGGAAGCCGACCAGCGCGGAGATGGTCTGCGCGGGGGCTTCTTCCATCAGCCAGTGGCCCGAACCCTTGATGATCACGCCCTGCACATGGGTGTCGACCAGCCTGGCCTGGGCGATGAGGAAATCGCCCGAAGCTTTTTCACCGGCGAGCACCAGCATCGGCATGGTCAGCGGCTGCCTGGCGAAGCCCGCGAAATCCTCGGCGTCCTGCGGGAAGGCGTGGAAGTATTCGAAGCCAGCCTTCATGCGACCCGGCCGGGCGTACTGCTGGGTGTAGTACTGGCGATCGGCTTCGGACATCGAGTGTTTGGGATCGGCGGCAAAGTCGTTCCAGAAATGCTCGAAGTAGATGCGTTCGCGCCCGTCGACCAGTTTCAGCGGCGTTTCGCCGTAGAAGTTGAAATGCCACTTGTCGCGCAGCAGCCACACTTTCTGCCAGTCGCCCACGCCGGGGAGAAACGCATCCATCAACACGATGCTGTCCACCTCGTCCGGGTATTGCGCGGCATAGGCATAGGCCACCATCAGGCCGATGTCATGGCCGACGATTTTCACCTTGTGATAGCCCAGTTGCTGCACCAGGGCATGGATGTCCTGCGCCATGGTCTTCTTGTCGTAGCCCGAGGCGGGCATCGATGAATCGCCGGCGCCGCGAAGGTCGGGTGCGATCACCGTGCGGCGGTCGTCGAGCTTGGCAATCAGCGGCAGCCACATATGGCTGGTTTCGGCGTAGCCGTGCAGCAGGATCACGGGCGTGTCCGAGCCTTGGCCGGCCTGTAGGTAATGCAGTTGCACGCCGTTGGCGTTGGCCGTGTGTTGTTCGATGGTTGGTGTCTTGGCGCTAGCCGCTGCCTGAAGGGCGAGCGAGGCCAGCAACGCCACCGCAAGGCGGCGCATCCAATGCAAGGTCTTCATCGTGAACTCCCTGGTAGACCCGGCCGCGGGTGCGGCCGGGCAGATGGCTTACAGCTGACTCATACCGCCGTCGGTGATGATCTCGGTGCCGACGATGAAGGCCGATTCCGGTGCGACCAGGTGCAAGACGGTCGAGGCGATTTCAGCGGGAGTGCCAAAGCGACCCAGCGGTACCTGCGACTGGATCTGCGCGGCGGTGGCTTCCAGCGTGGCCTTGTCCATGCCGAGCTTGCCGTAGAGCGGCGTTTCCACCGGTCCCGGGCTCACCACGTTGACGCGCGCACCCAGCGGCAATAGTTCCGCCGACAAGGTCTTGGCCAGCGAAATCACCGCGGCCTTGCTGGCGGCGTAAACCGACGAGGTCGGCATGCCGATATGGGCGTTGATCGAGCCGTTGATGACGATGGACGCACCCTTGTTGAGCAGCGGCAGCAGCGACTGGATCTGGAAATAGGGGCCCTTCACGTTGACGTTGAAGGTCTGGTCCCACAGCGCTTCGTCCACGGTTTCAAACGGTGCCAGCTTGGCGATGCCGGCATTGAGGAAGATGCCGTCCAGGCGCAGGCCTTTGGCGCTCAGCGCGCTGGCCAGCTCCCTGGCGCCCGTCACGCTGCTGGCGTCGTTGCGGATGGCAATGGCCTGGGCGCCGATGCTGGCGCGGGCCTGTTCGAGTGCGGCTTCATCGCGGCCGGTGATGACTACGCGGGCACCTTCCGCCGCGAAGGCCTGGGCGGTGGCAAGGCCGATGCCGCTGTTGCCGCCGGTGACGAGGATGGTTTTGTCGGTGAAACGGTTCATGGCGTGCTCCGTGGATGGATGTGTGGTCGATGGGGAAATGATGCGACTTCCCGTTGGCCTTGCCGTGCCATGTTTCCGATGAACATGTTCGATATGGTCGAACATCCCAAGAGTGACCTTTGTTGGCGTTTCCTCGACTTATGTGTACCAGGCGTGCGCATCGTGCCAAGGCGCTATGCAGAACTCGTGCGAGTCTCGTCGAGACGTCGCGTACAAGATGGCAACAACGCTGACTGTTGATATGCGTCTTTGCGTAACGGTCACATTGCGGGGACCAGCAGTCGACATTTGTCTCCTTAGGGTGCGTGCACCGCCCAGGGAGACCATCGATGAAACAACAGAAAAACAAAACGCGGCTTTGCACTCGTCTTGCACTTGTAACCCTTACCGCATTCGGCAGCGTCCCCGCTTTTGCCGACCCATCCGCAGCACTCGACCGTGTCAGCATCTGGCTGGGTGCGTTCTACTCCGATACGCAGACGCAGATTGGCGCGACCGGTCGCAGCGGCATCATCAACGGCTACAACGGTCACTTCAGTCTGGAGGACGATCTGGGCTTCCAGGAGCATAAAGCGGTTCCGCGCGCGCGGCTGGATTTCCTGATCGGCGATCATCAGGGATTCTCGTTCGATTTCTTCGGCATCAATCGCACGCACGGCCGCTCGATCAGTCGTGACATCAGCTATGACGGCACGACGTTTCCCGCCTCCGCCAGCGTGGACGGCAAACTCAACTTCAACTTCGGCAGCGCAGCCTATCGCTGGTGGTTTGGCACGGGCAGCGATGTGTTCGGCCTTGGTATCGGCGCGGCGTATTACGGCGTGAAGGCCCGGGTGGAGGGACAGGCCGATATCGACGGCTTCGGCGGCAGCGCCGTGGCCAGCACCCACGAGACGGCCTGGGCGCCGGTGTTGCAGCTGGGTTGGCGGCACGCGTTCTCGCACAACTTCCGCATTTACGCCGATGCCTATGGCGTAAAGAAGAACGGCGGCAACCTCGCGGGCCATATCTATAACGCGGCCCTCGGCCTGGAGTGGTTTCCGATCGAGAACCTCGGCGTGGGTGCCGAATACAGCTATACGCGCATTCGCCTCGACCAGAACCATCCGTCCTACCAGGCGAATCTGGATATGAAGTTGCAGGGGCCTTCGTTGTTCGCCCGCCTGCGCTTCTGAGCTGGATACAGGCCGTGCGGCGGCTGCGCCTTCATCCTTGGGCGCGGCCGCCATCGCGCGAACTCGAGGCGATGGGATGGCCTTGTTCCGCGTGGTGACGTTGCCGCCAGCATCCGCCGCCGTGATTGACCGGCGACCATTCCGGCAACGGCATCGGCTGGGCCAGATCGAACGCGCGAAAGTCTCCTTGCGCGTAGACCACGCGGCCATCCATCACGGTGAGCTCGGCCTCAATCTGGCGGATGTCTTCGTCGGCCACGCTGAAGTAATCCTGCGAGAGCACGGCGAAGTCGGCGTACTGGCCGATATCGAGCTGGCCCTTGCTGCCTGCTTCGCCGGAAAACCAGGTGTTGGCTCGCGTATGCAGGGCGAGCGCCTGGGTGCGGTCCAGGCGTTGTTCGGGCGGATAGAGGGTGCTGCCACCCAGCGTGCGGCCGGTGGTAAGCCAGTAGAGCGTGGTCCACGGATCCATGCTTGCCGCCGTGCTGCCGCCCGAACCGACGCCGACATGCAGGCCGGCATCGAGCATGCGACGGATCGGCGGCGTGTGTGCCGCGACATCCGGACCGTGGCGTTCGAGAAAGTACTCGCCCTGATAGGCCATGCGCGGCTGCAGGTTGATACCGCCGCCAAGCCGGGCGACGCGCTCGATGTTTCTCGCGCTGATCGTCTCGGCGCCATCGAAAAACCAGGGCAGGGCGCGCAGTGTCATTTCCGCTTCGACCCGTTCGAAAGCCTCCAGGGCCATCTCGATGGTCTCCTCGTAGACGGCATGCATGCGCCAGGGCCAGCTGCGCGCCACCAGCCGGCTGACGATGTCTTTGAGCTCGGTGCCCGTCTGGGCGGTGAGGACCGGCGGCGGTTGACGGAAGTCGTCGTGATCCATGGCGTCATGCACCAGCACTTCGCCTGCGCCGTTGAAGCGGAACAGTTCGTCGCCATCGCCGTAGTGGTTGATGGTGCACCAGTGCAGGAAGTCGCCGGTTTCGCCGCCCGGAGTCTGCGCGGACAAGTGATAGGACACGCGCACGGTGAGCAGATGATGCTGGGCGAGTTCTTCCACGGCCTTGTAATCGTCCGGGTAACGCAAATGCGCGGCGCCGGCATCGATGACGCTGGTGATGCCCAATCGATTGAGTTCGCGCATGCTCTGGCGCAGGCTGTTGATCTGGTATTCGTGCGGCAGCACAGGTGCGTGAGCGAGCGCGTCGCGAAAGATTTCCGGCGTCGGCGTGGCGAGCAGCAGGCCGGTGGGCACGCCTTGGTCGTCCCATTCGATATGGCCGCCCGGTGGATCCGGCGTCTGCCCGTCATAGCCGCAGGCAGCGATGGCCGCTGCGTTGAGCAGGGCGCGATCCTGCAGGTGCTGCACATAGACCGGCGTGGAGGGGGCGATGCGGTTCAATTCCTCAAGCGTCGGCAGCCGATGCTCGGCGAACTGGTGTTCACCGAAGCCGCCCACGACGCGTACCCATTGCGCAGGCGGCGTGCGCGCCACCTGGTCGGCCAGCATGCCCAGTGCTGCGTCCACGCTGGGCACGCCGTCCCAGCGCAGTTGCTGGTTGTAGTCCAGGCCGGTGGCGATCAGGTGCTGGTTCGCATCGATAAGGCCGGGAATGATGCGCCGCCCGCCTGCATTGATCACCATGGTGGCAGGGCCGGCGAGCGAGCGTATCTGGCCGTTGGTGCCGACGGCGGCGATGCGCCGCCCGTTGACGGCCAATGCCTGCACCTCGGGCCGCTGGGCGACGCCGGTGTGGATCTTTGCGTTGTGGACGATAAGCGTCGGGTACACGGCCCTCGCGCCTTGTGATCCGCTACAGCATCAGGTTGCGTCGGCAGGCGTCGAGCTTTCGTGACTGCGTCCGAGTCCCGTCAAGCAGCGATGTCAGGAAGCGCGGCCAATGGGCCGGTAAATTGCTTCAGGCCACAGGGCTGCTGGCGAGATGAAGGCCATGTGCATATGCACAAAAGTCATTTCCTGCTCTGGCGCCGATTGGACAGCATGTTTTTACTCGTTGGGAGGCGAGACCATGAATCCAGCCCTGTCCGCAAAGACCGCCGTCACCTTGCGTCGCGCACTCGCCGTCATGGCGATCGCCTGCGCCTGGCCGGTGTGTTGTCTCGCGGACAACTATGACTTCTACAGCAACTGGCCCACGCACGTGACCGCATCCGATGGCACGGACTTTGGCTTGGCCGTGCTTTATCAGTACGACGTCAATCAATTCTCCAACGACGCCGGCAAGTTCGAAGACGCCAGTACCAACCGGCGTCGCTATCTGGGTTTCTACCTGCGCAAGCCGGGCGTGTACGACGCCATCGTGCAATACGACTTCCAGGCCAGGCAGTGGGTCGATACCTTCGTGCGTTTTCGCAGCAGCGGCGTGATCGGCGAGGACATCGGCAACTTCCGCTTCGGCTATTCGAAAACGCCGGTGGGTTTCGAAGGCGTGACCAGTTCGTCCGCCACCACGTTTGTCGAAACCGCCTTGCCCACGCAGGCCGTGTGGGAAGGACGTCGCGCGGGTTTCGACTGGGCCTGGGTGAGGCCGCATTTCATCCTCAACGTCGGCGACTATTTCTGGCGCAAGGATTTCGACGGCAACAATCCGGGGCGCACCTGGGCTGCACGTGCCGCGTGGATACCGCTCAACAAGCCCGGCCATGTCTTGCACCTGGGCCTGTCCGCGTCACGCGAAAAGCTCGATTGGGCCGACGAGGGCTCGGTGCCGCCTTCAGCCCGGCTGCGCGCGCGGCCGGAAGATGGCCTTTCGCCCGTGCGTCTGGTGGATACCGGCAATCTGCCCTATGGCAAAAGTGTCGATCGCCAGGGCTTAGAGGCACTGTGGATCCAGGGGCCTTGGTCGCTGCAGGGCGAGTATCTGCAGGCGCAGGTGGATCGCAGCAATGGCAAGCCCAATGTCGAGGTGAACGGTTTCTATGTGTTCACTACCTGGACGCTCACCGGCGAGTCGCGCTTCTACAGCGACGGCAACGTGGCCGACCGTCGCTACAACGGCCGCGACCTGCAGGCGGTGCGACCGACACACGCCTGGGGCGCGGTGGAGTTGGCGGTGCGCTATAGCGAGCTGGATCTCAATGATGGCGCCATCACGGGCGGCAAGGAACACGATTGGACGGCCGGCGCGAACTGGTATATCGGCGAGCACCTGAAGTTCCAGGCTAACTATGTGTGGGCCTTCAGTGATCGGGGCAGGCTGCAGGTGAATCCGCGCATTTTCGAGATGCGGGCGCAGGTTTATTTCTAAGGCTGTTCAAGCCTTGCGCGCACTCTCATTGTCGTCGTTCCGGCCTACGCCGGAATGACTGGCAGTGGGGGCCGCGGTTTGCCACCGGCGCCCGGATGGGCGCCGGTGATACAAACTCAATGCAGACCCACGCTATCGCGCGTCGCGTCAAAGATCTTCTGCGTGTCGTAGCCCACGCCATTCTTGAACACGAGCGGCATGTGCTCGATATCGGCCACGTGCTTGGCCGGGTCGCCATCGATCACCACCAGATCAGCGCGCTTGCCTACGGCGAGGGTGCCGACGTCGCCGTCGCGGCCCAGGTATTTCGCGCCGTTGGAGGTGGCGACTTTCACCGCCTGCTCGACACCGAAGCCTGCCTCCACCAGCAGTTCCACTTCGCGCTTGGACGAATAGCCCGGCACCACGCCGCCGTAGCCGGTGGGATCGGTGCCGGCGAGCAGCAGGCCGCCGGCGTCGGCGTATTGCTTCTCCATGCGGGCGAGCTTGAGGTAGGTCTCCGGCGTCATGCGCGCCTTGGACCCCTGCACCTTGTTCCAGGTGGCTTCGTACTGCGCACGCACTTCCGGCAACATCAGGTCGAGCGCACCCTGCGGCGCCTTGGGCCGGTTCGGCACGAAGGTTTCGAATACGGTGAGCGTGGAGGTGAGCGCCACATGGTGGTTGATCATGTCGCGCATCAGCAGCTTCACGTCAGCTGACCTTGGATCGACGGCGGCCAGCGAGTCGTTGACGCCGGGGCTCTTCGGGCACTGGTCGGGCTGCTTGTCCTTGACGAAATCGCTGGCGACGAAGAAGCCGTGCTCCAGGTTGTCGATGCCCATGTCCACCGCTTCGCGATACGTCACCGAGCACAGATGCGCCGTCACCTTGGCCTTGTGCTCGTGAGCGGTATCGATCACGCGCTTCAGTTCATCGCGGGTGATCTGCATATAGGCCTTGTACGAGGTGACGCCTTCGGCCGACCAGTAGTTGACGGTGCGTTCGGCATCGTCCGGACCGCTCAGCACGTGCACGGCGGGAATGGGCAGGCCCGGGCCGTTGAGGTAGGGGCCGGTCACGTCCATGTCGGGACCGATCACGGTGCCCTTGGCGATGGCGTCGCGCACGTTGATGTCGGCATAGGGCATCATCGAGCCGGCCGTGCGCATGGTAGTCGTGCCACCGGCGAGATAGAGGCGCGGGAAGCTATAGCTCATCTCATTGTATTCGGCGCCGCCGGCCGGATAGAACATGTGCTCGTGCACCATCACGAAGCCCGGCATCAGCGTCTTGCCCTTGGCGTCGATCACCTTGGCATCCTGCGGCAGCTTCACCTTGCTGCTCTTGCCCATGGCGACGATACGGCCATGGTCGATCACCAGCGTCTGATCGCGCGCGGCCTTGGCGCCCGTGCCGTCGATCACGGTGGCATGGGTGAAGGCGATCAGCGGTTGATCGTAAGCGACGAAGTCCTGGTCGCTCGCAGGCTTGGTATCGGCGGCCGATGCGCTGGCTGCGCATAGCAGGCCGGCAATGGCGACGGTGAAAAGCGAACGCTGCAATGCCATGGTGCTCCCCCTGTCAAAAGTGGGAGCATCGTAGCAAGCAGCGTTGCCGATCGGTCAGCCTGCTTCGAGTAGCGCCACCGTGCCCTGGCCACCATCGGCGCAGATGCTGACAATGGCCAGGGTGCCCGCAGGTTGCGCCGCGAGCTCCTTCACTGCCTGGCTGAGGATGCGAGCACCCGTGGCGCCGAAGGGATGGCCAATGGCCAGGCTGCCGCCATTGGGATTGACGCGCTCGCGCGGGAACGGTCCGAAGTCGCGGTCCACACCTGCTTTGCGCGCGAGAAACTCGCGGCTTTCCAACGCAGCCATGTGGAACAGCACCTGCGCGGCAAAGGCTTCGTGGATTTCCCAGAGGGCCACGTCGTCATAACGCAGGTTGTGACGAGCCAGCAGCTTGGGTATGGCGAATGCCGGCGCCATCAGCAGGCCTTCCACGCGGAAGTCGACCGCGGCGATTTCCCAGTCGACCAGCTTGACGCGCGGCACATGCGAGGGAATGCGATCGAGGCCTTTCTCGCTGGAGACCCACAAGCCGGCGGCGCCGTCCGTGAGCGGCGACGAATTGCCCGCGGTCAACGTGCCTTCCCCGGTCGTGCGGTCGAACGCCGGCGGGAGCTTGGCCAGTTTCTCCAGCGTGCTATCTGCGCGCGGAATGCTGTCGCGACGGAAGTCGCCCACCGGTATCACCAGGTCATCGAAGAAGCCACTGTTCCAGCCCGCTACGGTGCGCTGGTGGCTGCCGAGCGCCCAGGCGTCTTCATCTTCGCGGCGCATATGCCAGTCTTTGGCCGTGATCTCGGTGTGCTCGCCCATGCTCAGGCCCGAGGTGCGATTGACGATGCCCGGGATGTACAGGCGAACGTCGCCCGGCTTCAGCGTGAGTGCATGCGAAACCTTCTCGCCCACCGAGCGTGCTTTCTGGAATTGGCGGATCCAGTCGGAAAGGCTTTGCGGCAGACCCAGCTGGATGCGGCTGAGGCTGTCCACGCCGCCGACCAGGGCCAGCTGCAGGCTGTCGTCGTCGAGCATGCCGGCCGCTTCGATCATGCCGATCATGCTGGTGGAGCACGCCATGATGGTGGAGAACGCCGGGATCGTCGCCGGCGCACCCGCGTCCATCAGCACTTCGCGCGCGATGTTGCTCCAGGTGAGGTTGGGCACCACCGCGCCCCAGGCCGCGAAATCCGGACGCTTGCCCTCGGGCAGGCTGGCCAGCATGTGCTGCACCACGGGCACCGACAGCGCGATGGCATCGTGCGAGGCCAGCGCGCCATCCACTTTGGAGAAGGGCGTGCGTACACCAGAAGCAAGCCAGACGGGTCGGCTGTAACGCGACTTCAAGGGCATGGACGTGTCCTGATGGCGGGGGTAAAGGAGTCAGCTGGCGAACAGGTTCCACACGGCGCCTTCAGGCGCGCCGCGTCCCAGCTTGTCTGGCAGCGGGTCGGTGGCGGCGACGAACTCCAGCGACACCGAGTTGATGCAATAGCGCTGGTGGGTCGGCGGCGGACCGTCGTCGAACACGTGGCCCTGGTGACTGCCGCAGCGGGCGCAGCGGATTTCGGTGCGCACCATGCCGTAGCTGCTGTCGCGCACATAGGCCAGATGCGTCTCGTCGAACGGCGTGGTGAAGCTCGGCCAGCCGGTGCGGCTGTCGAACTTGTTGCCGGCCAGGAACAGCGGCAGGCCGCACAGCCGGCAGCCGTAGACGCCCGCGCGCTTTTCGGACAGCAGCACGCCGCAGAAGGGCGACTCGGTGCCATGGTCCAGCAGCACCTTGCGCTCTTCCGCCGTCAACTTGGCAGCCAGTGCATCGAACTGAAGCGGGGTGGGAGGGGACAGGTCGAACGTGGGACGACTGCTCACTGCGTGCTCTCCTCGATGAACCCACGGGCATTGAATGCCCGAACGCCCTGAAGATCGGGGCGAACGCGGCGGGCTCAAGGGGTCAGCGGCGCTCGCGGGCCTGTTCTTCCTGCACCGTGAGCACGGATTCCGGGGCCGCTTCCAGCCGGGCCTTGGGGATGGGATCCCCGCTGATGTCGGAGTAACCGTAGGTGCCGTCGTCGATCTTCTGCAGGGCGCGCTGGATGTTGTTCACGCGTTGCTCGTCCACGTCGTGGGTGGCCTGGCGCACTTCTTCCTGGGCCAGGTCCTGCGCGGAATCCTCGAACTCTTCGGCCTCGTCACCGTGCTCCTCGGTAAAGGCGCGCTTGCGTGCATTGACGTCCAGTTCACCGCCCAGCACCTGCTGCCGCAGCGCCTCCAGGCGCTTGCGTTGCTGTGCGATGAACTCGGGGGTGAGGTGTTGTTGGGCGGCCATGGGTGCGACTCCGTCGGGGAGGATTATCCGGTAGCTATCGCACAGGTTTTGTTCGTGCGCGGTGAAGGCACCGGCCCGTGGATCGGGCCGGTGCGCAGGCGTCACCAGCGGTAGGCCACCTTGCCGTAGACATAGGCGCCATTGAAGCCGAACGGCGAAAACACCGAGTACGGCATGGTGCCGCTGTTGTCGTTGGCGTGGATGACGCGGTCAGGGTAGGTATTGAGCACGTTGTCGCCGCCGACGGTGAAGGTCCAGCGGTCGAGGCTGTAGTTCACGGCCAGGTCGAGTATCCATTTGGCGCCGAACGTCTGGTCCAGCGTGGCCGTGGTGGAGTTGTAGGACACGAAGCTGCCGTAGCGCGTCAGCGTGCCGTTGAAGCTCCAGCGGCTGAGGTTGTAGACCTCGTTGATGATCAGCTTGCTGCGCGGCGTGGTATCGGCCAGCAGGCCGTACTGGTCGCGCCGGTCGATGCGCTTGAGGTTCACCCCCAGCTGGTTGAGGATCGCCGGATTGGCCTTGATGTCGGTGACCTTGTTCTTGTTGTAGTTGTAGCTCACCGTGCTCTGCAGCGAGCCGGCATCGCCGAAGTCGCTGAGATAGCTCGCCACCAGGTCCACACCGCGCGTGCGGGTGTCCACCGCATTGGTAAAGTACGCGATGCCGCTGTAGTTGGTGTTGGTGATGCCGTTGGCCGCGAGATACGCCTGCACCGCGGGCGAGGTGGTGGCGAGGTTGCTGGACAGGGTGATGCGGTTGTCGATGTTGATCTGGTAGATGTCCACGCTCAGGTTGAGCGCATCGAGCGGATTCCACACCGCGCCGAAGGTGTAATTGTGCGACTTCTCCGGTTCCAGCGGTTGGGCGCCCAGCAGCGTGCCAACCGGGCTGTTCACCGGTACCAGGCCGGTGTTGTAGATGCCTGGCGGCAGCTGCAGCGAGTTACCCGCGCCGTAATAGAGCGACGAGGTATACGAATAGTGCTGCTGCGCCAACGACGGCGCGCGGAAACCGGTGGACACGCTACCGCGCAAGGCGAAGCGATTGGTGAAGTCAAAACGGCCGGCCAGCGCGCCTGATGTGGTGTTGCCGAAGTCGCTGTAATCCTCGTGGCGCAAGGCGAGCGACGCGCCGAAGCGATCCGTGAGGTTCGATTCCAGGCTCACGTATTCGGCTACGTCGTGGCGACTATAGGAGCCCGCATCCGTCGGCTGGTAACCGCCAAAACCCTGGGCGCCGCCGGACACGCCCGAGGTGCCGGTGTACCAGGAGGTCAGGTCGCCCGCATCGATCTCATAGGTCTGGCGCAGGTATTCCGCGCCGAACGCCAGCGTCACCGGGTTGGGCAGCCAGCTGGTGGAGAATTCCCTGGCAATGTCCACGTCGAACGACTGCTGGGACGAGTTGAGGATGCCGTCGTGGAACTGGGTGGGGCTATAGCCAAAGTCATGCAGGAACGCGCGATTGACGCTGTTCTCGGTGGCATACGACACGCGGTTGCCGCCGTAATTGCCGCTCACGTCCCAACGCCAGCCGCCATCCGTTTTGCCGCGTACGCCGATCACCAGCGAACGATCGGTGGAGTCCGCGTGTTCCAGCGGCAGATAGCCGTTCGGATAGAGCGACGGCACCGAGTTGCTGTTGGCCAGATTGCGGAAGAACGCAGGCGAGGTGGTGTTGCGCTCGCTGTAGTGACCAAAGGCGTAAAGCTGCACGTTTGGCGTGAGGTCGAACTGCGAGTTCAGGAACAGGTTGTGATCCTGCACCGCCGGGTCACCGTAGCGCTGGGTAGTGCCTTCCGAAGGGCGCGTGCGGTTGGGCTCGGCCCGGTTGGTGTAATCCTGGTTGCCGTCCTGCAGCGTGAAGCGTATCCATCCCTTGTCGCTGAGTGGAATGCCGAAGTTGGCCGAACCCTGCCATTGGCGACCATCACCTGCGGAATACTGGCCACCGGTGACGTCCACTTCGCCGCCTTGGGCGCCTTTCTTCAACACGATGTTGATCACGCCCGCGATGGCATCGGAGCCGTACTGCGCGGAGGCGCCATCGCGCAGCACTTCGATGTGATCCACCGCGCCAATGGGAATGGTGTTGAGGTCCACTGCCTGCGAACCGCGGCCGAGCACGCCGTTGGTGAGCAGGATCGCGCCAGGATGCCAGCGCTTGCCATCGACCAGCACCAGCACCTGATCCGGCGAAAGGCCACGCAGCTGAGCCGGGCGTTGCGAGTCGGCAGTGTCGGCGGCCGAGGGGCGCGGGAAGGTCAGCGACGGAATGATGCGCGCCAGTGCGGTAGTCAGTTCCGTGGTGCCGGTCTGCTTGAGCGTTTGCGCCGAGACGACGTCGATGGGTGTGAGCGAGCTGCTCTCGGTGCGGTTGTCGGCGCGCGTGCCGGTGACGATGACAGTGCCGAGCTTCTTCGCGCTTTCAGTGGACGGCGGTGGGGCGGCGTCCTGCGCGGAGGCTTGCGAAAGGATGGAAAGCAGTGCAACGGCGAGGACGCTAGGCGCGGCCTTCAGGCCGACGGAATTCTTAGGCATGCGACGTAATTCCCCAGTCAAAAAACACAGTGATGCGATGCAGCAATCGCAGGCTAACGGCGATTGTTTGCGCGAGTCAACAGCGGTATAGACGTCCAAACATGTCCAATGACATTTGCTGATTTGCTCATGCCGTGGCGTCATGAGCATGCCTGTGCGACGCCGTCCTGGCGGCGCGGCGGACGGGCGTTCCGGCGCGGCTTTAGGCCGGGTTTTCACCTAGGCTTGCGCGGGTGATTTCGCAAGTGGCTGATTACATGGGTTTTCACGCAACGTTGATGCTTGGCTGAACGACCCTATATCGGGCGGAGCGCTGGGCACCTGTCGTGACGGGTGGCGTGCCTGGTCGGATTGCACCTTTTCATCAAGGCAGGACCCCATGGCACGCAAGAAGTCGCTTGAGCTGTATCGCAACATCGGCATCATCGCGCACATCGATGCCGGCAAGACCACCACGACCGAGCGCATCCTGTACTACACCGGCAAGAAGCATCAGATCGTCGACGTGCACGACACCAAGGACGGCAAGGGTTCCACCACCACCGATTATCTGGAACAGGAACGCAAGCGCGGCATCACCATCCAGTCGGCGGCGGTATCCACCGAGTGGAAAGGTCACCAGATCAACTTGATTGATACGCCGGGACACGTCGATTTCACCATCGAGGTGAATCGCAGCCTGCGCGTGCTCGACGGCGCGGTGGTGGTGTTCGACGGTGTGGCCGGCGTGGAACCGCAGACCGAAACCAACTGGCGCCTGGCCGACCAGTACAACGTGCCGCGCCTGTGCTACGTCAACAAGATGGATCGCACCGGTGCGAGCTTCGAACACTGCGTGAAGGGCATCCGCGAGCGCCTTGGCGCCAGTGTGCTGCTGTGCCAGGTGCCGCTGGGCAGCCACGACGAATTCGTCGGCATGGCCGACCTGGTGGCTGGCGTCGCCTATCTGTGGAAGGGCGACGACAAGGACAGCCCGTGGGATACCGTGCCGCTCAACGAAGTGGCGAGCCGCGTGAAGTTCAGCACGGCGGCCGACCAGGCGTGGGTGGACAACCTTGAAAAGCTGCGCCACGAGACGCTGGAATACGCGCTGGCCATGGACGACGCTGCGTTCGATCGCCTGATCGAAACGGGCGAGTTCGATCCGGAAATGTTGAAGCAGTGCATCCGCAAGGGCTGCGTGTCCGGCAAGCTGGTGCCGGTGTTCTGCGGCTCCTCGTATCGCAACAAGGGCGTGCAGCAGCTCCTGGACGCGGTGATCGACTATATGCCGTATCCCGGCGAGAACGGCGGCATTGCGCTGGTGGACGAGGACGGTCACGTCACCGGCGAGCAGGGCGTGATCGATGAAGCGCCGGCGCGCGCGCTCGCCTTCAAGGTGATCAACGACCAGTTCGGCACGCTTACGTTCTGTCGCGTGTATTCGGGCGTGATCAAGAAGGGCGACACCTTGCAGAACGTCACCCGCGGCAAAAAGGAACGCATCGGCCGCATCGTCGAAGTGCAGGCCAACGCGACCAGGGAAATCGACGAGGTGCGCGCGGGCGACATCTGCGCATTCGTGTCGTTGAAGGAAACCGAGACGGGCGACTCCTTGTCCGATCCTGCGCATCCTGCGCTGCTGGAACGCATGCGCTTCCCCGATCCGGTGATCAGCGTGTCGGTGGAGCCCAAGACCCGCAACGACATCGACAAGATGTCCGCGGCGCTCTACAAGATGGTGAAGGCCGATCCGTCGCTACGCCTGGAGATGGACAAGGAAACCGGCCAGACCGTGCTCAAGGGCATGGGCGAGCTGCACCTGGAGGTGACCATCGACCGCATGCGCACCGAGCTGGGCGTGGACGCCAATATGGGCAAGCCCAAGGTGAGTTTCCGCGAGGCCTTTGGTCGTACGGTGGAACACACCTATACGCACAAGAAGCAGTCGGGTGGTTCGGGCCAGTTTGCCGAAGTCACCATGATTTTCGAGCCGCAGGAGTCGGGCAGCGGCGTGGTGTTCTCCGACGAGATCGTCGGTGGCCGCGTGCCGCGCGAATACATCCCCGCCGTGGAGCACGCCGTGAATGTGGAGTCGCGCGAGGGACAGATCGCCGGCTACGAGGTGGTGGACTTCAAGGCGCGCCTGATCGACGGCAAGTTCCATGACGTCGACTCGTCGGCGCTGGCGTTCGAGATTGCCACGCGGCAGTGCTTCCGCGAGGCACAGCGGCTGAGCAAGCCCAAGCTGCTGGAGCCGGTGATGCGGCTGGAAGTGGTCACCGAGGCGGACTACCTCGGCGATGTCATCGGCGACATCAACCGTCGTCGCGGCACCGTAAGCGACCAGGGCCAGAAGGGCACGCAGGCTTTCGTGCAGGGCTTTGTGCCGCTGGCGGAAATGTTTGGCTACATCAACTTCCTGCGCTCGGCCACGCGCGGGCGCGGCACCTTCACCATGGAGTTCGACCACTACGAGGAAGTGCCTGCCAACCTGGTGGACACCTTGATGGAAAAAGAGTCGAAGTAGAGGCCTCGCTGGTCACGCCGTGGAGCGAATGGCGCTCACGGCGTGACGGGTCGGTCAGTGCTGCGGCGCTCGTCCCTGGTCGCGCGGTAAGCCGCGCGGCACGGGACGCTCAGCAACCATTGCGTGCCATGCGGGTCGCGCTGCCGCAGCGATAACTTGGCGCCGAGTCGTTCCGCGCGCTCGCGCATGCCGACGATGCCCCAGTGCCCGGCGTCCACCGCTGCTCGCACTGTGGCTTCATCCAGGCCGCTGCCATCGTCCGCCACGCGCACACGCAGCCAGCGTGGCTGGTGATCCACGTGGACCTCCACCTGGCGCGCTTCGGCGTGGACGAAGGCGTTGCGGATCGCCTCGCGGACGATATCGATGATTTCATCGCGCGCGCTGGGCAGCAGGGCGCGCGGCTCGCCTTCGGCGCTGAGTCGGAACCTCACGCCCGGGTACAGCGAAGCCAGGTCCTCACCCACCGCGAGGATCGACTGAACCGGTTCATTGTGCTGCGGTTCGTCGCCGCGCAAGGCGATGATCTTGTCGCGCCCTTCGATCACCATCTGCCGGGCCTGCTCGATGGCGGCGTTGAGTACATCGGCCTGCTCTTGATCGGGTACTGGACGCGACATCAGCGCCTGCAGGCGCAACAACAGGCCCTGCACGCCTTGCAGCAAGGTATCGTGGATTTCCCGGGCGATGCGCTCGCGCTCGTTCATGCGCTCCATCAACTGCAGGCGCACACGATCGGCCGCCAGCCGGGTTCGCCACAGGAAGAACACGGCGACCAGGCTGCCAAGGACGACGGCGCACGACACATAGAACCACCAGGACTGGTAGAACCACGGCGCAATGCCGAGGCTGATCTCCGCCCCTTGAAGGTTCCACACGCCGTCGTCGTTGGCGGCAATCACATGGAATCGGTAATTGCCGGGATCCAGGTTGGAATAGAACGCCTCGCGGCGATTGCCGACGTCCTGCCAGGCGGCGTCGACGCCATCGAGCCGATAGCGAAAGCGCACGCGATCGGGAATGGCCAGGCTTGTCGCGCTGTATTGCACCTGCAGATTGGTCGTGCCCTTGGGCAAGACGATGCGTTGGCCTGCGGCGTAGCGCCGGCCGTTGGCAATGATCGCGGTGATCGCCACCGGCGGCGGCAATGGATTGTTGAAGGGCTTGGAGGGATCGATCCACGCCGGCCCCTGGTTGGTGAGAAACCAGAAACGATTGCGACCGTCCACGGCGGTGGTCGGCAGGATGGCGCCTTGCTTGGCGATGCCAGGCAGGCCGTCGCGCAGATCGAACAGACGATAGGCCGGTTGATGGTCCGATCGTTCGAAGCCGGCGGTGACTTCGTCAGATTCGATCCGCACGACGCCCTTGCCGGTATTGAGCCACAGGTCGCCATTGGCGGTGCGCACGATGCCCGTGATGCCGCTGAAGGTGTCGTTGTCCTGCACCGGCATCGATGCGAGGCGGCCGTCGCGCAGGCGCGCCAGCCCTTGCTCTCCGCCGATCAGCAGGTCGCCGGCGTCGACCACGATGGCGGTGATGGTGCCCACGTGCAGTCCGTCGCCCGCGCTGTAGAGATGCGCGCCTTGCTCGTCGATGCGCACCAGGCGGTCGCCTGCATAACCGATCCACACGTCGCCATGTTCGCCACTCGCCAGCGCCGTGGGTGTTTCATCGGCCAGCGCGGGCAGGGGCACCACGCGTTGCCATTGTCCCTGTTTGAGTTGGTACAGGCCGTGCTCGGCCAGTGCCAGCCAGGGGCGATCGTCGCGATCGATCGCAAACGCGCTTGCCCGCGTGAGATCGGGCGATACGGGCCATTCGATGGTGGCCAGGGTCTTGCCGTGCAACTGGTAGAGCCGATTGCGCCCCACCATCCACAATGCGCCTGCACGATCGAACTGCATGCCGTCGATGTCGTGCAGGTCGGTGCGCACCACCTGGTCGCCGTGGGCATCGAAGCGGTAGAGCGTTCCGCCGTTCGCGGCCCATACGGCGCCGGTCGCGTCAGTGGCCATCGCGTAATTGGCCGCAGCGCCCAGCGTGATTTGTCCGGGCACCTGGAAGCTGTTGCGGTGGAAACTCACCAGGCCCAGGTTGGTGCCTGCCCATATCGTTCCTTCCATGTCTTCGACCAGGGGGACGACGCGTTCGGACACCAGGCCGCTGCTGCGCCCGATCAGTTCAGTGAGATCCTGCGCGCGCAGCGAGCGGCCGCTCGCAAGCGGCGCCAGCGATGCCACGCGATAGATACCGTTGCGGTCGACGCAGGTGCCCCAGAGATTGCCGTAACGGTCGAACAGCAGGCGATTGGCCCAGGCGAAATCCGTGTCGCCAGGAGCTTCGGTCGGTGTGCTGGTGGGACGCGTAGCGGTGAGGCCGGGCAGGGCGCGCGTGCCATGCAGATGATCGGAAAGCCACAACGTGCCGTCGGGCGCCTGCGCCACGATGGCGTACTTGGAGACCGCCTGGTCGGTGCGCTGGAAGCGATGCTCGCCCGGTCGCAGGAACATCAGCGCTTCGCCGGTGGTCACCCACAAGGTCCCGTCGCGGGACACCATGAGCCAGTCGGCGCGTTGCGCGGGATAGCTCCATGCATCGCCCACGGTTTGCCATGCGCGACCGTCGAAGCGGGCGAGTCCGCCTTCGGTGGCTGCCCACAGGGCGCGGTCGTCGGTTTGCGCAAAAGCCAGCACCATGCCGGCGGGAAAATCCTTGCCGGCGCCATAGTGATGCAAGCGGCCGCCGCGCAGCATGCTGGCGCCACCGTAGTAGAAGCCGATCCACATCGAGCCGTCGGGCAGGGCGGTGAGCGCGGTGATGTTGTTTGAACGGAAGCGTTCACCGGGCAAGGGCTGGAAACGCTCGAAGCGAGAGCCGTCGAATCGATAGAGCCCGCTGCCTGTGCCCAGCCAAAGATAGCCGTCCTTGCCTTGGGCCATGGCCCAGATATCGGCAGGCGTGGTTGCCTCGGTGGTCCACAGGCGGCGGCGAAAGCCGGGCGAATCCTCAGCGTGCGCGCAGGCGGCGAACACCAGCCATAGCACCACGCCGGCCAGTACAGCACCACGACGCGCGAGTTTCCGCCATCCGAGCATCGTCATAGGTTTCCGTGGCTGGCGCGCAGGCGGCGAAATCCAGCTGCGACAGGCGCAGCATATCGCCGCACGTGGCGCGGCCATAGGTGTCGCGCAATGAACACAGAATCACCCGATCGGGCATTGATCGGCACCGCGCATTGCAGGCTATAGTTGAAGCTGCAAGCCCGGACAGATCTCCCGCAGCCGTCCTGGGAGGCGCGAGCAGCCACGTGTCGAGGGACCATATCGTGACAGTTGATGCGACACGCATCCGGGTCCTGATTGCGGACGATCACCCGATCATGCGTGATGGCATCGTCGCGGCCATCGAAAGTGCGCAGGACATGGAAGTGGTGGGGCAGGCCGCCGACGGGGCGGAAGCGATCGTGCGCTATCGCGAACTGCATCCGGACGTGGCGCTGATCGATCTGCAGATGCCGGGCGTGGATGGGCTCCAGGCCATTTCCACCTTGGGCGGCGAATTTCCGGATGCGCGCATCATCGTGTTGACCTCGTATCCCGGTGATGCGCGCGTGAAGCGTGCACTCACCTTCGGCGCAAGCGCCTATCTGCTGAAGACGGCTACGCGCGACGAGATCCTGGCCGGCATCCGCACCGTGATGGCGGGTCGTCGCGTGATGGCCGCGGAAGTGGCCGGGGATATTGCCTCCCACGCCTGGGCGGAAATGCTCAGCGACCGTGAGCTCGCCGTGCTGCGTTTGGTGGCCACGGGGCATACCAACCGGCGCATCGCCGACATCCTGTGCGTATCCGAAGACACCGTGAAAGCGCGCCTGAAGAACATCATGATCAAGCTGGGCGCGCTCGACCGCACGCATGCGGTCACCCTGGCGCGCAATCGGGGTTTCTTCGACAACTGAAGTGGTGACACGCACGAAACAGTGCGTGCCTGCGATGGTCCGGGACGTACGCGCTTACCTGATTGGGTAGCCCACTTTTGCCGCGATTGGGGTATTCATCGACTGCCCGATGAGAACAATGGGTGTAGGGCGGAAGTCATCCGTTCGCCCGCGCCATGTCGAACGTCATCTCATCCCACGCCCCGCCGCACTGGAGTATCCCCCATGTCCCTCAACGCGACCCCCACGCCTGGCAAACAGTTGATCAATCCGACGGATCACGCCTTGATCCTGATCGACTTCCAGTCGCAGATGTCCTTTGCCACGCATTCCATCGACGCCATCGTGTTGCGCAACAACGCCGCCTTGATCTCGCATGCGGCGGCAAGCTTCAAGGTGCCGACCATCCTCACCACGGTGGCGGAGAAGAGCTTCTCGGGCCCGATGTTCAGCGAGATTACCGACGCATTCCCGGGCCAGGCTCTGCTGGACCGCACTTCCATGAATACCTGGGAAGACGCGGCCGTGGTCAAGCGCGTCAACGAGATCGGCAAGAAGCGCCTGGTGCTGGCGGGTTTGTGGACCTCCGTGTGCATCGTCGGTCCGACGCTGTCGGCGATCGATCAGGGTTTCGAAATCTACGTGATTGCCGATGCCTGCGGCGACGTTTCGACCGAGGCACACAACCGTGCGATGGAGCGCATGATCCAGGCAGGCGCGCGGCCGATGACCTCGCTGCAATACCTGCTGGAACTCCAGCGCGACTGGGCGCGTGCCGAGACGTACGACAGCACCACCGGCATCGCCAAGCATTTCGGCGGTTCGTATGGCCTGGGCGTGATCTATGCCAAGACCATGTTCGGTGCACACGAAGGTTGATCGTCGTCGTTGTCCTGGAGCATGGCCATGAAAATCTATCTGATATCGCTTGCTGCCGGCATGCTGGTCGGCGTCATCTACGGCTTGCTGCAGGTTCGTTCGCCAGCGCCGCCCTTGGTGGCTCTAGTGGGTCTGTTGGGCATCCTGCTGGGTGAGCAGGCGCCGCCGCTGGTGAAGACCTTCATGCATCGCCAGGCGACGACAACCGCCTGGCTGCACAATCAGGTGAAGCCGCATATGTGCGGCGAGTTGCCAACCGCGGACAATGCCGGCAACAAGCCCGCCAAGAAGGAGCTGCAGTCATGACGGCCGTCGACAAGTCGCCTGACCTGATCCTTCACGGCGGTCGTTTCACCACGCTCGATCGGGGCCAACCCGAAGCCGAAGCCGTGGCGATCGCCGATGGCCGCTTCGTGGCCGTGGGGCGTGCTGCCGAGATCATGCCGCTGGCCGGCTCGCGCACGCGCGTGATCGATCTCAAAGGACAGCGCGTGCTGCCGGGCCTGATCGACAACCACCTGCACATCATTCGTGGCGGCCTCAACTACAACCTGGAGTTGCGCTGGGACGGCGTGCGTTCGCTGGCGGATGCGATGGCCATGCTCAAGCAGCAGGTGGCGATCACGCCGGCGCCGCAATGGGTGCGCGTGGTCGGCGGCTTCACCGAGCACCAGTTCGCGGAGAAGCGGCTGCCGACCATCGACGAACTCAATGCGGTAGCGCCGGATACGCCGGTATTCCTGCTGCATTTGTACGACCGTGCCATCTTGAATGGCGCGGCGCTGCGGGCCGTCGGCTATACCAAGGACACGCCCGAACCGCCTGGCGGGCAGATCGTACGCGATGGCGCGGGCAATCCCACCGGGTTGCTGCTGGCCAAGCCGAACGCGGCCATTCTCTATGCGACTTTGGCGAAGGGCCCCAAGTTGCCGTTCGACTACCAGCTCAATTCCACGCGGCACTTCATGCGCGAATTGAATCGCCTGGGCGTGACGGGCGCCATCGATGCGGGCGGTGGCTTCCAGAATTATCCCGAGGATTACGCTGTCATCGAAAAGCTGGCGTCGGAAAATCAGCTCACCATCCGCCTGGCTTACAACCTGTTCACCCAAAAGCCCAAACAGGAAAAGGACGATTTTCTCCGCTGGACGAGCACGTCAAAGTACAAACAGGGCGACGACTACTTTCGCCACAACGGCGCCGGTGAAATGCTGGTGTTCTCGGCCGCGGATTTCGAGGACTTCCGGCAGCCACGCCCCGACATGCCAGCCGAGATGGAGGGCGACCTGGAGGAAGTGGTTCGCGTGCTCGCCGAAAACCGCTGGCCGTGGCGCATGCATGCAACTTACGACGAAACCATCAGTCGCGCGCTGGATGTGTTCGAAAAGGTCAATCGCGATATTCCGCTGCAAGGGCTCAATTGGTTCTTCGATCATGCGGAGACCATTTCGGAACGCTCCATCGACCGCATCGCCGCACTCGGCGGTGGCGTTGCCGTGCAGCACCGCATGGCTTACCAGGGCGAGTATTTCGTCGAGCGCTACGGTCCGGGCGCCGCGCAGGCGACGCCGCCGGTGAAACGCATGCTGGAGAAAGGGCTGCGCACTTCGGCGGGTACGGATGCCACGCGCGTGGCGTCTTATAACCCGTGGGTGTCGCTGGCGTGGCTGGTGACCGGCAGGACCGTCGGCGGCCTCGCGCTGTATCCGCGCAGCAATTGCCTGGATCGCGACACGGCGCTGCGCATGTGGACGCAGAACGTCACCTGGTTCTCCAACGAGGAGGGCAAGAAGGGTCAGATCAAAGTAGGGCAACTGGCCGACCTGATCGTGCCGGATCGCGATTTCTTTGCCTGCGCCGAGGATGATATTGCCGATACCACCTCGCTGCTTACCATCGTGGGCGGCCGCGTGGTCTACGGCAGCGGCGACTACGCATCGCTCGAAGAGGTGACGGTGCCGGCCGCCATGCCGGACTGGTCGCCGGTGCGCACTTACGGTGGCTATGGCGCATGGGCACAGCAACGCCAGGCACAGCCGGCGATCACGCAGGCCGCATGCGGCTGCAACCACGGTTGCGGCGTGCATGGGCACGATCATGCCAACGCATGGTCCAGCCGCTTGCCGGTGTCTGATCTGAAATCCTTCTGGGGCGCGCTAGGTTGCGCGTGCTGGGCGGTGTAGCCATGCGGGCTTTTTTGACATCCACCCATTGGGCCGGGCGACTCGCTGCTCCGTGGGTACGCTGGCTGGCCTTGCTGGGGCTTTGCGCGGCCTACCTGCAGGGCGGTTTGCAGAAGCTCTGGGGCTTCGACGCCGCCGTAGCTGAAACGGCGCACTTTGGCATGACGCCCGCCGGGCCGATCACCGTCGCCGTGATCGTACTGGAGCTCGGTGCCTCGCTGGCCATACTTTCAGGTAAGGGGCGTTGGCTGGGCGCCTTGTTGCTGGCCGTCTTCACGCTGGCTGCAACCTTTATCGCCAATCGTTTCTGGTCCGTGCCCGAGGCGGAACGATTTGGCGTGACGAACGCTTTTTTTGAGCACCTCGGATTGGTCGGCGGGTTCCTGCTCGTCGCGTGGTACGACCTGCGCGAACGTGCAACGCTGGCCGCGGCACATTCTCATCCCTGAACTCCCAAGGACTTTCCCCATGCGCACCGCTTCAAGATTGTTTGCTTTTGCCCTGGGTTTCAGCATGGTGGCTGCGGTATCGCTGCCGGCGGTGGCCAAGGAGGCGCCGGCCACGCCGATGGTGGCGGTGGGTTCGCAGTACGACACCACCCACGTCTATGTGGCACCGGCCGACGTTGACGCCTTCGTCGATAGTTTTCTCGCCACGTTTGGCGGCCAGAGCACCAAGCAAGGCATCGCCACCGTCACGCCCACGCCCAGCAGCACCAGCACGCAGTTGCTGCAGACGCCGGTGGGCACGGTGTCGTTGTTTGGTTTCCGCACGCCGGTTCCGCATCCGTTCGGCGCCGAACGCACCGGCTATCTGGTGACCGATCTCGATGTGGCGGTCAAAGCCGCACGGGCAGCCGGCGCCGACGTGATCGTGCAGATCTTTCCCGATCCCATCGGCCGCGACGCGGTGATCCAGTGGCCCGGTGGCGTCAACATGCAGTTGTACTGGCACACCACGCCGCCGAACTACGCGGCGTTTCAGACGGTGCCGGAAAATCGCGTGTATGTGTCGCCGGACCGCGTCGATGCCTTCGTCAAGAGCTTCGTGACGTTCTCGCACGGCAAGGTGGCGTCCGATGAGGCCAAGGCGCCTGGCGTGGAGATCGGTCGTACGGGCGACACGTTCCGTCGCGTGCGTATCGAATCCACCTTCGGCAAGATGACTGTATTCGTCACTGACGGCCATTTGCCTTATCCCTACGGGCACGAGATGACCGGTTACGAAGTGGGCAACCTGTCCGACACCTTGAGCAAGGCCAAGGCGCATGGCGCGAAGGTGCTGGTCGAGCCATTCACCAGTGAGGGTCGCGAGTCGGCAATGGTGGCATTCCCGGGTGGCTATGTGGCCGAGATCCACGCCGCCGGTCATTGAGGCCATGCCTCGAACAGGAAGCTTGCGCACGGGGGCCAGTGGGGCTCCCGTGTGCGTCTTGCTGGCAGGTGCGCTGTGCTGCACGGGCTACGCATCGACCAGTAGCGCACAGGAGGTGAGTGCGGACTCCACTCAGGCCACGCCCGTGCAGAGCGCCGCGGAGCGGCCCGCCTTGCGCAGCAACCGCTGGCAGGAAGACTGGTCCGTGTTGGCCGATCCCGCGTTGCGCACGCAATGGGGCGACGCGTTGAAGTACTGGTCGCTCAGTGCGGACGATCCCAAGACCTATCTCTCGTTCGGCGTGACGTTGCGTGAGCGGACGGAATGGTCGGACGCCGCGAGCTTCGGCATCGGTGGGAGCCCGAACAACACCTATCTGTTGCAGCGCTTCCAGCTGCACGCCGATCTGCGCTTTGCCAACTACTGGCAGGCCTTCGTGCAGTTTGAGGATGCGCGCACGGTGAACAAGCAGGTGATCGGTGGCGCCGATCGCAATCCCTGGGATTTGCGACTCGCCTTTGTCGCCTATGTCCGGACCTTTGCCGATGGCACCTTCAAGGCGCGCGTGGGCCGTCAGGATTTCGCGTTCGACCTGCAGCGCTTCGTCTCGTTGCGCGATGGACCGAACGTGCGCCAGTCGTTCGACGCCATCTGGGCGGACTGGGAAACGGGGCAGTGGCGTTTCATCGGTTTTCTGAGTCAGCCGGTGCAATACAAGGACGAGCATCCGTTCGACGATACCTCCAACCGCCATTTCCGCTTCAACACTTTGCGCGTCGAGCGCCTGCTGTGGGGCAAGGACGAGTTGTCGGCATACTACGCGCTGTACAGCCGCGACAACGCACGTTACCTGGACGCCGTGGGCGAGGAGCGGCGCGATGTCTACGACGTGCGTTTCGCCGGGAACCAGTCAGGCGTCGACTGGGACCTGGAGGGCATGGCCCAGCGCGGTCACGTGGGTGCGAAGGACATCGATGCCTGGGGCACCGGCGCACGCGTGGGTTACACCTGGTCGATCCCCTGGTCGCCCCGACTCGGGCTGCAGGTCGATGCCGCCTCAGGCGATCGCCATCCCGGTGACGGCACGCTGGGCACCTTCAATCCGCTGTTTCCCAATGGCTATTACTTCACCCTGGCCGGCTTCACGGGTTACACCAACCTGGTGCACGTGAAGCCCAGCGTGACCATCAAGCCCGCCAGCCGCTTCACGTTGATGGCGGCACTGGGTTTCCAGTGGCGGCAAACCACGGCCGATGCGATCTACGTGCAGCCCAATATTCCCTTGCCCGGCACGGCAGGTCGGGGCGGCAGCTGGGCGGGCGTGTATGGCCAGGTGCGCGCCGACTATGTCTTCAACGCCAACTTCACCGGCGCAGTGGAAGCTGTCCACTACGACGTGGGGCGGGCGATACGCATGGCCGGCGGACGCGACGGCGACTATGTCGGCGTCGAAGGAAAATTCATGTGGTGATGCGTTCAATGATCGAGCCTGATTCCGCCGGAGCGCAGTGGCATGGCTGAAAAATCCTGGTTGCCGACCATCCTCAGCGTGATGGCAGGCTATGTCGACACGGCAGGCTTTCTTGCGCTGCATGGCTTGTTCACCGCGCATGTGACGGGCAACTTCGTCACCATCGGCGCGGCGCTGGTCAATGGCACTTCCGGCATCGTGGCCAAGTTGCTTGCGTTGCCGGTGTTCTGCCTGTTCGTGATCGGGGCGCGGCTGTTGCGTTATCGCCTGATGGCCGTCGGGCAACCGGTGGTGCGTTCGTTGCTGGCGATTAATCTGGCATTGTTCATCGTGGCCATGGTGCTGGCGATTCATTACGGGCCCTTTCCGCAAGGCGACACCTGGTCGGCCACATTGACCGGCATGACCCTGGTAGGCGCCATGGCTGTGCAGAACGCCTTGCATCGCGTGCACCTGGCCAGCTCGCCGCCATCGACTCTGATGACCGGCACCACCACGCAGATCATGCTGGATGTGGCCGACCGCATCTGCGGCGTGCCCGAGGATCAGAGGGCCGCCATCAACGACCGGCTGAGCCGCATGAGCTTCGCCGTGCTGGCTTTCGCCATCGGCTGCGCGGCCGGCGCGCTGCTGTATGCCTTCGGCAGCATGTGGTGTTTTGCCGTGCCGCCGCTGCTGGCGCTCGCTGCGCTGATGCGCCACGCCGACGCCACGCCGGCAGCGACATCGAAATGACATTTACCGGTCCATACTCTAAGGGATGCCTTGAACTACGCCGTACGCATAGATCAGGGCCTCCCTAGAGCCAACAGCGGAGTAATCTCAATGAGCAAGACTAGCAAGGCCAAGGGCGACACCGCGGCCGCCAAGACCCGTCAGAAGGCAGCGCTCAACACGCCTTCGGCACTGGGCGACAAGGCGACGCGCGACATCTCCGGCGAACTCAATGCACTGCTGGCCGACGTCCTGGCCCTGTACTTGAAGACCAAGAACTTCCACTGGCATATGTCCGGGCCGTATTTCCGCGACTACCACCTGCTGCTGGACGAACAGTCCGACCAGATCTACGCCACCGTAGACCCCATCGCCGAGCGCGTGCGCAAGCTGGGTGGCACCACCTTGAGGTCGCTGGGGCATGCCAAGCGCCTTGCCCGTCTGTCCGACAACGATGCGGACTTCGTGACGCCCGATGACATGCTGGCCGAGCTGCGCGAGGACAACCAGCGTCTCGCCGGCTATATGCGCGCCACCCATGAGCTGTGCGACGAGTACAAGGACGTGGCTACGGCCAGCCTGCTGGAGAACTGGATCGACGAGGCCGAGCGCCGCGTGTGGTTCCTGTTCGAAACCAGTCGGCACGCCTGACCGGTCAGAGGCCCGTGGCTGGCGAGGCATCGCTGGTCACGGGCATCGCATGAGCAGGTGGCGCTGATCTTGCGGTTCGGCGCCAGTAGGGTTGCCGATGCGTTTGCGTCGCCTGTGCTGCGGAGGAGTCCCATGCCACGCCGAGAGAAAAGTCCCACCGATCAAGCGGGCGACCTTCGTCGCCATCGATCCGATAGCGATGCCAGGCGCCTTGCGCGCAGCGAAGCCGAATCGCACAGCCAGGCGCTGCAGGACGAGGCGCTGGAGGAGACGTTTCCGGCCAGCGATCCCGTATCGCCGTTTATCCCAGCCCGCCCGCACAAACACCACGGATGAGGGTCGCGCCTGCGTGCTGTCGCAACCGGCGCAGCTATCGAAGCAAGCCTGTACTCAAGGCATGCACCGAATCCTGCGTCCCCAGATCATAGGCCTCGCGCACTGTCGTTTTCGGCGTGCAGTCCCAGGTTGAGACGGGAATGCGTTGACTGGGCTGCCAATAATTGCGCCCCTGCCAGCTGAACATCGGCGGCAGTTTCGGATAGTGACGGGTGAGCATCACCAGTGTGTTCGATCGCTCCACTTCCGATTGAAGCGGAATCGGGGCGTTATCCGTGTAACCGCCATCGATCGCCATCCCGCCCCCGACCGCGCGCGCGGACATGATGGGTGGCGCGGACGCGGCTGCGATAAGCAGAGCCTGGGCTGTGTCGATGTCGGAGCAATCGTTGAGCACCATGAAGTCCTGGCGTAGCCCCAATACCCTGGGCAGGCGAGGGTGAATGCTGTTCCACAGGTATTTGTCGACCAGATAGGCCAATGTTCCCGCTGCCACGGATCCCCTTGTGCCCAGGAATCGCGCCGGCCGAGTAAGGGCCACGACCAGGCGTGAGGACGACTGACGCAACGTGTCGAATGTCGCTTCGTTCAAGAACGCATCGACCCACGCGGGATACACGTGCTGGTGCGCAAATTTCAGCTTGAGCCTGGGCAGGGCGGACCAGTCGAAAATCCTGGGATTGTCGGCATAGAGCCTCAGGCACGTCTGCAGTGCCGTGTCGGCGCCTTGCGCGAGGAACGAGGCGGCTACCGCAGCGCCGGCACTGGTGCCGACCAGTTGCGCAGGCAAACGCATGCCGCGCTCCATCAAATGCCGCAACGCGCCTGACTGCCACCAGCATCGATTGCCGCCGCCGGCGAGGACCAGTGTGCCCATCCTGCTGAAGTCGACCTCACGAATTTCGTCCACTTTGCCGAGCATACGTCCCCCTTCCCAGGTCAGGTCTTGTTCCATGTGCGCATGGCGTAGCCTTCCATGGGGGCGAACAGCCCGGCCGCAATGCTGCCATGGCGCGCTGAGCTGAGCCGGGGCGGATATGGCAGCCCCCGGCGTGGTCAGGAAAACCCGCGCCAGCGCACCACCATGCCCACGCTCTTGGTCACGGCGCTGGACAACAGGCGCAGATCCAGCGGCATGTCGGTCCGGCGCACATCCAGCAGCAACGCCACCCGCGTGTGCTCGCTGCGGTTCCACACCTCGTGCGGATACGTGTCGTCCCATAACAGGTGTTCGCCATTGCCCAGGCGATGCTCATCCCCGGCCAGCCACAGTACGGCGCTGGGGCGGCCATCGACGCCGAGCGGCGCCTCCAGGTTCAGCTGGTAACGCAGGATGCCCCGGAAGGGTCCGGTATGCCGCGGAATGTGCTTGTGCGGCGCAAGGAAGGACAGGGTGGCCGACAACACATCGGGGCACCTGGTCAGCAGCTGGGTCAGCAACGGGCAGTGCGCCTGGTTGGATGGGATGTCCTGTCCGTAAACCTTGAGCAGGAACATGCGCCAGTCACGACCGTCGTTCGCCGAGATGTCCGCCTGCGTGGGCATGATCTCGTGGAAGCGTGGAATGGGCTGGGCGCTCTCAAGTATCGCCATCGCTTCGCCACGGATGACTTCCCATGCATCGCGAAAACGATGTCCATCGGGAAAGTAGGTATCGATATCCAGCACGGGCGGCGTGCTGATGCGAGCGTCATAGAGACGGCGGATGGCCCGCGATGACAGCTCATAGAGCGAATCCATCTTCGGCTTTTCCTTCTTCTTCTGCGCGGTGGGCTCACTCGCCCCGGCATCGCCTGGCCGCGTCCTCGGGCAGCCCGCGATTGCACGGTAGCGACAGGAATCTCCTTGTCACGTGAACGCACGAGGCGCCCTCGCGTCGACAGCCGCAAGCAGCGGCTGCAGATGAAATAGACCTCCTTTCTTGCTGTTTTTTCGTAGGATTTTTCTTGCATTTTACGTGACGTCACGTAAAATGCGCGCAAAAAAGGAGGAGGTGCCATGGTTGACCCCCGAGATCCGGGCACGCTTGCGTTGCCCTTGGCGTTCAAGCGGCCGCGTGGCCGTCCACGCAAGCCCAATGCGCTGACGGCGGCGGAGCGCGCGCGTCGTTATCGAGCGAGAAAGAAAACCTTGTCGATGCACGCGGTATCGCTCGTGGTGCATCACGAAGTAGTGCGTGAGCGTGACCTGGCTTTGTCACAGGTCCGTCAGCTGCGCGCCGAGCTGGAGCATTTGCTGCAACAGTTGCGCGAATAGCAGCGCGTTCATGGCGCGCTGATCAGCACACCGCGTCCGTCGCCGGGACGCGGTGTGCTTGCGCGTTTACGCCTTGAGCGCTGCCTTCAGGGCATCGGCCTGCTGCTTGAACCAGGGGCCATTGGTTTCCAGCACGTCGGCGGCCACTTTGTTGGCCTCGTCGTCGCGATGCAGTGCCTTGAGCGCTTTCACACGTTGCAGGGCCACGGCGAGACGGTTGGCGCCATAGGCCTTGTCGGCGGCCTGGGCGAGATACGGCAAGGCTTCGGCCGGCTTGCCGGTTTCCACCAGGTTGCGGCCATAGCGGTAGGCGTAGACGTAGTCGTCGGGGTAGGCGGCGATCAGCTTGTGCTGGAAGTCGTCCAGTTCGGCGGTGCGTTTGGCTCGCAGCAGGTAGATGCGCAGGTTGTCGGCCAGGTTGCGGTCGCTGGCGAGGTTGTTGCCGAGGCGCTGGCGTGTCTGGGTGATGGCGCGATCGAGAATCGCTGCTGCTGCGTCATGCTCGCCGAGCGCTTCATCGAGCTGCGCACTGGTGAGCACGGCGCTGCGCTGGTCTGCACAGACCGGCTTGGCAATGAGCACCTGCGTGTTGACGTACTGATCGAGCGGCTTGCGTTGCGCGGCGAGCAGCGACTTGCGTTCGGCGGCAGGACGTTTGTCGGTGGCGTCGAGCAGGTTCTCAAGCACGTAGGGACGCTGGCAGCCGATATCCTGCGCGAGCACCTTCTGCGCGTTGGCTATGACGGCAGCGTTGTCGTCGGCGGCCCGGGCCTTGGCAAGCGCAAGCTGATCGAGCGCCAGGCCAACGCGTGGGTTGGTGCGTGCGTTGTGTTGCTGGCTTGCAGGCAGGCTGGCGAACCAGTTCAGGCCGTCACTGCCTTCGGCGCGTGCCTGATAGGCCTCCAGCACATTGGCGACATCGCCCGGCGCGCCCTCGGTGGCTTTTTGCCTGAGCCCCTCCAGCGTGTTGCCGGTGGCGAGGATGGCGTTGATCTTCGGATAGAACGACGCGCGCGGCTGCTCCGCCGAAATGCGCCCCAGCTCGTTGCCATGTTCATCGAGCACTACGTAGCTGGGCAGGAAGGACGCATGGAGTTTCTTCATCCATGTCTGTCCGTCCGGCGAGTCCGCATCGGCTTCGACCACGATGGCCTTGCGCTGGACGGCATCCCATTCGGGTCCATTCAACACATGGCTCGCCATGTAGTAGCAGGAGTAGCACCACACCGCCTGGAAATCGACCAGCACCGGACGATGCTGTTCGGCGGACGCCTTAAGTGCTTCGTCGATGGTCAGTGGCGTCCTGGCTTCCGCTGCGTGCAGGCCTGCAATCGGCAGGGAGGCCAGAAGTGCGGCGGCAAGCAGCGAGATCTTCGAGCGACGGAGAGCGTTGAACATGGCGGCGTGTCTCTGGTTCGCGGATGAGAGGTGAGGGTGGTAGGAGGCGGTCTCGCTGACCGCATTCCTCCTGACGCAGGCCCGTGTCGAAGCCTGGCGCAGCGCCGCCACGCTGCCTTCTGGCACCATTGGAGAAGGGTGTGGGCGTATGAAAACCCGAGCTTTGAGCGATTGAAAGACTCCGACAGATGAGCATTTCTCATGTCGGCATCACGCAGGGTTATAAGCCGCGCCATGACTGGGCTGCGGGTATGCTCGCCGCAAACGGACGGCCAAAAAAAAGCCCGGCCCTGTGCGCCGGGAGGGGGATCGGCAGCACGGGACCGGGCGTTGGAACAGCTTTCGTCAGGCAGCGACGGTTTCTTTCTCGACCTCTTCCACTGGCAGGCGGATCAGGTAATCGAAGGCGCTCAGCGAGGCCTTGGAGCCTTCGCCCATGGCGATCACGATCTGCTTGTACGGCACCGTGGTGACGTCGCCGGCAGCGAACACGCCGGGCACCGAGGTCTCGCCGCGGGCGTCCACTTCGATTTCGTTGCGCGGTGACAACTGGATCGTGCCCTTCAGCCAGTCGGTATTGGGCAGCAGGCCGATCTGTACGAACACGCCTTCCAATGCCACCGAGTGAGACTGCCCGCTGGAGCGGTCGGTGTAGTTGAGGCCCGTTACCTTCTGGCCATCGCCGGCTACTTCGGTGGTCTGCGCGCTGACGATGATGTCGACGTTGGGCAGGCTGCGCAGTTTGCGCTGCAGGACTTCATCCGCACGCAGCTTGCTGTCGAATTCGAGCAGGGTCACGTGACCGACGATGCCGGCCAGGTCGATCGCTGCTTCTACGCCCGAGTTGCCGCCGCCAATCACTGCCACGCGCTTGCCCTTGAACAACGGGCCATCGCAATGCGGGCAATAGGTGACGCCCTTGTTGCGGTAATCCTGCTCGCCCGGCACGTTCATATTGCGCCAGCGGGCACCGGTGGAGAGGATCACCGTCTTTGCCTTGAGCAGGGCGCCGTTGGCGAGCCGCACCTGATGCAGGCCGCCTTCGGTGGTGGACGGGATCAGCTGCTCGGCGCGCTGCAGGTTCATCACGTCCACGTCGTATTCGTGCACGTGCTGCTCGAGCGACGCGGCCAGCTTCGGGCCTTCGGTATACGGCACGGAGATAAAGTTCTCGATCGCCATGGTGTCCAGCACCTGGCCGCCGAAACGCTCGGCGGCGACGCCGGTGCGGATGCCCTTGCGAGCGGCGTAGATGGCTGCAGCGGCGCCGGCCGGACCGCCGCCGACCACGAGCACGTCAAACGGCGCCTTGTTGGTCAGGCGTTCGGCGGTGCGTGCATGCGCATTGGTATCCAGGCGCGCGGCGATCTGCTCGATCTCCATGCGGCCGGTGTCGAAGAATTCACCATTGAGGTAGACGGTGGGGACGGCCATCACCTGGCGCTCGTTCACTTCGTCCTGGAACAGCGCGCCGTCAATCGCCACATGCGAGATGTTGGGATTGAGCACGCTCATCAGGTTCAGCGCCTGCACGGTGTCCGGGCAGCTGTGGCAGGAGAGCGACATGAAGGTTTCGAAGCGGTACTGACCGTCGAGGTTGCGCACCTGTTCGATGACTTCCTGCGAGGCCTTGGACGGATGGCCGCCGACCTGCAGCAGGGCGAGCACCAGCGAGGTGAACTCATGGCCCATCGGGATGCCGGCGAAGCGTACGCCCACGTCGGTGCCGGTGCGGTTGATCGCGAACGACGGCTTGCGCGCGTCGCTGCCATCCAGGCGCAGCGTGATCTTGCTCGACAGCGGAGCGATGTCTTCCAGCAGCGCCTTGAGCTCCTGCGAGGATTCACCTTGATCAAGCGATGCGACCAGCTCGATCGGATGAACGAGGTTCTCGAGGTAGGCCTGCAGCTGGGACTTCAGATCGGCATCCAACATGGTGACTCCATCCTTTATTCGGGGTGAGCGCCGCTAGCACCGCGGTCGTTGCCGGGCGTTGCGTGCGTCTTGGAACTTGGGAAAAAGGACCCGGCGGGGTGCCGGGTCCAAGGCGGCCCGATGCAGCGGGCCGCAAGACAGGACGTTGTTGTACTTAGATCTTGCCAACCAGGCTCAGCGACGGCTTCAGCGTCTTGTCGCCTTCCTGCCACTTGGCCGGGCACACTTCACCCGGGTGGGCGGCGACGTACTGCGCGGCCTTGACCTTGCGCAGCAGCTCGGAGGCCGAGCGGCCGATGCCGTTGTCGTGGATTTCGCACAGCTTGATCTGGCCTTCCGGGTTGATCAGGAAGGTGCCGCGCAGAGCGAGGCCTTCTTCTTCGATCATCACGTCGAAGTTGCGGGTGATCGCGCCGGTCGGATCGCCGATCATGGTGTACTGCACCTTCTTGATCGCGTCGGACGTGTCGTGCCAAGCCTTGTGGGCGAAGTGGGTGTCGGTCGAAACGGCGTAGATGTCGACGCCCAGCTTCTGGAACTGATCATTGTGATCGGCCAGATCTTCCAGCTCCGTCGGGCAGACGAAGGTGAAGTCGGCGGGATAGAACACCACCACGGACCACTTGCCCTTCAGCGTGGCATCGGTCACTTCGACAAACTGGCCATTCTTATAGGCCTGTGCCTTGAACGGCTTGATTTCGGTATTGATCAACGACATCGGTTGTTTTCCGTTGGTTGTGGTGGGATGAGTGGCAAGGTTACGGGGTTTGACTTCATAGGTCTAATTGATTGTTGGCATCAGGCTCATTGAGCTTGACTATGAGACTGCGGCCTGGGTGCTCATTCTTGCCATGCTTGGAGCCTGCAAACCGGCCTGAAGTGGTGGCATGCGCGGCCGTTGCAAGGGCCCCGCGGCGATTCATTGCTCATGGCGCGAAGCGCGACTCAAATCGCGCTACGGAGGGTGCACGGCAAGCCTCCGATGCGAGCGCGTGAACAGGCGTTTGCGTTCGCGCAAAACCACGCGGCCCGTAACAGGCGTGTTGTGATTGTCTTGTGATTATTCATCGATACGTGCCGATGTTTTTCATGAATCGCGCGACTATCAAAAAGCATCACTAAGCAGGATTGACTTCCACCGCCAGAAACTTGTAACAAGACACTGACGGTCCAGCGATTCGACAGCCAGATCCGTCTCGCGTGTCGAATCGTCTGGTCGCGTGCATGCATCTATTCACTTGGCAACGGTGGCTGTGATGGTGGCATTGGCGACGGAGTATGTGATCGAAGTTCATCACTGGAACGACAGCCTTTTCAGTTTTCGTACGACGCGAGACCCTGGTTTTCGATTCGATAGCGGTCACTTCGTGATGCTTGGCCTGGAAGTGGAGGGCAAGCCGCTGCTGCGGGCGTATTCCATCGCCAGCGCCAACTACGAGGAACACCTGGAATTCGTCAGCATCAAGGTGTCCGATGGGCCGCTCACCTCGCGGCTGCAACACCTCAAGCCAGGCGATCCCATCATGGTCAGCCGCAAGCCCACCGGCACGCTGGTGCTGAACGATCTGAAGCCGGGCAAGCATTTGTACCTGCTAGGCACGGGCACGGGCCTGGCGCCGTTCCTCAGCATCGTGCGCGATCCGGAAACCTATGAGCGCTTCGACCGCGTCGTGCTGGCGCATGGCGTGCGCCGCATCAGCGACCTGGTGTTCGCCCAGTATCTGGAGCAGGAGCTGCCGTCGCACACGTATCTGGGCGATCTGGTGCGCGAAAAGCTGGTGTATTACCCCAGCGTCACGCGTGAACCATTTCGCCATCGCGGGCGTCTTACCGATGCGATCGTGGATGAACGCATGAGCGATTTTGCCGGCCTGCCGCCGCCCAACCCGGTGACCGACCGGGTGATGCTGTGCGGCAGTCAGGCGATGCTGGATGACACCAGCGCGTTGTTGGATGGTCGCGGTTTCCAGGCTTCGCCGCGCACGCGGGAGCCGGGCGATTACGTGATCGAGCGTGCCTTCGTCGAAAGGTGAATGCAGGCGGGCAGGAGGCAAGATGGCGAAGTTGGCGACCCGGCGCATGGCGTTCGGGATCGCGGCATCGCTCCGTGGGTTGTTGATGCGGTGTTGTTGTCGGAAGTAGCCACGGCAGGCATAAGTACTGAAACGTCCAGATAGAGACTCCGGCAGCCCCGAGGAGAGTCCGTCGTGTACGATTTGCTACGCACTATCGATTCACCGGCGCAATTGCGCGAGCTGGACATGCCGGCGCTACACCGGCTGGCCGGCGAGTTGCGCGCTTTCATCCTGGAAAGCGTGTCGCGCACCGGCGGACATCTGTCCTCCAACCTGGGCAGCGTGGAGCTCACCATCGCGCTGCACTATGTGTTCGACACACCCAGCGATCGACTGGTGTGGGATGTCGGGCACCAGTCCTATCCGCACAAGATCCTTACCGGCCGTCGCGAGGCCATGGGCGGCATCCGGCAATGGGGCGGCATCTCCGGTTTTCCGCGGCGCAGCGAGTCTGAATACGACACGTTTGGCACGGCGCATTCCAGTACCTCGATCTCCGCGGCGCTGGGCATGGCGCACGCGGCGCGCATCCTCGGCGAGCAGCGCCACAGCATTGCGGTGATCGGCGATGGCGCGCTCAGCGCCGGCATGGCGTTCGAGGCGATGAACAATGCGGGCGTGTCAGAAGACTCGCCACTGCTGGTGGTGCTCAACGACAACGACATGTCGATCTCGCCACCGGTCGGCGCCTTGCGCTATTGCTTCGGTCGGCTGATTTCCAGCCGCTTCTATCAACAGGCGCGGCAGGGCGTGCATTACGCATTGCGACCGATTCCACCGATCAGCCATCTGGCCTTGCGGCTCGAGTCGCAGATGAAGGGCATGGTCGTGCCGGCTCCCTTGTTCGAGGAGTTCGGTTTCAACTACACCGGCCCCATCGACGGGCACGATCTGGATGTGCTGATCCCCGCGCTGCAGAACCTCAAGAAGCTGCGTGGCCCGCAGTTCCTGCATGTGATCACGCAGAAGGGTCATGGCTACAAGCTGGCCGAGGCCGATCCAATCCAGTACCACGGTCCGGGCAAGTTCGATCCCAAGGTAGGCCTGGTGTCGGGGGCCAAGGCCGCGCGCAAGAGTTATACGCAGGTGTTCTCCGAGTGGCTGTGCGACGAGGCGGCGCTGGATCCGCGCATCGTCGGCATCACGCCGGCCATGCGCGAAGGCTCGGGGTTGGTGGAGTTCGAGAAGCGCTTTCCCGATCGCTATTTCGATGTGGCGATCGCCGAGCAGCACGCGGTGACGTTTGCCGCGGGCCTCGCCACCGAAGGCCTGCGGCCGGTGGTTGCGATTTATTCCACGTTCTTGCAGCGCGGCTACGACCAGTTGATCCACGACGTGGCGCTGCAGAACCTGCCCGTGACGTTTGCCATCGACCGTGCGGGCATCGTCGGCGCCGATGGCGCCACGCATATGGGTGCGTTCGATCTGGCGTATCTGCGTTGCATTCCGAACATGGTGGTGATGGCCGCCTCCGATGAAAACGAATGCCGCCAGATGCTGCATACGGCGGTCAATCACGATGGACCGGCGGCGGTCCGCTATCCGCGTGGTACCGGTCCGGGTGTCGCGATCGAAACCGAGATGACGGTGCTGCCGATCGGCAAGGGCGAAGTGCGTCGCCACACGGCACTCGCGGCAGGCTCTCGCGTGGCGATCCTGGCGTTTGGTTCGATGCTTCCGCCCAGCCTCGCCGCCGCCGAAGCGCTGGACGCGACGGTCGCCAATATGCGTTTCGTCAAGCCGCTGGACGAGGCTCTGATACGCCAACTGGCGCAATCGCACGACGCACTGGTGACGGTGGAAGAGGGCTGCGTGCAGGGCGGCGCCGGTTCGGCCTGCCTGGAGTTTCTGTCCGATGCCGGCATCAGTGTGCCCATGCTGCGCCTGGGCCTGCCCGATGAATTCATCGAGCACGGCGACCCGGCGGGCCTGCTCAATCACTACGGGCTGGATGCGGAAGGCATCCGTGCGTCCATCCAGCGTTTTGCCGACAAGGTGTTGTCGGTCAAGCCCAGTTGCAGCGTGGCGCGAGAGGCGCGTTCGTGATGATGGTGAATGCGCCCAGCCAGCGGTCGCGCGGGAGATCCAGTGATGAGTAGGCAGCGCCTGGCCATCCTCGGTTCCACCGGCTCTATCGGTACCAGTACGCTGGACGTGGCGGCGCGCCATCCGGATCGCTTCCGTGTGTTCGCGCTGACCGCTCACCAGCGCATCGATCGCCTGTTCGAGCAATGCGTGGCGTTTCTTCCCGAGGTGGCCGTGGTCGGTGATGCCGACGGCGCCGCGGAACTCGAACAGAAACTGCGAGCCGCACGTCTCTCCACCACGGTAGCGTACGGACCGCAGGCGTTGATTGATGTTGCCAGCGCGTCCGCCTGCGACACCGTGGTGGCGGCCATCGTGGGTGGGGCCGGCCTGGCCTCATCGCTGGCGGCAGCGCGTGCGGGAAAAAAGATCCTGCTGGCCAACAAGGAAGCGCTGGTGATGTCCGGCGCGCTGTTCATGCGCACCGTGGCGCAGCACGGCGCCACGCTGTTGCCGCTGGACAGCGAACACAACGCGATCTTCCAGTGCCTGAGCACCAACGTGTGCGCGGGCGGCGGTGCGGAGCGCATCATCCTCACCGCGTCTGGCGGCCCGTTTCTGCAGCGCGAACTCGACACACTCGACGACGTCACCCCCGACCAGGCGTGCAAGCATCCCAACTGGGTGATGGGGCGCAAGATTTCGGTCGATTCGGCCACCATGATGAACAAGGGGCTGGAAGTCATCGAGGCGCGCTGGCTGTTCGATATGCCACCCGAGCGCATCGAGGTGCTGATCCATCCGCAGAGCGTGATTCATTCGATGGTGGCGTATGCGGACCAGTCGGTGCTGGCGCAGCTTGGCAATCCGGATATGCGCACGCCGATTGCCCATGCCATGGCCTATCCCGAGCGCATCGATTCGGGCGTGGCCGCGCTGGATCTCACGCGCATGGCCAACTTGAGTTTTCAGGTGCCCGATCTGGAGCGATTCCCGTGTCTTCGACTTGGCCTGCAGGTGCTGCGTGACGGTTGCACTGCCAGCGTCACGCTCAATGCCGCCAACGAGATCGCTGTCGATGCGTTCCTGCATGGGCAGATCCGCTTTACCGATATTGCTTGCGTGATCGAGCGGGCGCTGCAGCAACTGCCGGCGCTCGCGCCTTTCGCGTCGTTGGAAGACATCCTCGCCGGCGACGAGCTTGCCCGCGCCACCGCGCGGCAGTTCGTGGCGCAGCTGCCGGCGGCGTCCGCGGTCGTGGCGATTCATTGATGTGATGTGGAGACGTACCCGTGAGTGAAGCTGTTCAACTTTGGCCTGCCACACCTCATGCGCCCACGGGCGTGGAACCGTTGGAACGGTGGATGCCGCGAATCGTGCAACGCACCGAGCAGGCGCTGGAGCGATATCTGCCTGCGTCCGATGTCGAGCCTGCAACGCTGCACGAGGCCATGCGTTATGCCACGCTGGGCGGCGGCAAGCGGTTGCGCGCACTGTTGTGCCATGCCGCGGGTGAGTTGGTGGACGCCGAACCGGCAACGCTCGATGGCGCCGCAAGCGCGATCGAGATGATTCACGCCTACTCGCTGGTGCACGACGACCTGCCGGCGATGGACAACGACTTGCTGCGCCGCGGCCTGCCCACCGTGCATGTGCGCTACGGCGAGGCGATGGCCGTACTCGTGGGCGATGGTCTGCAGGCGCAGGCGTTCGCTGTGATCGGCGAGCTTCCGGCGACGGCCGCTCAGAAAGTCGCGCTGCTGAAGGAGCTGGCGAGCGCGAGCAGTTCGCAGGGCATGGTCGGCGGACAGGCGATCGACCTGGCCAGCGTCGGCCAGGTATTGGCGCGCGAGCAACTGGAGCGGATGCATCGACTCAAGACCGGCGCCTTGCTGCGTGCGTCGATCTTCATGGGCGCGCACACCGGGCCATCACCGATGTTGCCGGACCTGCATGCCGCGCTGGACCAGTATCAGCGCGCGGTGGGTCTCGCCTTTCAGGTGGTCGACGACATACTCGATGTGACCACCGATGCGGCGACGCTGGGCAAGACGCCTGGCAAAGATGCGCAGGACCATAAACCCACCTATGTATCGCTGCTCGGCCTCGAAGCCTCGCGGGCATTGGCTGAGGAGCTGGGTGAGCGTGCGCGTGTCGCTTTGCTGCCGCTTGGTGAGCGCGCGGCGCACCTGCTGGGCCTTGCGGACGCCATCGTGCACCGCATCCGTTGACGGCGAGCGACGCGATCAGGCCTCGCTGTACCACAGCAGGATCACGCCGATCAGCAGGAAACACACCGGCCAGGCATAGCCGGCGATTCGCCCACCGCGTCCAGGCAGGCGTATTTCAAGCCAGCGTGCCCAGCCGGCGGTGACGCCGGCGAGTGCAAGCGGCGTGTGGGTCAATTCGATCAGCAGCTGGTCCTTCACGTTGGAAATCTGATGGCTGTGGGTCAGCAGCATCGCGCCGCCCACCGCGACCAGCAGCGGAAAGACCAGGGCGGCGCGCCCGCTCTTCCAACGCCCCGTGCGCACGGCCCATTCGAACGTGCCGAACAGCACGATAAGCACGACGAAGAAGCGGTGCTGTGCCACTTCCACGTCGCGCCACGCGGCCCACCAGCCGGTTTGCCCCAGTGGCCACACTTCCGGGTCCGAACGCACCAGCAGAAAGCCGGCCATGGCCAGGAACAGCAGCGGCCAGTGGCGCGCCCAGCGCACGCCGGCGCTGCCGAGCAGGGCCAGCAATCCGATCAGGCACACAAAGATGCCGGCCCAGTGATGGTTGTATTCCGACCACGCGATGTCCTGGGCATTGCGTGGCGGCAGGATGCCCGAGCCGGGGATCGTGGCAGCCTCCGCCTCGTGGTTGTCGCGTCGTGCGTCGTGGTCGAGTTGCGCCTGCCGTTGCGAGATGGCGAGCATGTCGTGATCGGGCGAGTCCAGTCGCGGCCACGCTGGCGCGTTGCGCTCGGCAATCTCGTGCAGACTCACGCGATCGGTCGTGAGGTCGACGGCGGGCGGCACCGAGGTCAGCGATGCCGCCGCAAAGAAGATGGTGAAGCCGATACCAATTTCCACCTCGGCAAAGCGACGCAGCCGGATCACCGATGCATCGTGTCGTTTGCGCAGGCGCTCGGTCACCAGAAGATTGCCCAACCCCAAACCCAGCAAACCGATGAACATGGCGATCTTGGCTCCCACCATCACGCCGTAGGCCGTGCCGTAAAAGCCCTGCATATCGCCCACGTAGTACACCCACATGGTGATGCCGGATACGAGGATGCAGGCGACGCCCAGCATGGCCATACGCGAGAAACCGGAGCCGATCCGTCGCAATCCTTCCGCGTCGTCCAGCCGCCCTAGCACGAGCACAAAGCTGGGAATCGCGCCAATCCAGATCGCCGCGCCGAACTGATGCAGGCCTTCCACCACCAGCAGTAGCGCGCTGTCTTGCAGGCGCGCATAGGCATGCGTGGTCATGGTGGCGGCACCAAGCTCGATCAGGCCAACCAGCATAAGCAGCCATCGCCCATACGCCTGCGTCAGCGTGGATGGCCTGAGGCTCAGCGCAATGACCAGCGCGCAAAGCATCTTGATGCTGGCCGCCACCGCGAACGATGCCTGCATGACATTGCCCAGGGGCAGTTCCACGGTGGACATCAGCACGGACACCTGCAGTGCTGTCGTCGCCAATTCACACAGCAGCAGCGCCCACGCGCTCCAGCGCGCCAGGCGAGCGACACGTTGTTCGAGCTGTTCGCCTTGCGCGAGTTGCGATGCCAGCGGATGCAGCAGAAAAACCAGGAACAGCAAACCACCAAGCATCATGGACTGGGCGACAACCACCAACCCATGCAGGATGATGCTCAGGTAGCCGAAGATATCGACGAGGAGAGCCACGGGATGTCCGTTGGTCAGCGCTGGTGCGCGGGTTCAGTGCGAAAGGCGGGCTGCCTCAGGGCGTTGCCGTCACGGAAAACGGCAGGTCGCCGCGCGTGATGTGGCCGTCCAGTGCCAGTGCCTGCCAGCGCACCACATACGCGCCAGCTTTCACCTCGGCCGCCGCTGCCAGTTCATTGGGCTTGCTGTCGTTGGCGATGATGGTGAGCGGCGTTTCGCTCTTGTCCGGTGCGATCAAGACCAGTCGCGAGCGCATCTGGTCGATCTTGCTGTTGTAGCTCAGTGTGAGCGCCACATGCCCGGCAGGCACATTGCCGTGCGCCTTGGGCGTACTGTCCACCAGGATGGCGTGGGCGCTCGCATTGACGCTCAACAGCAGGGCAAGTCCAGCGATGAGAAAACGACGGCTAGGCAACATGCATCGACTCCGGCGATGGGAAAACCAAGGTCATGGTTGGCTGAGGGGTTGCTTGCACTGCCCGACGGAGTAGAGCATCGCGGGCAGGAAGGCGAAGGTGGACAGCAACACCGCAAGCAGACTCAGCAGCAGCACCGTACCCATGCTGGCCGTGCCCGGATGGCGGGCGATGGCGAGGCTGCCGAAGGCCGTGCCGGTGGTGAGCGCGGAGAACAGGATGGCGCGCGCGGTGGGCGAGCCCAGGAACAGCTGCATGCCCTGGCGCCAGTTCATCACGAAGTACACGTTGAACGACACGCCCACGCCCAGCAGCAGCGGCAGCGCAATGATGTTGGCGAAGTTGATGGAGATGCCGCACAGCCGCGCCAGCAGCGCGGTGAGCAGGGCCGACATCAGCAGCGTGGCCAGCACCATGCCGGCGTCGCGCGCGCGGTGCAGCACCAGGATCAGCACGATGGCGATGGCCAGCGTGGCGTAAATCGCGGCTTCGCGGAAAGCGATCAGAATGGTGTCGGCGGCCTTGATCGTGTCCACAGCGGAACCCGCCGCGTCCGGCGCGACCTGCTGCACGGCCTGCACAAAGCGACGCAGACCCAGGGTGCTCTGCGCCTTCGCGGTGGGCGTCACCTGCACGCGCACACGTCCGTCCGGGGCGAACCAGTCGCGCTTGAGTTCATCCGGCAGGCTCTGCATGGTGATGGGCGTGGCCGATAGCGAGTCGGCCAGCTGGTTGAGTGTGTAAGGCAGAAACTCGGTCAGCGCCTGATTGGCCGTTGCCATTTGCTGATCGCTGCCCTTGGCCAGGGCGGCGAGTGCCTTGCCGATGCGTCGCAGCGGCGAATTCGCCGGCAGTTTGTCGGCCACGCTGGCGATGCCTTCGCTGGTGTCCTTGGCCGACTGGCGCATCTCGTCGTAACTGGGCAGCGCGGTCTTCTCGCCGGGATTGAGCACGGCGTACATCAGGTCGGAGGCTTGCTGCAGCTGATCGAGCTTGTCCTGCTGGCCGGTTGGCACGAAGTCGACGCCGGACACCACTTGCGCCACCTCCGGCAACTTGCCCAGTCGCTCGCTCAGTGTCTTGGCAGCTGGCAGGTCCTTCACCAGGATGTCCATGGTGAAGGGGTTGGTGTTGGGATCTTCCATTAACGAGGTGAGCGTGCGCATCGCCTCGCTGCGCGCACTCTTGGTGTGCAGCGGATTGGCGTCGAACGGTATGGTGATGGCACACCAGGCGCCGATGGCGCCGAGCACGCCGAACGTCACCAGCACCGCCTTGCGGTTGCGTTGCAGCCAGCCATCGGCAGCGACGCCGCCGGGCAGCGCCACTTCCGCATGGGGCGAGCCCTTCGACAACAGGCGCAGCAGGGCGGGCAGTACCGTGAGCGTGCATAGCAGCGCCAGCAGCATGCCTACGCCGGCGATGATGCCGAGCTCGGCGACGCCGGTGAAATCGGTGGGCGCAAAGGCCAGAAAGCCGCAGGCCGTGGCGAGTGCCGCAAGACCCACCTGGCTGACCACGCGGTGAGCGGTTTCATGCAGCGAGTCGTCGAAGGTTCGATCGCTGTACTGGCGGGCATGCAGGCGCACGCCAAACTGGATGCCGAAATCCACGGCCAGGCCGACAAACAGCACCGCAAATGCCACTGACACCAGGTTGAGGCGCCCCACCGCAAACGCGGCAAAGCCCAGCGTATAGATCAAGCCGACGATCAAGGTGATGATGACCGGCACGATCAAGCGCCAGGTGCCCAGCGCCAACACCAGCCAGAACACCAGCAACAGGCTGCTGCCGATGGCGATGGGGCCGGCGCGATCCGTCAGCGATGCAAACTCCTCGTCCGCCAAGGGCACCGAACCGGTGTAGTTGATGCGCACGCGCCCGGATTTCACTTCGGGCAACTCGTCGGCCAGGCGCAGCATGGCCTGCGTCGCTGCGTCGCCGGGTTCCAGTGCGGTGTGATCGAGCACCGGATGGATCAGGATGAACTCCTGCCCACCGCTGCTGCTCACCAGGTCCGGCGTCAACAGCGCCTGCCATGAGAGGGGTGCGTGCTTGCCGGCCAGCGCATCCTCCATGGTTTGCGCCACGTTGCCGAGCGCGGCGTCATAGGAAGAGAGATCGTTGGCGAGGCCCCGGCGCACACCTTCCACCATCAGGTCGATGCCGTTGAACAGGCCGCGCGCCGAGGTGTCCTTGGCCAGCGGTCCCAGCAGCGGCTGCGCCTGCAGCATGCTGTCCAGCGTGCTTTCCAGCTCGTCCTGCGGCAGCAGCAGGAGCCCTTCGCGATTGAAGAACGGGCTGATGCCCGGCGTCGAGGAGGAGTGGAAATGTTGCTTGTCCGCCTGCAGCTTGGCATTGAGTGCTTGAGCTGCAATGCGTGCTTCTTCCGGCGTGGGTGCGCGCACCACCGCGGTGAGAGTGTCGCTGAATTGCGGGAACTGGCGTGCGAAGGCGCGGCTCTGCTGGCGCCACGCCAGCTTCTCCGAAAACAGATGGTCCGCATCGGTATCGATGCTCAGATAGCGGGATGCGCCCCACAGGCTCAGTACGACCAATAGCGCCGACAGCAGCAACACGATGAAGTGATGCCGACCGCTGCGGTCGACCATCCAGACCAGGCCTTTGTGGATCGCTCTGAACACGCGGTCGGACCTCCAGGCTTTGATGCCGCCGGCCGCACGTCGAGGCCAGGCCTGACATCCGAATACAGGGTGAGATTAACAGGGCTGGGGTACGTTACGTCCCAGTTCGATGCCGGCCACGTTGGCCGCCATGCGCAAGCTGCGCGTGGCTTTGCCCATGCGCGCGACCAGTCCGGGCAGTTCGGCGAACAGATGCGGGTGTCGCAGCAAGGTCGCGAGTAGGCGAGCCGGACGCGGCCGCCCCCAGGCGTCGATCGCAGCTTGCAGTTCGACCGGCAGGTTGTCGTCACGCTCGTCGACGATGGCTCGCAACACGACGAAGGGTATGCGGTACTCGCCGGCCACCGCGGCAATCGCTGCGCTTTCCATGTCGACGGCCAAGGCCTGGTGGCGTTCGCGCATCGCGCCTTTTTCCGCCACGCTGAGCAGCGGAACGGGTAGGCTCAGCAGTGTGCCTTCATCCACGCGGGGCAGCTGCGTGGCGGCAAGGCGGCGGATGATCGAGGCACGCCACGCGGCATCGGGCAGGTAATCATGGCTGCGCTCGTCGAGCACGCAGGACGGGCAGATCAACGTGCCGCTGCGCAAACCGGGGGCAAGACCACCGGCCACGCCGAACGACACCAGGGCCGTCGCGCCCGACGCGATCAAACCCAGGGCCGCCTGCCGCGCCGCATCCTGGCCCATGCCTGAGAGCCACAGCGCGCCGCCATGTTCCAGAGCCAGCGCGGTGCGCACACGCAGCCGTCGACGCGTGAGCGTGCGCGCCTCCGAAGCAAGCGCTGTCACGATACCCACCGAGCCCGGCATCACGGCGTCGGCGGTGAGTTCGCAAGCAGCTGGCGATAGCGGCTGAGTGCCCATAGCGGAAAATACGCGGTGTACCCGTGGTATTTGAGGAAAAAGACGCGTGGAAATCCCGGTGCATTGAAGCTGGGGTGATACCAGAGATCGGCCTCGGGCTCGCCCGGCGCCTGCTGCTGATCCAGCAGCCAGCGAATACCGCGATGCGCTGCCTCCGACGTGTGTTCGCCCGCCGCAAACAGCCCGAGCAAGGCCCAGGCCGTGCTGTGCGCCGTGCTTACGCCGCCGTTGCTGCCACGCAGTGCGGCATCGAAGTAGCTGTCGTTGGTTTCGCCCCAGCCGCCGTCGGCATGCTGCCTGGACAGCAGCCAGGTGACCGATTGCCGTATCCATGGCTGCTGCATGTCCTGGCCTGCGAGCGCGAGGCCGGCCAGCACCGACCAGGTCCCGTAGATGTAATTGGTGCCCCAGCGCCCCCAGTACGAGCCATCCGGCAGGCGCGCAGCACGCAGGTAGGCGATGCAACGTTCGATGGCGGGCTGGTCCTGCGGGCGATTGAGGATGCCCAGCAAGGCCAGCACGCGTCCCGACACATCTTCGGTGGGCGGATCGAGCATGGCGCCGTGATCGGCGAAGGGAATCTCGTTGATGTGATAGTGCGTGTTGTTGCGGTCGAACGAGGCGAAGCCGCCATTGTCCGATTGCATGCCGACCAGCCAGTCTGCCGCGCGCTCGATGCGATCGCGATACTGGCCTTCACGCGGGGTGCCGCGGACCGCCACATGCATCAGCGCGGCAATCACGGCCGTGTCGTCGAGGTCGGGAAAGTACGCGTTGGCGTACTGGAAAGCCCATCCGCCAGGCGCCAGATCGGGCGCCTGCACGGCCCAGTCGCCCTTGAGTTCCAGTTCCTGCAACGGCGCCAACCATGCCATGGCGCGGGTGACCGCCTCTTGCGTCGCATCATCGGGCGAAGCTCGCAGCAAGGCGATGGCTGACCAGCCGGTATCCCACACGGGCGACACGCAGGGCTGGCAATACGCCGTGCCGTCATCGCGCTGCACGATCAGTTTCTGCAGTGAACGCAAACAAGTGGCGCGGGCGGGATGGTCTTTCGCATAGCCCAGCAGATCCATCGCTTCGAGTGCGTTGACCATGGGCGGAAAGATCGCGCCAAGGCCATCTTCGCCATTGAGTCGGGCAACGAACCATTGCTCGGCCCGCTGCACCGCCCGGCGACGCAGGCTGCCGGGAATCAGTGGATCGCAGGCGCGACCCAGCTTGTCCAACACCAGGAACACTTTGCTGATGAAGCCGCCGCCCGTGGCGAAGTAGTGGCGTTCCTGCTCCGGCGGCGTCACGAACAGTTCTGCAATGCCGACCTGGCGCGGATTCTTGGCCTTCGCCTTCATCGTGCAAAGGATGAACAGCGGCACCATGGTGCTGCGCGCCCAGTACGACACCTTGTCCAGGTGGAACGGCGCCCAGCGGGGGAACAGCATGATTTCCACCGGCACGTACGGCGCGGCGCGCCAGGGCACCTGGCCGAACATGGCGAGCAGGATGCGCGTGAACACATTGCTTTTTGCTGCGCCACCCTTGGCGAGGATCGCCTCGCGCGCACGGCGCATATGCGGCGCGTCGGGTGAATCGCCTGCCGCCTTCAATGCGTAATACGACTTCACCGTGCACGACAGGTCGAGCGCACCGTCGTGGTAGAGCGGCCAGCCGCCGTGGGTATCCAGGCGCTGCTTGAGGCGGATGTAGCGCGCGAGCTTCTCCTGCAGCACCTCATCGATCTCGTCGATGAAATGCATCATCAGGATGTACTCGGACGAGATCGTGCAGTCCGTTTCAAACTCGAAACACCAGTGACCGTCCGCGCGCTGACGCGCCATCAGGGCCTGTCGCGCCCGATCAATGGCCCGGTCGATGCGATCCGGATCGACAAGGCCGGGATCGAGAGTCGGTTGACGCGTGTTGGGCGGGGCAGGGTCGGCGACGGTGGCTGGTGAATCCGTCATAGCGATCGCGCGTTTTTATACTGCGATGTCCGTCGCCACGGCCAGGCGGCGTTGCCGGCCTGGGGCACGTCCCACTCCGCTGCCAGGGGCGTGAGCGGCAGCTTGCGCGCCGCCGCGCCGAACAGGAAGCGCACGGCCGGATCGTACTTGTCGCTCAGGCGCGTCAGGCCGATCGTTTGCGCGACGGCGGCACGCGACACCTTTACCTGGGTGCCGGAAGAGAAGTCGAGCCTGTCTTGCAGATTGCGCAGCGTGAGCACGGCCAGGCCGATGCTCCACAGGCAGAAGCGCCGGAAACCGGCGTGGCGCGCCGGCACGATCAGCGTGTATTCCACTGCGCGGCAGAGATGTGCATGCGCAATGCCGATCAGTTCGATCATGGCGTCGGCATAGTGTGCATCCTGCTGGCCGGCACTCAGGTCCTGCAGCTCCACGCCGTGGCGCGCAAACACATCGTGCGGCAGCCAGCACACGCCGTGGCTGCGGTCTTCCCACTGGTCCTTCAGGATATTGGTCATCTGCAGGCCCTGGCCGAACGAGATGGCCAGGCGCATCAAGGTCCGTGTCTGCGGCACCAGTTCCGGTTCGAAATCGATCAGCAGCTTGGTCAGCATCTCGCCGACCACGCCGGCGACGTGATAGCAGTAGCGATCCATGTCGCGCTGCGTGTCCAGTCCTTGCAGGCCGACCACGCGCTGGAAATCGTGCATGCCTTGCGACATCACGCGCAGGCATTCGACGATGGCGTCGTGCTGGACAGGATTGAACGATTCGGTGATTTCCAGCACCAGCGGCAGCCGGAACATCAAGTCGCGTTCGCTTTCGGAGGTGGCATCGGAAAGTCGCGGCGCGATATGGGCGGCGAATTCGCGTGCGTCCATGCGCCCGGTCACGGCGTCGACGAAGGCTTTTTCGTAGCGGCCTTTTTCTTCCGCGCTGAACGCGGGTTCGTCTTCGATGGTGTCGGCGATGCGACAGAGCAGGTACGCGTTGGCCACGACGTCGCGCAATGCCGGTGGCAATTGCGGAATCGTCAGGGCAAAGGTTCGTGACACCCTGGGAAGAATGGCTTCCTGGTAAGCGCCGGCGTTGCTTGGGGCGATCGCAGCGGCGTGTTTCGCTTCAAACATGGGCATGCCTCGGCCTTCTTAGTATTCACATACAGAGAATCCAGCGACATCGGCATGGTATCACCCTGTCTGTGAGAGACGCCGCCCATCTGATCAAAGCGAATGTCATCGATTCGTAGAGACGCGTGGATACGCTTTGAAAGCCTGGGGAAAGCGGACGTCGACCGGACAGGCACTGGTGCCGGTGGCGCCGATGCGACTACCGTGGCCGCACGCGCCGATGTCTGCGTCGTTCGTACATAATGACCTCCCACTCCTCCCCGAGTTCAGGGAACGACTGCCTTATGTGTCCAGGGTCCAGGCTGGCGATGGTCGTGTATACCTTGGTATTGCTTCCGTGCGGTCGCTAGTTACTGGCGCCACCGGATTCGTCGGCTCCGCCGTGGTGCGGCGGCTGCTGCGCGAGGATCATCATGTGCGCGTGTTGGCCCGCGCCGGTTCCGACCGGCGCAACCTGCAGGGCCTGGACGTGGAGATCGTCGAAGGCGATCTGACCAACGCGACCTCGCTGGCAAGGATTTGCGACGACTGCGATGCCTTGTTCCATGTCGCTGCCGATTACCGGCTGTGGGCGCCGCATCCGCAGGAGCTTTATCAGACCAATGTCGAAGGTACGCGCGCCTTGCTCGAGGCGGCGCGGCAGGCCGGTGTGCCGCGGGTGATCTATACCAGCAGCGTGGCGACGCTGGGCATTCCCAGGGACGGTACGCCTGGCAGTGAAACCACGCCGGTATCGCTGGCCGATATGCTCGGTCACTACAAGCGCTCGAAGTTTCTTGCCGAGCAAGTCGTCGCCGGTTTCGCCGCCGAAGGCCTGCCGGTAGTCATCGTCAATCCCTCCACCCCGATCGGACCGCGCGACATCAAGCCCACGCCCACCGGGCGCGTCGTGCGCGACGCGATGACCGGTCGCATGCCGGCCTATGTGGATACCGGGCTCAACGTCGTGCATGTGGACGATGTCGCCGACGGACACTGGCTGGCGTTCAAGCACGGCGTGGTGGGCGAGCGCTACATCCTGGGCGGCGCGGACATGAGTCTGCGCGAGCTGTTGTTCGAGATTGCCGAGATCGTGGGCGGCACGCCGCCGCGCTGGCGCCTGCCGCATGGCGCGGTGATGCCGGTGGCGTACATGGCAGAGGCCTGGGCGCGCATGACGGGCAAGCCGCCGATCGCCACCGTGGAAGAGGTGCGCATGTCGCGCAAGCGCATGTACTTCAGCAGTGCCAAGGCGGAGCGGGCGCTGGGTTATGCGGCAGGGCCGGTGCGACTGGCGCTGGAAGATGCGGTGGCCTGGTTCAGTCTGCATCGCTAGCGCGATGCGTTCGCGCACAGGGTGCGCTCCTACAAGGGAGGGACTCAGCGCAGGAAGCGGCGTGCCAGGCGCGCCATGCGCGGCACGAACGTGGGCCGCAGCAGGCGCTCGTCGTAGCCGCCCATGCGGAAACTGTCCTGCGCCAGGCACATGTCAAGCAACTCGCCGATCTTCAGGTCCAGTCCAATCTGCTGATGACCGGTGATGGTGAAGTTGGCGTCCTGCATCTCGCCGTTGTTGTCCAGGCCCTTGGCGATGCCGATGCGTTCCCAGATCAGGAACAGCCACACCCGCAGCACTTTCAGCTCGAACGCCGGGCGCCGCCACCACGGCAACTGCTTGCGATACCACGCCACCCAGTTGGCGAAGAACAGGATATGGCGCGCCTCTTCCTGCATCACCGGTTCGAACGTATCCACCAGTTCGGCCGGAAAATAACCGGTGCGCTTGGCCGACTCGAACAGGCCGAAGGCGAAAAAACTGTCGATGCATTCGCTGTAGCCGGTGACCAGCCAGCCCCATTCGGGATCTTTCGGTACCTCGTACTCGGGTTCGGGCGCCAGCGTGATGCCGTAGGCTGCCACCATCTTGCTCAACACCACCTTGTGGCGCGCTTCCTCGTCGCCATCCATGGTCAACGCTTCATGCAGCAGCGGATCGGCGATGGTGTTGGTATAGGTCGCCACGCGCAGCTTGGCCTTGCCCTCGGTCTGCACGGCGATGTCCCAGATCGGCAGCGAGGTGATGCGATGCAAGGTGTCCGCATCCAGCGCCGGCCATTCGATCACGGCCGGCTTATACGGGTTGTGCGTGTCCAGGATCATCCGGCAGAACAGCCGCTTGTGGGCATCGGAGCCGATCTTGATGTGTCCCGGCTCATTGCCAGCCCAGTGGCGCATGCTGTGGTCGGCGGCGGCTACGGCGTCATGGGACACGGTTTCACCTCGTGGTGTTACGACAACTTCCGGTCTGGTGCATCGGCCAGTGATGGCTTGCGGCGCGACAGCCAGCGGCGGTGCAGGCGGTGTGCTTCCGCCCACTGCCACGACAATAGCGCAGGCACGCCAAAGCCTACCTCACGCGCACGTTTCACCAGCGACAAGGCGATCGCAGCATCCGCGGGCAGCCCGATGATATTGCCGAACAGCACCAGGCCGCCTTCCTGCACGCCCAGTCCGGCGGGCACGAAAAAAATAATGTGACGCACCGCCTGGGTGGTCGCCTCGATGGCAATCGCGTCCCATACGGAAATGGGATAGCCCAGCAGATACAGCGCCAGCCAGCTTTCGAAGCTGCCCACCACGAAGCCTGCGACTTGCCAGGCGCAAGCGATCGTGAGGCGTGCGGGCTTGCCGTACAGCTTGCGCACTTCGTCGTCCAGGCGGGCGCCGTCGAGCAGCTCGGTGAAGCGCGAGGGCCCGCCAAGCAGCTTTTCCGCAAAGGCCTCCAGTCGTGAAAAGACCTGCCCGTGACGGAATAACCAGACCAGCCCGATCGGCAGCGGCAGCGTGGCGATCACCGCCCAGATCACCGAATTGAGCGTGCCGATATGGCCCGCCATGCCGATCAGCAGCAACAGGCCCAGGGCCACGAAGATGTATTGACTCACCAGGGTCAGCAACACCTCGATGATCACGCTCGCAGCCACCGGTGCGCCTTCCAGGCCGCGCCATTTGACCAGCCGGATGCCGACGATTTCGCCGCCCACGTTGGCTACGGGTAGCAGTCGATTGCAGGCTTCGCGCACCGTGGCGGCCCAGAACAGGAACGGCACGCGGGCGCGTCCGTGCGGATCGCTGGGAGCGATCAGGGCGCGCCAGCCGAACACGTCCAGCAACAAGGGCAGTGCGTGGAACGGCAGCAGCCACAGCAGGGCCCAGCCGGCATGGTCGAAGGCGTCCTCGATGGCCGACCAGTTCTGGTGCGTTACCAGGATGATGGCGGCCACCAGGCCGAGCACGCCGGCGAGATAAACGAAATATTTCATGCCGCCGCCGGATCGCTGAAGCCATTGCAAAGCTGGCAGTGTTCGGCCACGGCGCGCCGCACGCGCGGCGACAGCAGTGCGGCCAGTTCGTCGGCGTGGCGATAGTTCGCCATGGTGGGCGTCAGTTCGCCGTGCGTGGCCGGATGCAGGTAAAGCTCGCTCAGGCCGCGAGGCAGCCGCTGCAGCACATCCAGCAACGCCTGTTCGTCCATCGCGCCGGTTTGGCGGATGCCGAACACATGGTCGTTCGATTGCATGCCGGCGCGGCGCAAACGGAAGCGCATCAGCGCCAGCCAGGGTTTGAGCCAGGGACCGGAGCCGGGTTCGGCCGGCCAGCGTACCGCGCGCAAGCCGTGCTCGCGGCCAATGGAAAGGATCAAGGAAAGTACCGTCGGATGAAGATGGAAGTGCTTGTGTGCGTTGACGTGATCGAGCGGCAAGCCCGTCGCGGCAAACGCCTCGAACTGCGCGCGGATCTCTGCTTCAAGCTGCCGTCGCACATAGGGCAGAAAGAAAAACCGAAAGCCGTCGCGCACCATATCGTCGCCGAAGCGTCCGCGCGCGTCGACCAGTTCGGGAATCTGCGACGGCGGCAGGGCCGACAGCCCGTCGGCAAGCACCAGATGCAAACCCACCGCGAGGCCGGGCAGGCGCTTGGCGCGGGCCACCGCATCGGCGACGGCGGGTGCCGTCACCATCAGGCTGGCAGCACGCAGCACGCCTTCCCGGAATCCGCGTTCCACGGCGTGATTGACCGCAGGGTGCAGGCCGAAATCATCGGCCGTCACGATCAGTCGTGGGCGCGCGGATGCGGGTGCTTCGGTCATCGGTAACGCACGGGTCGCGCCGTCATGCCTCGTGCGCGTGCAGGAAGCGGAAGAACTCCACGCCTTCGCGCAATCGCCTCTTGGTCATCTCCCAGCTGCCGGCCATTTCCTTCACGATCTCCCAGATCTTGGACGGGCGGAAATAGAAGCTGCGGTAGAAGGTTTCCACGCCGTGGAAGATTTCTTCTTTGGACAGGTGAGGGTAGCTGATCATGGCCAGCTGCACGCCCTTGTCGTTGACCGTATTGGCGGCGGTGTTGTGTTCCAGCCAGCCGTTTTCGATGGCCTGCTTGTACAGCGTCGTGCCCGGGTAAGGCGCAGCCAGCGACACCTGGATGGTGTGCGGATTGATCTCCTTGGCGTATGCGATGGTGCGCGCAATGGTTTCCTTGGTTTCGCCCGGCAGGCCCAGGATGAAGGTGCCATGCACGGTGATACCCAGCTTGCGGCAGTTCTCCGTGAAGGTGCGCGCGATATCCGTGCGCAAGCCCTTCTTGATGTTGTGCAGGATCTGGTCGTCGCCCGACTCATAACCCACCAGCAGCAGGCGCAGGCCGTTTTCCTTCATGATCTTCAGCGACTCGTACGGCACGTTCGCCTTAGCGTTGCAGCTCCAGGTCCAGCCCATGGCGTGCAGGCCGCGCGCGATCTCGTGCACGCGATCCATGTTGGAGCTGTCGGTGAAGGTGTCGTCGTCGAACATCAGCTCACGCACTTCCGGCATGTTCTCCTTGATCCACTTTGCCTCGGTCAGCACGTTGGCAGCGGAGCGCACGCGGTAGCGATGGCCGCCCACCGTCTGCGGCCACAGGCAGAACGTGCATTTCGACCGGCAGCCGCGGCCGGTGTAGATCGACACGTAGGGATGCAGCAGATAGCCGATGAAGTAACGGTCTATCTTCAGGTCGCGCTTGTAGATGGGAGCCACGAAGGGCAGGTCGTCCATCTGCTCGATGGTGGCGCGCGACGGGTTGTGCTGCACGCTGCCGTCGATCAGTTTGTAACTGATGCCGGCGATGTCCTTGAAGGCGCGGCCTTCGGCCACTTCCTTGCAGGTGTAGTCAAACTCCTCACGCGCCACGAAATCGATCGCGGGCGAGGCCAGCAACGATGCATCAGGCTCCACGGCCACCTTGGCGCCCACCATGCCGATCAGGATGTCGCCGCGGCGCTGCTTGATCAGCTCGGCGAATTTCGCATCGGTGGGAAACGATGGCGTGCTGGTGTGGATGATCACCAGGTCGTATTCGGCGGCGATGTCCAGCGTTGCTTCCACCGACAACTCTTCCACTGGCGCATCCAGCACGCGCGAACCGGGTACGAGCGCCGCAGGCTGGGCGAGCCAGGTGGGATACCAGAAACTCTTGATCTCGCGTTTGGCCTGGTAGCGCGAGCCCGCGCCGCCATCGAAACCGTCAAACGAAGGGGCTTGCAGAAAAAGCGTCTTCATGGATTGCCAAGCTCCTGCAGTTGTCCGCAATGAGTTGTTCAACACACCAGTCACCACTTGTTCAAGGATAGCGCGATGGCGCATGGTCGCGCGCATGCAAGATCTGGCCGCGCCAATCCACTCGCCAGTGGACCAGTGCGCCAGCCCATTCCAGCAGCAACAGTGTGTCGCGAAAAGGGGTGAGCCACAGGTCCTGCCAACGGTTGGATCTTGCGGTGCTTGGCCAGGACACGAGGTAGCGCCACAGGCGTGCCAGGACTCCCAACGCGGCCACGATCAGGCAAGGCAGCGTGGGCGAGAGCAACAAGGCCAGCACCAGCAGTGGCCAGCTGTAGCACACGAAGCTGAAGGTGAATCCGGCCGGTGATATGGCGCGGATCGTGCGCAGCCAGCGCATTTCATGCGACCACAGCTGGGAGAGTTGGTTTTCGTTCACCTGCGTGCCGACCACCACGTCGCTCAGCACGGTGCGCAAGCCTTGCTGGCGCGATCGCTCGCCCAGCCAGAAATCGTCGGCAAGCGTGTCCTTGAGTGCCGACAGGCCGCCGATCGCATTCAGCGTGTCGCGTCGCACGGCAATGGTGGAACCGAAGGCGAAGCGGGTGGAACCAAACGCGTGGGCCAGCCGTACCGATGGCGCAAACCAGTCGTCGATAAACAGGCGCCCTAGGCGGGCCGTCCATCCATCGCCCGCCACGCCGTGATACAGACAGGTCACGATGCCCACGCCCGGATCGTTCAGCGGTGCGGTGACGCGCGCCAGATGATCCGGCGCCACGCTGATGTCGGCATCGGCCAGCACCAGCCAGTCGTAACGCGCCTGCGCCAGCAGGTTGATCAGGTTGCTGACCTTGAGGTTGGCGCCGTGGACCGTGGGATCGATCACCAGCGCCATGGCGCGTTCGGGGAACTCGCGCTGCAGGCGCTGCACGACGGCAATCGCCGGATCCTCGGGATCGCGCACGCCGAACAGGATTTCGTAATGCGGGTGGGTTTGCTTGCAGAAACCTTTCAGGTTCTCGTAGAGGCCGGGCTCGGCGCCGTGCAGCGGCTTGAGTACGCTCACCGGGCGGCTTGCCTGATCGTTCACATCCGCTCGCGGATGCTGGTTGCGGCGCTCGCAGCGGAACCAGGCCCACAGGCTCAGGCACGCATAGGCCGTGGTGCACCCGGCCAGCACCAGGCCAATCCATGACAGCAGCGATAGGGCAGCGGGAGGGGACATGAGTTCGGTCAGCACGCGGTCCGTCATTCCTTCCAAAGTTAATGCATGCACTTCGTGAAAGCGCACGTTTTGCGGCTGTTTCGGCAGGCTGCATGGATCTTGACGCTATGCCTGCTGCAGGGCGTGGCGCTCGCACAGACGCCGTCTGCCGACGCTACGCCGGGCACCGCCATCGAGGGCGACTGGCTGGTGGAAAGCCGCGACGCCATTATCCGCATCGAGCGCGATGGTGATGCGTTTGTCGGCAGCATTGTGTGGCAGCTGCACGATACCTATGGCCCTGAGGACGGCGCCGAGCTCAACGGAAAAACCGTCACCGATCGTCACAATCCCGATCCGGCGCTGCGTTCGCGCCCATTGACGGGCCTGCGCCTGCTATGGGGATTGCGTTACGACGCCGAGGCGCACGCCTGGGTGGACGGCCGCGTCTACAACGCCGACAACGGCAAGGAATATCACTGCGAAATTCACCTGCGCTCACCGGACCGGCTGGTGTTGCGCGGTTTCATCGGCATCACGCTGCTCGGTGGAAACACCACGTGGACACGCACGCATGAGCCGTTTCCGGCGCCGGCGAGCAGTGTTCATTCAACGCAATAACTATCCTTTGGTATGAACGGCGCCCGCGAGGGACTACTCGCCTTCGCTCATCCTTGCTAGCCTGAGTGCGCCATCGATGTACGGTCGAACGTGCGTCGCGCCAGATGTGACGAAGATGTGATGACCGGGCGTGTACTGCCGCCGTCCGTCGGAAGAGAGAGGTTTGAGCCTTGGCTAACCGCGAGTTGGACTTCAACGAAGGAAGCTGGTCGAAGAGTGTGGTGTCCTTTCAGGACGAACCCCTGGTGCTGGTCGACGAACACGACCGCGAAACCGGCTTTCTCGACAAGGCGAGCGCGCACCACGGACAGGGCATTCTGCATCGCGCGTTTTCGCTGTTTGTGTTCAATACGGACGGCGAGCTGCTGCTGCAGCAACGCGCCGAAGGCAAACGCCTGTGGCCGGGTTACTGGTCCAATACCTGCTGCAGCCATCCCCGGCGCGGCGAGACGATGGAAACAGCCACTCATCGTCGCCTGGCCGAGGAGCTCGGCCTGCAGTGCGAATTCCAGTTCCAGTTCAAGTTCCAGTATCAGGCGCAATTCGATGACGAAGGCGCGGAACACGAGCTTTGCTGGGTCTACGCCGGCCGTACGGATGCGGCTCCCGTCGCCAACAGGCTTGAGATCGCCGCGCTGCGTTATATCGCGCCCGATGCGCTGGATCGTGAGATCGCCGCGCATCCGGAGCATTTCACGCCATGGTTCAAGATCGAATGGGAGCGCTTGCGTCGCGAACACGCGCATGTATTTGCGCCGCCCGCCAGCCTGGCGTCCTGAACGCCACATCGCCGCGACGTGGCTATACTCGATCCCGTGATGAAGGCGACTGGCATCGATCGCAGCGCGTAACATCCATCCGTCAGTGATGAGGAGATTCCGTTGGGCATTCCTCTTATTCAGCAAACCAAGATCGCGCGTTACATCATCGGCAAGAAGGTCAGCGGGCAGAAGCGTTATCCGCTGGCGATGATGTTGGAGCCCTTGTTCCAGTGCAATCTCGCCTGCGCCGGTTGCGGCAAGATCGATCATCCCAAAGAGATCCTGCAAAAGCGCATGAGCGTGGAAGACGCACTGCGCGCGGTGGACGAATGCGGCGCGCCGGTGGTGTCGATCCCCGGCGGCGAGCCGCTGATCCACAAGGAGATGCCGCAGATCGTGCAGGGCCTGATCGCGCGCGAGAAATTCATCTACCTGTGCACCAACGCGCTGCTGCTGACCAAGCACATCGACGAATACACGCCGTCGCCGTATTTCACCTGGTCGGTCCATCTGGACGGCTTGCAGGAGCAGCACGATCAATCGGTGTGCATGGAGGGCGTGTTCGACAAGGCGGTGGCGGCGATCAAGCTGGCGTTGTCGCGCGGTTTTCGCGTCACCATCAACTGCACGCTGTTCAACAACGAGAAGCCGGAAGAAATTGCCGAGTTCTTCGACTTCGCCATGTCGCTTGGCATCGAAGGCATCACGGTGTCGCCCGGCTATAGCTACCAGCATGCGCCGCGCCAGGATGTCTTTCTTGGGCGCACCGAGAGCAAGCAGCTGTTCCGCGATATTTTCCGCATCGGCAAGGAACGCAAGAGCAAGTGGGTGTTCAACCAGTCGTCGATGTTCCTGGACTTCATCGCGGGCAACCAGAGTTACCAGTGCACGCCGTGGTCCAACCCCACCTACAACATTTTCGGCTGGCAGCGGCCGTGCTATCTGCTGGTCGACGAGGGCTACGCCAGTTCGTACAAGGAATTGATGGAAGAGACGGCCTGGGAGAAATACGGCGTCGGCATCAACCCCAAGTGCGACAACTGCATGGCGCACTGCGGTTTCGAGGGCACGGCGGTGGACGACACCTTTGCGCATCCGCTCAAGGCCGCGCGCGTGGCGACGTTCGGTCCGCGCATCGATGGCGCAATGGCGCCGGATCTGCCGGTGATGTACGGCGACCGCGTCGATGCCACGGCGATCCATATTCCCATCAGCGCGATCCAGCGCAGAGGCTCGTCGTCCGGGGCCGACGCCGGGCACTGAGTCATGTGGCTGCTCATTGGCGCCATCGTCCCGGTCGTGATGTGGCTGGGACTACTGCTGGTGCCGTGGCGGCCATGGAGTACGCGCGAGCATCTGGAGGCTGATGCGTTGGCCAGCATGCGCCTGGACGACGTCACCGTATTGATGCCTGCACGCAACGAAGCCGACGTGATCGGCAGCACGCTGCGCGCTTTGCAGGCGCAGGGCAGTGGACTCCAGATCATCGTGGTCGACGACCAGTCGGCCGACAGCACGGCCAGTGTGGCGAGCTCGTATCCCGGTGTTCGCGTGATCCAGGGTGCGCCCTTGCCGGAAGGTTGGGCGGGCAAGCTGTGGGCGCTGGAGCAGGGCAGGCAGCAGGTACGCACGCCGCTGACCTTGTTGCTGGATGCGGATATCGAGCTGCGTCCCGGCATGTTGGCCACGCTGCTGTTGCACAAGCAGCGCGAGCAGCGGCAGTTCGTGTCGATCATGGCCGACCTGCGCCGCACCAGTTTCTGGGATCGCCTGTTGCTGCCGGCCTTCGTCTATTACTTCAAGTTGCTTTATCCGTTTGCTTTGTCCAACTCGCCCTCGCGCTGGGTGGCGGCCGGCGCGGGCGGCTGCATCCTGGTGGATACCGAGGTGCTTGAACGCATCGGCGGCTTCGGCAGCCTGCGCGATGCGTTGATCGACGATTGCGCGCTGGCACGTCAGGTGAAGCGCGCGGGCGGCCGCACCTGGATTGGCTTGAGCCGCGATGTGCTGAGCCGGCGGCCGTACGGCAGCTTCGAGTCGATCCACGGCATGGTGGCGCGTTCGGCCTTCACCCAGCTCGGCTATTCGACGACGGTGTTGCTGCTGGTGACGGTGTTGTTCCTGTGGGCTTACGGGGTGCCGCTGGCCTTGCTGGCCGCACCACAGCTGTGGCCCTGTGCATGGATCGCGCTGGGCGCCATGATGCTGGGCTACCTGCCCATGCTCAGGTACTACCGGATGCCCCTGTGGTGGGCCTTGCTGCTGCCGCTGGGGGCGGGGCTATACCTCGGCATGACCTGGAGTTCGGCGCTGCGCTATTGGCGCGGCGTGCGCTCCCAGTGGAAGGGGCGGGTCTACCGCGCGGACGCCTGAATTGCCTTTTTAATCAGTCGCTTGAAAATTATTCATGGCGGCGTGCTGAATCTCGCTCGGTGAGAATGCCATCGTGCTATCTTGATTACCGTCCCACTAATCAAGTCGCCCCATGCCTCCTTCCGACCACGGTGGACGCCGCCCGGGAGCCGGTCGTCCCGCCGGTGAACCCAGTCAGCGCATACGCGTACCCGACAGCCAGGTACCGGGCGTGCTGGCCTATCTGGAGGCCTACCGCAGTCCGGCCACGCTGGAGGCGCCGCGGCCGCTGTCGCTGGAGCCATCGACGGTCGCGCTGACGGCTTTCCTCAGTCGCGTGCCGGCCGGCCTGCCGTCGATCGCCGACGACGATGTCGACGAAGTGGTCGACCTCAACGAGCACCTCGTACTGCCCGGCCACGAGCCGAGCACCTTCATCATCCGCGTGTCGGGCTGGTCGATGATCGGCGCCGGCATTTTCGATGGCGACGAGGTGCTGGTGGATCGTGCGCTCGCGCCGCGCCAGGGCGACATCGTAGTGGCGATGGTCAACAACGAGCTGACCATCAAGCGGCTGGGCAAGGTGGATGGGCATATCGCGTTGCTGCCGGAAAACGCGCACTTCAAGCCCATCGTGTTCCGCGAGGGCGAGACGCTCAGCGTGTGGGGCGTCGTCACCCGTTGCCTGCGCACGTTGCGCTGAGGGGCGTGCGCCGTGGGTCAGGTCCTTGCGCTCGATACACTCCTGCACAGCCGCCAGGTCTGGCAAGGCCGCGCTGCGCCGCAACCGTCGGGCAGTCAGCCGACCGGCTGGGCGACGCTCGATGCTGCCTTGCCCAGCGGCGGCTGGCCCGAGCACGCGATGACCGAAATCCTGCTGCCCGCCGATGGCGTGGGTGAGCTGCATTTGTTGTTGCCTACGCTGGCGCGCCTCACCCGCGAAGGGCGTCCGGTGATGGTGATCTCGCCGCCGTACGTGCCTTATGTGGCGGGCTGGGAAGCGCGCGGCGTGGTGATGTCGAACGTAGACATCGTGCATGCGGACGAACGCGATGTGCTGTGGGCGGCCGAACAATGCCTGCGCTCGGCCAGTTGCGCCGCCGTGCTGGCGTGGCCGGTGCACGCTGATGATCGTGCCCTGCGTCGATTGCAGGTGGCGGCCGATACCGGCAAGGCGCTGGCCTTTCTGTTCCGCGATCGCCGCCATGCCGTGCAGGCGTCGCCCGCGGCATTGCGATTGGAACTGGAAAGCACGCCCAGCTGGCAGATACGCGTGCGCAAATGCCGTGGCGGCAATCCGCCGGCACAGGCGGTATCGCTAGCTTCCGGCTGGTCGTGACGCGCCATGCTCTGGGCTTGCATCTTGCTGCCGCAACTGGCGCTGGACGGTGTCCTCCGGCGACGGCCGCCGTCGGACGAACCGCTGGTGTTGGTAAGCGGTCCCGCGCAGGCTCGCATCGTCCATGCGGCCAATGCGAGCGCGCGCGCGGCGGGCATTTATCGCGGGCAACGGCTCACCGCGGCGCAAGCCTTGTTGCAGCAGTTCGCGATGGTCGAGCACGACCCGGAAGACGAAGCGCGCTGGCATCGCCTGCTCGCTGCCTGGGCGTATCGCTATAGCGCCGAGGTGGGGCTGTACGCGCACGCCGTGGTGCTGGAGGTGAGTCGCAGCCTCAACCTGTTCGGGCCATGGCCGCGTTTTGAATCGCTGCTGCGGGACGATCTGCAGGGACTGGCTTTCCGTCATCGCATCGCGCTCGCACCGACACCGCATGCGGCCTATGTGCTGGCCGGCGTGCACGACGGGCTGGCGGTGATGTCGCCGGAGATCCTGCGCGAGGCGCTGGCGCCCGTGCCGATTGCGCGTGCGCGCCTGCCGGCCGATGCCGCGCAGGGTTTGCCGTCGATGGGCATCCGCACCCTGGGCCAAGTCTTGAAGCTGCCGCGCGCAGGCCTGCAACGCCGCTTCGGCGCCGAGCTGGTGGCGCAGCTCGATCGCCTCACCGGCGACGAACCCACGCCGATGGACAGCTACCGTCCGCCCGATGCGTTCGAACAGCGCATGGAGTGGACGCACGAAATCGAGCACGTCGAGGCGCTGGTGTTTCCGCTGCGCCGTCTCACCGGCGACCTGGCGGCGTATCTCGCCGGTCGCGATGGTGGCGTGCAGCGATTCGAACTGGAACTGGAACATCGCAGCGGTCTGCCCACCTGCGTGACGGTGGGCATGCTGGCCGCCGCGCGCGATGCCACGCTGTTGTTCGACTGCGCGCGCGGACGGCTCGAACGCCTGGAATTGCACCAGCCGGTGTTGGCGATGCGGCTGGTGGCGCGCGACCTGCCGCCGTTCGTGCCGGCCGGCCGTGACCTGTTCGATACGCGGCCCACGCATGCGGTGCCGCTGGATCAGTTGCGCGAACGCCTGCGTGCACGCCTGGGCGAGCAGGCCATCCAGCATCTGCACCGCACGGTGGATCCACGCCCGGAGCGGGCGCAGTCCGATACCGCGCATGTGAAAGCGGCCACCACGCCGGAAACCTTGCCGCGCCCGACCTGGCTGCTGGCCTCGCCATGCCCGCTGCGTGGCCCGGCGCCGGAGGTGCTCGCCGGCCCCGAGCGCATCGAAACCGGCTGGTGGGATGGTGGCGACATCCGGCGCGATTACTACGTGGTGCGCACCTCGCAGGGACAGTGTGCGTGGGTGTATTGCGCGCCGGGCGAGCAGGGCAACTGGATGTTGCATGGCTGGTTCGCATGAACGACTACGCCGAACTGCATTGCCTGTCCAACTTCTCGTTCCAGCGTGGCGCGTCGAGTGCGCGCGAGTTGTTCGAGCGGGCCAAGGCCTGCGGTTATCGCGCGCTGACGATCACCGACGAATGTTCGCTCGCAGGCATCGTGCGCGCCTACGAGGCCTCGCGCGATACCGGGCTGCCGCTGATCGTCGGCGCCGAGTTCCAGATCGAGCACGGCCCGAAGCTGGTGCTGTTGTGCGAGAACCTGCAGGGCTATACCTCGCTGTGTGCGCTGATCACGCGCGGTCGGCGCGTGGCGGAGAAGGGCACGTATCGTGTAACGCGCGACGACTTTGCCGACGGCCTGCCCGGCACACTGGCCTTGTGGTTGCCGCAGGCCGAGCTGCAGCAGGCGCATGGTGAGTGGCTGCGCTCGTTGTTCGAGGGGCGATTGTGGCTGGCGGTCGAGCTGCATCGCGGCCCCGACGACGACCGCCGTTTCGCCCGGCTGCAGATGCTGGCCGATGCACTGCAGCTGCCGATGGTGGCCGCGGGCGACGTACACATGCATATACGCCGCCGCCGTGCCTTGCAGGATGTGATGACGGCGATCCGCCACCATCGCACCGTGGCCGATGCCGGCGACCTGTTGTTTCCCAATGGCGAGCGACATCTGCGAACGCGTGCGGCCTTGTCTGCGATCTATCCCGACGAACTGATGGCCGAAAGCGTACGCATCGCCGAACGCTGCCAGTTCGTGATGACCGACCTGAGCTATCGCTATCCCGCCGAACTGGTGCCGGAAGGGCATACGCCGACCACGTGGCTGCGCCAGCTCACCGAAGAAGGCGTGCGCTGGCGCTGGCCGCAGGGCGAGCCATCCAAGGTGAGAGAGCAGATCGAGTACGAGCTGAAGCTGGTCGAGCAGCTCAAGTACGAGTCGTACTTCCTGACCGTGCAGGAGATCGTGAGCTTCGCGCGCGGCAAGGACATCCTGTGCCAGGGCCGCGGTTCGGCCGCCAATTCGGCGGTTTGCTACGCGCTGGGCGTGACGGCGGTGGATCCGGCCACGACCACGCTGCTGGTCGAGCGTTTTATTTCCGCCGAACGCAACGAGCCGCCGGATATCGATATCGACTTCGAGCACGAGCGGCGCGAAGAAGTCATCCAGCATATCTACGAGAAATACGGCCGCGAGCGTGCCGCGCTGGCCGCCACCGTGATCTGCTATCGAGGCCGCAGCGCGGTACGCGATGTGGCACGCGTGCTCGGCCTGCCATCGGATCAGATCGACCTGTTGTCGCGCACCTTCGCCTGGCAGGACGGCGACGATCCGCTGGACGGCCGCCTGCGCGAACGCGGCTTCGATCCGGATAGTCCCGTGTTGCGGCGGGTGATGGCGCTCACCGAAGAGCTGATGGATTTTCCGCGCCACCTGTCCCAGCACGTGGGTGGCTTTGTCATTTCCGACCAGCCGCTATCGCATCTGGTGCCGGTGGAAAATGCCTCGATGCCCGACCGCACCATCATCCAGTGGGACAAGGATGATCTGGACACCATGCGCCTGCTCAAGGTCGATTGCCTGGCGCTGGGTATGCTCACCTGTATCCGGAAATGTCTCGATCTATTGAAGGGTCATCACGGCCGCGTGGAAACGCTGGCATCGATTCCGCCGGATGATCCGCCTACCTATGAACTGATCCAGCGCGCCGACACCATCGGCGTGTTCCAGATCGAATCGCGCGCGCAGATGGCGATGCTGCCGCGGCATCGGCCGGAGAATTTCTACGACCTGGTGATCCAGGTGGCGATCGTGCGGCCGGGTCCGATCCAGGGCGACATGGTGCATCCGTATCTGCGCCGCAAGCGTGGCGAGGAGCCGATCACTTATCCGTCGGAAGCCTTGAAGGATGTGTTCGAGCGCACGCTCGGCGTGCCCTTGTTCCAGGAGCAGGTGATGAAGCTGGCGATCGTCGCGGCGGAATACTCGCCCGGCGAGGCCGACCAGTTGCGTCGTTCGATGGCGGCATGGCGACGCAACGGCGATATGGAGATCCATCGCCAGAAACTGATGGCCGGCATGCTGAAGAACGGTTTCACGCCGGATTTTGCCGCGCGCCTGTTCGAGCAGATCAAGGGTTTTGGCTCCTACGGTTTTCCCGAAAGCCATGCGGCCAGCTTTGCACTATTGGTGTATGCCAGCTGCTGGCTCAAATGCCATTACCGCGCGGCTTTCATGTGCGCCTTGCTTAACGCGCAGCCGATGGGTTTCTACGGTCCGAGCCAGATCGTGCAGGACACCCAGCGCCATGGCATCAAGGTGCGGCCGGTGGATGTGCGCCACAGCGACTGGGACAACACGCTCGAAGCCGACGACGCCTCGCGCGGCGGCTACGCCTTGCGGCTCGGCCTGCGGCAAGTGCGCGGCTGCCGCGAGGAGGTGATGACGCAACTGATGGCGGCGCGTGCACGCCGGCCGTTCGAAGACGTGGCCGACCTGTGTGCGCGCGCCGGACTCAATAAGCAACAGCAGGATGCGCTGGCCGAGGCGGATGCATTACGCGGCCTGGCCGGCCATCGTCATCGTGCGCGCTGGGCCATGGCGGGCATCGAGGCGCAGCTGCCCTTGTTCGGCAACACCAGTCCGGTGGAAGAAGAGGTCGTGCTGCCGCCACCATCGCAAGGTGAAAGCACGCTGGCCGATTACGCGCGCATGGGGCTCAGTCTGGGGCCGCATCCGCTGCAGCAGATCCGTGCGCGCCTGCGCGCGGCGCGCTGCCTGGATTCGAAGAGCCTGCACCTGCGTCCGCATGCCAGCAAAGTGCGCGCGGCCGGGCTGGTGACGCAGCGCCAGCGTCCGCAGACGGCCAGTGGCGTCACCTTCATCACCATGGAAGACGAGTTCGGACCCATCAACGTGGTGGTGTGGAGTCACGTGGCCGAACGTCAGCGCCGCATCTTTCTCGAGTCGCGCCTGCTGGGCGTGGATGGGCGCTGGGAACACGCGGACGGCGTAAGCCATCTCATCGCCGATCGACTCATCGACCTGAGCGAGTTGCTGGGTTCGCTGGACAGCCGTTCGCGCGATTTCCACTGATCCGTTGCACGATCAGGCGGCGGAGCGACCGATCGATGCGCCGCCATCGACATACAACGTCTGCCCGGTGATAAAGCTGGCGCCATCAGACAGCAGGAACTCCACGGTCGCCGCCAATTCGTCCGGCTTGCCCAGGCGCTTCATCGGCACCACCGAGAGAAAGCGTTGCTCGGCTTCGCTGCCTTCGGGCGTGTTCGCGCGGAACAGTTCCGTTTCCGTCGGACCCGGCGCCACTGCATTCACGGTGATGCCGCTTTCCGCGAGCTCCAGGCCCCAGGTGCGGGTGAAACTGTTCACCGCAGCCTTGGCGGCTGCATACGACGTGCGATTCGCATAACCCAGCGCGACGAAGCTGGTGATATTCACCACGCGGCCCCAGCCCTTGGCACGCATCTGCGGCAGCAGCGCCTGCACGGTCTGGATGGTGGGCACGAGGTTGACGCGCAGGATGTCGTCGAGATCGTTGAGGTCTACCTCGTCGATTGGCGCCACACGCACATAGCCGACGTTGTTGACCACGCCGTCGAAGGAATATTGCTCGACCAGCGCCTTGAGCGCCTTGGCGGTGGCTGCGCGGTCGCCAAGATCGACGGACACCAGGGTGCCCGGGAAGTCCGGCTCGTCGATGTTACGCGCCAGGCCGACGACGTGATGTCCTGCGTTGGCGAGACGTTGGGAAATAGCGCGGCCGATGCCCTTGGTGGCGCCGGTGATGAGGAAAGTGCGGGGTGACATGAGGGGTAGTTCCAGAGGGGAGTGGGGATGTTGTTCAGCGGTGTTTCGCGATGCCGGCGGCTTTCAGCGCCGTGGCTATGGCAGCCGTCATCGTGGTGCGATCGGGATCGACGCGGGCCATCACGCGCAGGCCGAGCATGACGGTCAGGAGATGCGCGGAAGCTTCCGCTGCGGAAACGGATGAGGGCACTTCACCGCTGCGGCGGGCGGCCAGCAGGCAGCGACGGAAAAAGGCGCGGATGGCGTCGATTTCGGCAGCAATCGCAGCGCGCAGTTCGGGCGCTTCGGGCGTGGCCTCCAGCGCCGAGTTCACCAGGAAACAGCCGCGCTGCTGCTTATCGGACAGCGAGCGCTCGATCACTTCATGGAAGAACGCGGCGATCGCCTCGCTGGGTGCCAGAGTCTTCTCCAGGCGGTCGATGCGCTCGCGGAGCGTTGCATCCAGGTAGTGCTCCAAGGCCCGTTGAAACAGCGCCTGCTTGTCGCCGAACGCGTTGTACAGGCTGGTTACCGTCAAGCCGGTGCGCTGTGCCAGGTCGCGCGTAGTGGTGGCCTCATAGCCACGCGCCCAGAAAGCCTCGGCAACGGCTTCCAGGGTCTTCTGTTCGTCAAATTCGCGTGGGCGGGCCATAACGCACCTTCGTTCTGTATCGATCGAGACAATAATATGTATCGACCGATACAGAATTCAAGTGCCGCCCCCGCAAGAGGCGCCCAAGGGCGGCGGCGTCAGGCGGCGTTGGCGCGCCAGCGGTTGTAGGTGAAGCCGATGGCCAGCATCAAGGCCACGGCCAGCTGCGCCAGCAGCGACTGCCAGGTGGGATAGATGCCCAGCAGGTCGATGGACGGCACCGGGGCCACAGTGACGGCGGTCCATCCCGCTTCCTGCAGTGCCGCCACACCCTTGCCGGTCAGCACGATCGCCAGTACGGCGATCACCAGCGAACTCACCGAGAAGAACAGGCCCAGCGGCAGGCGCTGGCTGGTGCGCAGCAAAACCCAGGCGATGAAGCCCAGGATGATGGCGCCCACCACGATGCCAGCAAGCAACCACTGTCCCTGGCCTTCGTTCCACAGTGCCGTGTAGAACAGGATGGTTTCGAAGACTTCGCGATAGACCGAGATAAAGGTCAGGCCGAACACGAACCACGCTGAGCGACGATCGAGCGCCGTGGCCATCTTCGCCTTCAGATAAGACTGCCAGCGGCCGCCGATGCTCTTCTGGTGCATCCACAAGCCAACCGCAAGCAGCACGCCCGCGGCAAACAACGACGACAGGCCTTCGGTGAGCTCGCGGCTGGCGCCACTGATCGAGATGAAATAGCTCGCCACCGCCCAGGTGGCAGCGCCTGCCAGCAGCGCGAGCAGCCAGCCCGCGTGCACATAGCGGGTGGCGTCGTGCCGATCGGCCTTGCGCAGGAAGGCCAGCAGCGCCACGACCACAAGCAAGGCTTCCAGCCCCTCGCGGACCAGGATGGTGAGCGCGCCGATGAAGGTCGTCATCGGGCTGGCCGTGCCTTCCATCAGCAGCGACTGCGCTTGCGCAAGCAGTTGGTCCACCGCGTGCGCCTGCGTGGTCACCGCATCGCCTGCCGCGGACTGCGACAGCGAGGTGCGATAGGCGCCCATGGCGGTTTCGATGCGTGCGCGCAACGCTGCATCGCGTGTATCCAGTCGCGCCTCCATGGGTTCGACGCCATCGAGATAAGCCGAGAGCGCGAGCTGTCGCGCTTCTTCAGGCTTGCCTCTGCGATACGCCTCTACGCTGTCGGCGACGCGAGTGCGCGCCAGTGGAATCCCGGCCAGGGCCTCGTGCACGGCCTCGGGATGCGCGCGCAAGTAGCCGACGATGAGGCGTGCCTGGCTTGGTCCGATCAGGTCGGAAAGGCCGGAAACGCGTGCGCGCGCCAGTTCGCTGGGCGATGCGATGGCGCCGCGGGCTTGTTGATCCTTGCGCCATGCCTGTTCGCCTTGCGCGCTCGCCTCGGGATAGGCGAGGGTGCCGACGAAATAGGCAAGCGACCAGCGGTCGTCGCTGGAGAGCGTCTGTGCGTAGCTGGCCATCGGCGTGCCGGCGACGCCCTGGGTGATCACTTCATAGAGCGACAAGGCACTGCGTTGATCGGCGCGCGATGCGTCGGTGAAATCGATGGGCCGCGGTGACAGCTGCAGTCCCGCCGGACCATCGCCATGTCCACTCGCGCCGTGGCAGAGAGCACACTGCGTCTGATAGAGCGCCGCTCCGCGCGCAAGCTCCGGTGCCTTGGTCGGTGCGGTGGGAATGGGATAGGCCTGCAGCAAGGTGTCGGTCAGCGCGTGCGCCTGATGGGCGACCTCGGACTCCGGTGCCTTGGCGTCGATCAGCTCCACCAGCTTGTCGGCTTGTTCGCGCAGGACGGGCGAGGCGGAGCTGGGCGGCAATGCGGTCACGCGATCGCGCGCATGGCGCGCGAACTCGCGCATCTCGTCGTATTCCGACGCGCTTACCACCTCGCCATGTTTGACCGCGCCCGCGTAATCCGCGGCGAGGTAATCGAGCATTTGCCAGGTCTGCGGCACGCTGGCCGCGGGATCGTTGGCGTCCGCCTGGGCGTGGGCGGGCGGCGAGGCCAGGCCCAGCAGGAGGATCAGGAACGGGAGTGCGCGCAGCACATCACAAATGCGATTGATTCTCATCTGTGCAGTGTACTCTGACTCAGCGCCGTTGCGTCGTTCGTGCCGGCAAACGCGGCGTTCGGTTGCGTCAGGAGATGATGTGCAAGGGACCCAGCACCCGCGAGGGGTGGTCGACCGACAAGCGTCCGTGACCCAGGCCCATGCTGAGGCCCTGCGCCACGCGTTCGGCGGTGCCGATGAACAGCTCGGCCGCCGGCGTGTCGAAGACCTCGCGCGCGGTTTCCCGCCACAACGCCAGCCAGCGATGAAACAGGTGCTGCGGGAACGCGGGCAGGGCGCGATGCACGCCCATCGGGTTGCCGTGATAACGCCCCGAGCGCAACACCAGGGACGACCAGAAGTCGCGCAACAGCACTTTGTGCGCCGGCCAGTCGTGGACGGCCGCGTTGAACACGGGGCCCAGCTCGGCGTCCGCGCGCACCTTGTCGTAGAAGCGGTCGATCAGGGTGGCAATGCCGATGTCGTTGGCAGCGGGAAAAAGTGCCATGAGATGAAATCCATGCTGCGGAGCCTGCCTGCCTTGGGGACGGCGCGGAGCTCCATGATCGGGCTGATTCTGGTCGTCTTTGCCACACCGGTCGATGGATCGATTGCCGCATGCGTCGCACGCGGCCCTGGACCGTGGGGCATCCAATGACTTAAAGCACGGGTGTGGCATGGCGGCCGAGCGCATGCTTCACGGCATCGCCGGAGGGATGCCATGTTCAAGCGATCCATCGTATCGGGACTGATTGCCGCAGCGACCATCGTGCCGCTGCACGCGGCCGAAGCGCCGACCGCCTTGCGCGACGAGCTGGTGCAGACCACGCAGAAGCTGATGGACGCGCTACCCACAGGCGACAAAACCATCTGGGAAAAGGCGGTCACCGACGATGCGGTGATGATCGACGAGTTTGGCCGCGTCGCCAGCAAGGCCGAAACCATCGCCTCGCTGCACCCCTTTCCCGCCGGCATCACCGGCAGCATGGAGATGCGCGATCCGCACGCCTGGGTGCATGGCGACAGCGCCTTGCTCAGCGTGGAGCAGTACGAGCGCGAAACGTATTTCGGGCAAAGCTTCGTCGTGCGCTATCGCGCCCTGCTCACCTTCGTGAAGCAGGGCGGCGAGTGGAAGGTGGCCGGCTTCGAGGATGTGACCATTCCCACCGCGCCGCCGAAGATCGACGTGCCGGGTCTTGTGCTGAATGATTACGCGGGCACCTATCGTTTCGCGCCGAATCGCGCATGGACGGTCTCGGTGGATCATGGCGTGCTCAGCTATGTCACGCGCGCAGGCGGGCCGGCCAATACCTTGCAGCCGGTGGCGAAGGACGTATTCATGGGCACGGATGACGAACGCAACCTGCTGGTGTTCCAGCGCGATGCCAACGGAAAAATCACCGCGCTGATCGAGCGACGCAAGTTCAACGATCTGCGCCTCAACAGGGAAGGCTGAGCGCGTCCCATCGGCGCACACTCCATTGACTCATCGCACGCAAGGAGCAGACGTGAATTCGCAACCAAGCGCCAAGGCGCCGCTCGAAGACCTGAAGGTGCCGGTCAAGCTGAAGCTCGCCGGGCTGTGGACGAGCCTCATGTTCCTTTACATCTACGTCGATTACTTCGGCCTCTACCAGCCCGGCAATCTGCAGGACATGCTGAAGGGAAACATGGGGCCGCTCGGTCCCACCACGCAGGGCGTTCTGCTGGGTACGTCACTGCTCATGGCCGTACCCAGCCTGATGATTTTTCTTTCGCTGGTGATGAAGCCGATGTTGAGTCGCGTGCTCAATATCTTCCTGGGCCTGGTCTACGCCATCATCATGCTCGTCACCATGCCGGGTGCCTGGACGTTCTACCTGGTGATGGGCGCCATCGAGATCGCGCTGTCCCTGCTTATCGTCTGGCATGCCTGGACGTGGCCCCGCCTGGCTACGGGTTGAACGATCGACGGCGAAGCCTCAGCCCGGCCAAGCCGAATGGAGGATGACGCTGCAGAAGTTGCCGCGATGGAAGTGCGGCTCCTTCAGGGCCATCACGTCGGCTTTGACATTGCCGAAGGTCGTGTCGGGCTTGTGGCGTATGCCCTGGTAGAACGCCTCGATGATGTCCTGCTTGAACTGCGCGCTGCGGGGATGCGCTTCCACCACGGTGGCGCGATCGCCAGCGGCGACATTCGAAAAGCCCAGTCCGAGCACATCCATTTCCACGCCGGCGGTGAGCAGGGCGATTTCCGGGCGCATGAATTCGGGAATGCCCGGCGTGGTGTGCAGCGCGATCGAGGTCCACACCAGTTCGATGCTCTGCTGGGGAATGCCGTGACGGCGCAGGAAGTCCGCGGCCGCGCTGGCGCCATCCACTTCGAATCGATGGTCCGGGCTGCTATGGGCGGGCATCAGTCCCATGTCGTGGAACATCGCGCCGATGTAGAGCAGTTCGGGATCGAAGCTGAGCTGCTTCTGGCGGCCGGTAAGCGCGCCGAACAGAAACACGCGGCGCGAATGGTGGTACAGCAGATCGGTTTCGGTATCGCGTACCAGGTCGGTGACTTCCCTGGCGAGCTGGCTGTCCGGAATGGCAACACCTGCAATCGTGGTCATGATGGATGCTCCGTGGTGGCCGGCATACGGCATGCCGCCTTCGCAGCCATTGGAACGCGAAATCCATCCGTCATGATTTGACTCAAAGCATCAAATCATGCCATTTTGTGGCCAGGACGGACGCGTGCCGGAGGCGCCCATGATCCGCACCATCGCCATCCTTGCCTTTCCCGGCGCGCAGCTGCTGGATGTATCCGGGCCGCTTGACGTATTTGCCGAAGCGAATCGACGCCTTGGCAAGACGGTTTATCAGCTGCGGGTGGTGGGCACGTCCGCGCGTGCGATCGAAAGCTCGTCCGGCGTGCGGCTGATGCCCGACCTGACCCTGCGAGATGCGCTCCCGCGCTTCGATACGGTGCTCGTGGCCGGCGCACCCGGCATGGCCCATGCGCCGACTCATCTCAATGCACTGGATTGGTTGCGGCGCGCAGCGAAGCGCAGTCGACGCTATGGGTCCGTGTGCAACGGTGCCTTGGTGCTGGCGGCCAGCGGCCTGATCGAGGGGCGTCGAATCACCACCCATTGGGGCGTGGTCGACGTGATGCGCGAGCGCTATCCGCAGATCCAGGTCGAACCCGATGCGCTTTATCTGCGCGATGGTCCGGTATGCACCGCCGCTGGCGTGACCGCGGGCATGGATCTCGCGCTCGCCCTGGTCGAGGAGGATCTCGGCCGCGAGGTGGCGATGCAGGTGGCCAGTGAGCTGGTGATGTTCTTCAAGCGTCCCGGCGGGCAACTGCAGTTCAGTCGTCATGGCGAAGCCGAGCTGGCGGGACATGCCGCCATCCAGGAGCTGCAGCGCTGGATTGGCGCCCATCCCGGCGAGGACCACTCGGTGGCGGCATTGGCGCAGCGTGCGGGCTTGAGTCCACGTCATTTCGCGCGCGTGTTCCATCAGGAAGTGGGCGTGCCGCCTGCGGAGTACGTGGAACAGGTGCGGGTGGAAGCGGCACGTCGACTGCTCGAACTGGGACAGGAACCGCCCAAGCGCGTGGCCAGCTTGTGCGGCTACGCGGATGCCAATGGGCTGCGCCGGGCCTTCATGCGTCAAGTTGGCGTGACGCCGGCGGACTATCGGCGCATGCATCGACCGGCTGCCGTCACTGAGGAGTGAACGACTCAGCGACTGCGCGAACGATATTTCAGAAAGCGCAGCGTGGCGCTTTCCAGCTTTCTCGGTTGATGCGCCACTGACGCAGGTACCAGGCGCTGCAGACTGCCATCCTTCCATCCCTCGAACGCCTTGGGGTGGATATACGACGTGCGGCAGACCTTGGGCGTGTTGCGCAGCGCGTCGGCCACCTCACGGACGACCAGGTTGATCGCTTCCTGCAGCTCGCGCTCGCTGGCGTCGGCCGGCATGGGCTGCTCGGCAAGCAGGCCGATCGCCATCACCGTACCGGCCCAGGTGCGAAAATCCTTGGCGGTGAAATCGCCGCCGCTGGCCTCGTGCAGGTAGTCGTTGACCATGCCCGAGTCGACGGCATGGCGCTTGCCGTCATCGTCGACGTATTGAAACAGGCGCTGTCCCGGCAGCTGCTGGACGCGTCGCAACAGGCGAGCCAGGCGTTTATTGCTGAGCGTCACGTCGCTCTGCTGTCCGCTTTTGGCGCGAAAAATAAGGTGCAGCTTGCCGGCTTCCGTGCGCAGGTGGCGCGAGCGCAACGTGGTGAGGCCGTAACTGCCGTTGTCCGTGGCATAGGCCTCGTTGCCCACGCGGATCAGCGTTTCATCCAGTAGCCGCACCAGCAGCGCCAACACTTTTTGCTTGGGCCAGCCGGGCAACGCGAGATCGAGACGAACGCGTCGCCGAATGCGCGGCAGTGCAGCCCCGAATTCGGCCATATGCGAAAACTTGCCGCCATCGCGCACGCGTCGCCAGCGTGCGTGGTAGCGATACTGCTTGCGACCCTTGGCATCGCGCCCGGTGGCCTGAAGGTGGCCGCGCGGGTTGGGGCTGATCCAGACATCGACATAGGCCGGCGGAATGGCGAGCAGGCGGATGCGATCGAGCACGCGTGCCTGGGTGACCCGATGCCCGCGGGCGTCGAGATAGACGAATCCCTTGCCCTGGCGACGACGACGCAGGCCGGGTTCGTCGCCGCGCATATAGACCAGGCCTTCGGACGCGGCATCGCGTTCGGGTCGGGTGGCTGCCTGTTGGGTCGCGGTCATGCGGCGAGGCTTTCACGGGCTGCGTGAATCGCCTGATTGGCTTTTGTGACCGGGGCATGGGCTTCGACTCGGGCGATGCCTGTGTAACCATCGTGCGCATGGATGAATTTGTCATGCCCAGGACGCTCAGCAAGGGGCGTACCTTCGTCTACCTGCTGCCATGGCGGGAGCAGGACCTGGTGAAAGTCGGCTACTCACGGCAGCCGCTGGTGCGCATGCGCAACCTGCATCGACGGTTTTTCGACGTATTCGATCTGGATCGCGGCTTGCTGCTGGAAACTGAACGGCTCGCCCAGGCGCGCCAGGTGGAGCGAAGCATCCTGTTGCGGCATGCCGAACAGCGTTCGCCGGCGCCGCTGGTCATACCCGATGCGGCAGCCGGTTACAGCGAATGGCTGCGCGGCGTCTGTCCCGAAGTGACTGCCGAGTTGCAGGAGGTGTCGGTCCGCGACGACCTGCCATTGCACACGCTCAAGGACTGGCTGCAACGGTGGTTCCAGAGCCAGGGCGACGGTCTCTACGAGTGGTCGCTGCGGATGCTGGAGGCCATCGAGTACGAGGCCTTCAATGTGCCGCGCGAACTTCAACGGGGCGAGGCGGCCCGTTCGCTGGCTTATGTGATGGATGCCTGCGAGGCGGTCGACGTGCCGCTGGCGGGGCTCTTTCCGGACACGGTGCTGGCGTGGCGAAGGCAGTTTTAGGCAAGACGCCCCGCTCGCAAAAATCCCACATCGCCGTGATGAATCCGGGCTTAGGCTCCGCCCATGAAGCCCAACCGACTACGCCTGGAACGCAGCCTCGACGAACTGGACATCGAGGTGTCCTCGTTGCTGCAGGCGCATCCTTCGGCAACCGAATTCTGGCCGCGCTTCGCCGAGCTCGCCGACGAGCTGATGCAGCGCAGCGATCCGCTCGATCAGGACTGGTTGACGGCGCGCATCGGCGCCATGTTGACCACGCACGGTGTGCAGGGCTGCTATCCGATGTTCTAAGCGCTATTGCTCGACCTGGATGCGCAAGTCGTTGTCGCCACGTTCGCGGAAGGTCACCACGCGTCCGCCGATGCGTTCAAAGCCCAGGTCCAGTTGCGCGCCGCCCACCTCGAGGCCGTTGACGACCAGTCGGTCGATGCCTTGGGGCAGGCGCGGACGACGCACGTGCACGATGCCGCGGCGTCCGTCGATCTCCACGCCCAGACAGGCCTGCATCAGCATGAACATGGTGCCGGCCGCCCAGGCCTGCGGCATGCAGGCCACCGGGTAGGCCACCGGCGGTTCGCCGGCGCGGCGGGGGAAGCCGCAGAACAACTCCGGCAGACGCATGCCGAAGTACGTGGCGGCCTCAAAGGTCTCGCCGACCAGGCGCACCACATCCGCGCGCTCGCCGTACTGCGCCATGCCTGCGGCGCCCATGGCGACATCGTGCGGCCATACCGAACCGTCGTGATAAGACATGGGGTTGTAGCGCGCCTGTTCGTTCGCCAGCGTGCGGATGCCCCAGCCGCCATCGAAGGCCGCCGAACTGAGCTGGCGGATCACCTGGCGCGCCCGCTTCTTGCGCGGCAGTCCCGTGTAAAGCAGATGCCCCACGTTGGAAGCGCGCACGCGGCATAGCGAATCGTCGCCGTCGCGGGCAATCGCGTAGTTGGCCAGGTCCTCATCCCAGAACAGCTCTTCCACCGCGTGCCGCATGTCGCTGGCGCGGGTGCGCCAGCGTGTCGCGCAGTCGCTGTCGCCGCGGTGCTCGGCCAGTTTCGCCATGCTGCGCAACGCGGCATAGACATAGCCCTGCACTTCGACCAGGGCGATCGGCCCCTGCGGAATGCGGCCATCGGCGTGGAAGACCGAATCGTTGCTGTCCTTCCAGCCCTGATTGACCAGGCCGCCCTCGGCACCGCGCGCATAGGCGAGAAAACCGTGGGCATGCGCATCGCAGGTGGTTTCAATCCAGCCCATGGCAGCCTTGAGCGAGGGCCATAGCTGGTCGATGAAGGCATAGTTGGCGGTGCGTTGCGCATAGGCGCCGGCCAGCATCACGAACAGCGGCGTGCTGTCCACGCCGCCGTAGTACAGACCGAAGGGCACTTCGCCCAGTGAGGCCATTTCGCCCGAGCGCGTCTCGTGCATGATCTTGCCCGGCGCGGAATCGCGGAATGCCGAGGTTTGCGTGGCCTGTCGACTGGACAGATAAGCCAGCACGCCGCGCGCCAGACTGGGATCCACCCATAGCGTCTGCAGGGCCGTGATCAGCCCGTCGCGCCCGAACGGCGTGGAAAACCAGGGGATGCCTGCGTAAGGGTAAGGGCCGGTAGGCAGGTCAGCTACCAGCAGCGCAATATCGGCGCGCGAGCGATCCAGCCAGTTGTTGAACAGGCGTGAATTGCTCTTCAGGCAGGCGCCACGATGGCGACGGCGGCGCATGGTGGCGCGCGCTGCGGCGGCGGCGCTGCGGTAGCGTTCGCGTGTGGGTTGCAGATGCTCGTCGCCCACCTCGAGGTAAATCGAGGTGCTGCCCAATCGTGGTATGGCCAGCTCGAAGTCCGCCCGCTGCGCGGCGAGCTGATGCGGTTTTTCGGAAAACGAAATCACCGTGCTTCGCAACACTTCATCGAGCCCGCGATAACCGAGCTGGACGTGGTCGCCATGCAGCTGGGCGGGCAGTGCTTCGCCGCGCTGTTTGCGGGTCATGCCGCGCACTTCGAAGATGTCGCGAAAATCCGCATGGAAGCGCAGGCGCACCAGCACCGTCAGGTCGCTGTCGTCGAAGTTGTGCAGGTGGATCTGCTCGAACAGGCGGTTGTCCCACAGGAGCCGCGTGCGTTGCACATGGATCACGCCCGCCGGCGCCGCCTTGCCGCCGGTGGGCGGCAAGGGCTCGTTGGTGAGGTCGGCGGTGAACAGCACGTTGTCGTGGCTCACCGCGCCGCTGAGCAGGGAAGGGCGCTCGCCGCCCAGCTCGAGGATCCAGTGGGACAGCACGCGCGTGTCGTTGCGAAACATGCCCTCCGCGCCGCCCAGCATGTCGCCGCGTGCGTCGCTCACGGCAAAGCTGTGCGCCGCCTTGAGCGCAAACATCGCCCGCGTTTCGCCGATGCTGAGGCTGTCCGTTATCTCATTGGGAGTAAACGCGTCTTCATTCATCCGCTCAGGTTCCTACCGCGCGAAGATCGGCCGACTCCATCAAGGCCTGGCGGTAGACCGTCTCGTAGGCGGCCGCCATGACGTCGGCAGTGAAGCGTCGTTCGAAGACGCTACGGATACTCTTGCGGTTGAGCCTGGGAATGCGTTTGACGGCTTCGACCGCTTCGTCCTCACTGTTTACTATGAAGCCGGTCAAGCCATCGTCGACGACGCTGGGCACCGATCCGCAGTTCCATGCGATGACGGGTGTGCCGCAGGCCATCGCCTCGATCATCACCAGCCCGAACGGCTCGGGCCAGTCGATCGGGAACAACAGGGCGCGCGCGTTGCCGAGGAACGCCTCTTTCTCTGCATCGCTGATCTCGCCCACGTATTGCACCAGCGGATCGTCGAGCATCGGCGCGATATGCTCGTGGAAATACGCCTTATCCACCGCATCCACCTTGGCGGCAATGCGCAGCGGAATGCCGGCACGTCGCGCGATGGCGATCGCCCGATCCGGTCGCTTCTCCGGCGAAATGCGGCCGAGGAAGGCCAGATAGCCCTCGCCCGAGTGCGGGTGCGCACGATAGAGCTCGGCCGGAATGCCGTGGGGCACGGTGGCAAGCCAGGACGCATTCGGCATGGGCGCGCGCTGCTGCCTGGAGATGGATACCAGCGGATATTGCGGCCAGCGCGCATAGGCGTCGGCCAGATCGGACAGATCCAGGCGGCCGTGCAAGGTGGTGATGGTACGCGAGGCCACCGCTTCAAACGCCGGCAGGTGCAGCAGGTCGATATGGAAGTGCAGCACATCGAATCGATCGATCTGTCGCTGTACCTCGTGCAGCAGGGTCAGGTGCGCGGCGAGATCGGATTTCAGTGGCGATGGATCGAGCCGGATCGATTGCGCACGCGTGGCGCACAATCGCGCCCGGGTCTGGGCGTCGGCGCTGGCGAACAGGGTGACGTCGTGACCGCGTTTGACCAGGGCGTCGGTCAGATAGGCGACGATGCGCTCGGTGCCACCATAGAGTTTGGGCGGAACCGATTCATAGAGCGGTGAGATCTGGGCGATACGCACGGTCACCTCGCTGATGGCGGACGGCGCCGCGTGGCGTCATCGGTGGAAGGGTGCATCCATGCGGTAGGCCGGGCGACTGCGTTGATGCGCATCAGCCTGGCGGCTGCATGCGTCCAATCGTCGAGGCGGGTATCGCGGCGCTTGCGGTCGATGGTTTGCTTGCGCGGGGCGGTGTTGGTCCGTGCCTTCAACTTTGCGTGGTCGAAGGTGCAGCCTGCGTGGAGATGATGTTTGACGCCACCATTCTCGAAAAAACAACGGCCGCCGATTGCTCGGCGGCCGTCGCGTCGGTGCATGTGGGGCGCTGTATCAGGCCATCGCGAGAGTCGTGCCCGACGCCTTCGGCGTTGCGCCCTTGGCGGCGGGCGAGAGATCGGCAAGGCGATAACCGGCCGTCGGCAAGGTGTGCATCAAGGGATTGGCAAACGGCTTGTCGATCGCGCGACGCAAGATGTACAGGTGCGAGCGCAAGGTGTCCGAATCGGGCAGCGATTCGCCCCACACTTCGCGTTCCAGGCGGGAGCGGCTGACCACGCGGGGCGATTCGCGCATCAGGATGGCCAGCAGGCGCAATCCGATCGGCGACAAAGTGAGCTCCTGCTCGGCGCGCGTCACGCTCAGCGTGCCGGTGTCGAAGGTGAGATCACCCACCGTGAGGACTTCACGCGACACCTGGCGCCGCTCACGACGGATGAGCGTGCGCAGGCGTGCTTCCAGCTCGCGCAGATCGAATGGCTTGCACAGGTAATCGTCGGCACCGGTGTCAAGACCGGCGACCTTGTCGTCCAGGGTGTTGCGGCCGGTGAGCATCAGGATGGGCGCGGCCAGCTTGTGCTCGGTGCGCAGGCGGCGACAGACTTCCAGGCCATCCATGCCGGGCAGCATGCCGTCGAGCACGACGGCGTCGTAGTCGTTGGACGAAGCCAGGTGCAGGCCGGTGATGCCATCGTAGGCGTAATCCACCGTATAGCCCTGGCTTTCCAGGTATTCACCCGTGGCCTGCGCGTTCTGGCGATTGTCTTCCACCAGTATCACGAAACCGGATCGACGTTTCTTGGCGTGCATGTCTTTGCCCCCACTGTGCTGTACGTGGTGAATGGCCGGATCAAATCGTTCCGGTCGTGAGCCACGTGTGAAAACCTCGTTGCCGCCGCTGGGTCGAGTCAGCTGGCGTCAGGATCGCCGCGGGCTCAGTGCACCCGCGCCTCCGAAGCGGTCGAGATATCGTCCGCATTGTTGCGTTTGAACACGTCCTTGGCGACATCCTTTTGCTTGCCGCTTTCCGTGTGCACGGAAATGAGGATGTTCCCCTCGCGGATCTTCGCGTCGTAGCGCTTGGCTTCGAACTCCGGCATGCCCAGACCCACCAGACTGCCGACCACGCCGCCGGTGGCGGTGCCGACGGCCGCGCCGCTGAGTGCGGCCATGATCGGGCCGGCTGCGATAAATGGCCCGACGCCCGGTATCGCCAACGCGCCGACGCCAGCCAGCCAACCCAGTGCAGCGCCGACGCCCATGCCGGCGATGCCGCCCGCGGTCGCGCCCTCCGGCGCCTTGGTGTTGTGCTCGTGGGCGAAGTCCTTGGTGCCCCGGCGATCCGGCAGCAGGGCGGAAATATCGTTATTGGTGAACCCGGCCTGCTTGAGTTCCAGCAGGATCACTTCAGCCTGCTCCGAGGTGCGGGCCATGCAATAGACGGACGTTTGCATGCAGGAGTCTCCTAAGGGCGATGGATGGGGGGTGATGCAGCGAGGATCAGTACTGCTCCTGATGGCAGCGGCGTTCGGTGGTATAGGTGGCGTTTTTGTCCTGATGCGATTTCTGCACCTGGTTGCCCACCACGCCGCCGGCGACCGCGCCGCCGACCGTCGCAAGCGTCTTGCCCTTGCCGCCGCCGACCTGGTTGCCGAGCACGCCGCCAGCGACGGCGCCGATGGCCGTGCCTGCAACGCGATGGGTATCGCTGGAATTGACCTGCTTCACCGGTACGTCTTCGCACACGGTGCGGGTTTGCGTCTGCGCAAACGTCGCACCCGTAAAAGTCATCAGGACGATGGCGAGAGTAGTGATGGCACGCGTCTTCATGCGTCGGTCCTCCGTTGGCATGGCAACGAGAATTACGCGCCAACAAGTGACCAGCCAGTCAAATTTCAATGGTGCAAGTCAGCTGCGGTTGCAGCAATCACAGCGGCGCGTACAGGCTGATGAATCGTTCCGATACGGCGCACCGTGAATATCGGTATTCACGCCGTGCGTGCACGCAGTTCAATCGCCAATGGCGAGGATGAAGGCGTCTACGCAGGAGTCGAACGATGATCGCCGAGAACTTCGTCATGTACGTCGCGCACGGCGAGGTGCCTGCGCCCACGCCCGATCCGGTCAAGCCGCCGGGGCCGCCCAGCCCGGTCGAGCCGCCCGCGCCGCCGGAGCCACCGGCGCCCACACCCGCGCGTCCGCCGTTGACCGATCCCGAGCCGCAGCCGCCACCGGTGGGCGATCCGGTGCCACCGCCGGAGCAGCAGCCGCAGATGTGATCAAGCGAAGCGACGGACGGCATGCCGTCCGTCGCAGGTCAACGAGATGGCAATGATTTACTGCACGGCGTGCTTGATCGCACTCATCTGATCATGGCCCTGGCGCACCGAGGTATAGGCCTGCTGGATGGATTCGCGGGCAGAGAGCGACAGCTTGTCGTCCTTGAGCGCTTCATCGTATTTGGCCTTGATGTGATCTTCGCCGCGTTCCACTTCCTCGATCACCGCCTTGTCGCCATGGCTCATGGAACTGCGCAGGCCGGTGAAGACGCGATGCGCCGAAGCGAGCACGGTGCCGTCATCGGCAGGCTCGCCGCCTTCGCGACGCACGGCCTCGCGCAGATGCGCGGCGACCTGGCGGCGCTCGGCGGCGCGGGTCAGGAAGAGATCGCGGAACTGGGCGTTTTCCGCATCCTTGGCCGCTTCGGCGTAACCGTCGACGCTGTCGATGGTGGTTTCGATCAGGCCGTTCAGTACCTTGATTTCGTGGTCGTGCTGACTCATGGGGAATAACCTCGTCGTGGGGTGTGCGACGACGATGGCGGTCCGCTCGTGAGTGCACTGCCGCTCAAATGTGAAACATCCGGAGTGAGGCGCAGATCCACTTGTCGCATTAGGCTGACGTTGCAAGAGGGCTGTGCGCATCACGCGCAGCCGACATGTTCGCGACGCGATGCATAACGTCGCGCCGCTACAACACAGGCGCCGAAGACTTTGGCCAGATGAGTCGTTGAGTCACCATGACCAAGAATCGCGACAACCTCGATAGCGATCTGGATCGACTGCAAGGCTATGCGCAGGCACTGGCCCGGAAATATCCGGAGCCGCCTTTGTTCTGGCAGGAATTCTCAGGCCTGGCGGAAGAAGTGCTGCGCAATGCTGCGCGCGACGATCACGATTGGGCGCTGCAGCGTATTCGCCGCATGGTGGCAGAGGTGGGCATGGGGGCTCCGCCGGCCAGGACGTGATCGATCAGGCCACGGCCTTGGCGGTTGCGTCGATGGCCGCAAGCAGTGTTCGACGGTCATACGGCTTGTTCAGATAGTGGATGCCCGACGCCAGCCATGCGGGATCGGGCACGGCCTCGCCCGAGGTCATCAGCACGCGCAGCCCCGGATGGGCCAGTCGCGCGAGGCGGGCCAGTTCCGCGCCGCTCATGCCGCCGGGCATGTTGATATCGGTAAACAGCACGTCGGGCTGGCCTTGTTTAAGCCATTCGCTGGCCAGTTCGCCATTGGCCATCGCATGCACGCGATGGCCCTGCGACTCCAATAACACGCTCGCAATCGTGCGGATGCCGTCGTCATCTTCGACGAGAAGAATGGTCAGGACGTGATCGGAGCTCATGGAGTCGCTTAGTGGACGAAAGGCTGTAACCGTTCTGTCTAAGGGCGTGAGCGTCAACGGCGTGTCAAATTTCCATACACATCGATCTTTTACTCAGCGCCTATTCCCAAGCCCTGCTTGATCCCGGATGATGAATGAATTCAATGGGGAGACTGCCATATGTCGATTCTCAAGCCGGCAACCATCGACGCCATCAAGAACAACGAGCCTGCCTTGCTCGCAGGGTGGGTCGCGAACTTGGAGCAGGGTGGTTCGTTGTCGGATAACCGCATCAGTCGCGACGACGTGAGCCGCCAGGCGAAGGAATTCCTGGCCTTGCTGGTGAGCGCGTCGGCCACGGGCGATGCGGCCGACCTGTCAACGACCGATTGGGCGGAATCGCGCCAGTTCCTCGAAACGCTGTCGCGCAGCCGCGCGATGCAGGGCTTCGACTCGTATCACACGGCGCACTTCATCTTTTCGCTGAAGCGTCCGTTGTTTGATCTGCTGCAGAAGACCTATGCGAGCAATCCCTCGGTGCTGTCAGGTGAGCTGTGGGCCATCTCCGAGCTGCTCGACACCTTGGGCATGCACACCATTCGCGCGTTCCAGAAGTCCCGCGAAGAAGTGATCCGGCGTCAGCAGGAAGAACTGCTCGAGCTTTCCACGCCGGTGGTCAAGCTGTGGGATGGCGTGCTGGCCTTGCCGATGATCGGTACGCTCGATTCGCAGCGCACCCAGGTGGTGATGGAGTCTCTGCTGCAGCGTATCGTGGAAACCGGTTCGGATATCGCCATTATCGACATCACCGGCGTGCCCACCGTGGATACGCTGGTGGCCCAGCACCTGTTGAAGACCGTGACGGCGATCCGGCTGATGGGCGCGGACTGCATCATCAGCGGCATCCGGCCGCAGATCGCGCAGACCATCGTGCATCTGGGCCTGGACCTGGGCGGTATCGTGACCAAGGCCAACCTGGCCGACGCGCTGGCGCTGGCGCTCAAGCGCTCGGGCCTGAGCGTGACGAAGGCCGGGTAAGCTCATGGATCGCATTCCCATTCTTCGCATGGGTAGCTTTCTGCTGGTCACCATCCAGGTCGACATGCATGATCAGCTCGCCATGACACTGCAGGACGATCTCTCGGCCAAGATCAGCGAGACCTCGGCCAAGGGTGTGCTGATCGATATTTCCGCGCTTGACGTGGTCGACTCCTTCATCGGCCGGATGATCGGCATGATCTCTGGCCTGTCGCGCATCATGGATGCCGAGACCGTGGTGGTCGGCATGCAGCCGGCCGTGGCCATCACCCTGGTGGAACTGGGCCTCACCTTGTCCGGCGTGAGCACGGCGCTCGATGTCGAGCGCGGCATGAAACTTCTGCGCGAGCGTGTCCCGACGCAATGAGTACGCCGCGCAGTGGAACCTACGCCATCCGCTCTGAGCAGGACGTTGTGCTCGGGCGCCAGGCCGTGCGCAAGCTGGCGCAGGAATGCGGCTTGCGCCTGGTGGATCAGACCAAGCTGGTGACCGCGGTCAGCGAGCTGGCGCGCAACGCCGTGATCTACGGCGGCGGCGGAGACATGGATTGGACGATCGTGGAAGAGGGCGCGCGCAAGGGCGTGCAGCTGGTTTTTCGCGATACCGGTCCGGGCATCGCCGATCTGAAGCAGGCCATGACCGATGGCTGGACCTCCGGCAACGGCCTGGGGCTTGGCCTGGCAGGTGCCAAGCGGCTGGTCGACCAATTCGAAATACAGAGCGCGCCAGGAAAGGGAACGCGCGTCACCATCACCAAATGGAATTGACGCTGCCTGGATCGCTTGGCGTCGCCATTGCGATCGATGAAATCACCCAGGTCGGCCAGGCGCGCCGTTACGCGCAGCAGCTGGCCGATGAAGCGGGTTTCGACGATGGCGATGCCGGGCGTGTCGCGCTGGTGGTGACCGAGCTGGCCACCAATGTGATCAAGCATGGCCGTGGAGGCGCGGTCTATTTGCGAGCGGTCCCTGGGCGACGCACGCGCGGCATCGAGATCGTCGCGGTGGACCGCGGACCGGGCTTCAGTCTTGCCCATTGCCTGCCGGACGGCTTCTCCACCGGCGGCACGCGGGGCATCGGGCTCGGCGCCGTGGTTCGCCAGTCGCAGGTGATGGATGTCTACGCCGATAGCCGCGGCGCGGTGGTGCTGGCCCGTTTCTATCCGCGTCAGCAGGCCGACGATGATCTGCGTTTCGGCGTGAGCCAGACGGCGTTGCATGGTGAAGCGTATTGCGGGGATGGCTGGGCGCTGGCGAGCAAGGGCACCACCTGGTCGTTCCTGATGGTCGACGGGTTGGGACATGGCGAAGCCGCAGCGTTGGCCGCAGAGGCCGCCGTCAAGGCCTTTGTCGCCCAGCCGCTGGCCGAGCCTGCGGCCCTGATGGCGGATCTGCACCAGGCCATGATGGGTACGCGCGGTGGTGCGGTGGCCTTGGCTCGGGTGGACACTGCCCAGGGAACGTTGCGCTTTTCCGGCATCGGCAACATCTCTGCGTCGTTGCTCACGCCGGAGGCCACGCGCGGCCTGGCCTCCCACCCCGGCATTGTCGGTGCGCAGTTTCGACGCGCCCAGGCCTTCGATTTCAGCGATATCATCGGGCAGTTGCTGATCATGCATAGCGACGGGCTGCAGTCGAGGTGGCGCATGGCGGATTATCCGGGCTTGTGGCAGCGGCATCCGGCGGTGATTGCCGCGGTATTGCATCGCGACTTCAATCGGATTCGCGACGACGCCACCGTCATGGTGATCTCCCTGGAGCGGACGCATGTCTGAATCCACTGAACCCCGTTCCGAGGCATCCATGCGCGAGGAGTTGGAGCGCTTGCGCGAGGAGTCGGAGTCGCTGCGCGCCGAGCTTGAGGAAACCAATCAGGGCGTGGTTGCGCTCTACGCCGAACTGGACAAGCAGGCCGAGCAGTTGCGCGAAGCCTCCGAGCTGAAGAGCCGCTTCCTGTCCTATATGAGTCACGAATTCCGCACGCCGCTGGGTTCCATCCTCAGCATCGCGCGCATCATGACCGACGAAATGGATGGCCAGCTTTCGGAAGAACAGCATCGCCAGGTCAAGTACATCTCCAACGCCGCGCGCGAACTGAGCGACATGGTCGACGACTTGCTGGACCTGGCCAAGATCGAGGCGGGGCGCATCACCATCTCGCCGGCCTGGTTCGACATGGTGGACCTGTTCTCCGCGCTGCGCGGCACCTTCCGTCCGATCACCGAGCTGACCGACGCCGACCTGATCTTCGAAGATCCCGAAGGCATGCCCAAGCTCTACACCGATGACCGCAAGGTGGCGCAGATCCTGCGCAATTACATCTCCAACGCCTTGAAGTTCACGCCGCGCGGCACCGTGAAAGTGTCGGCAACTCTGCAGGACGACGGCACCGTGTGCTTTGCCGTGCGCGATACCGGCATCGGCATCCCGCAAGATCTGCAGCAGGATCTGTTCAAGGATTTCAGCCAGCTGGAATCGCCGTTGCAGAAGCGCCTGCGCGGCACCGGCCTGGGTCTTGCGCTGTGCAAGCGCTATGCGGAATTGCTCGGTGGCCACGTCGGCATGGAAAGCAAGCCGGGCGAGGGTTCGGTGTTCTTCGTCGTTCTGCCGCGCACGCTCCCGGAGGCTGCTGCCGATGCCACGCCATAACCAGCTGCTGATCGTCGACGACAACGCCGCGACACGCTATTCGATGCGGCGCGTGCTCGAGCGCCACGGCTATCCCGTGCTGGAGGCCGGCACCGGCGCGGAAGGCCTCGCCTTGATGGCGCAGCATGTGTTTGCCGCCCTGATCCTGGACGTGAATCTGCCCGATATCAGCGGCTTCGACATTGTCCGGCACCTGCGTAGCCAGGCGCCGACGCGCTTGCTGCCCGTCATCCACGTGTCGGCCGCGTCGATCGAAACCAACGATTTGATCACCGGCCTGGATGCGGGCGCCGATGCCTACCTGATTCATCCGGTGGACCCGGACGTGCTGCTGGCCACGTTGCGCACCTTGTTGCGTGTGCGTATTGCCGAAGATGCGCTGCTGGAAAGCGAGGCGCGCTTCCGCGAGATCTTCACCAGCGCGATCGCACCCATCGCGGTGATGGACTCGGGCCTGGTGATCCATGAGGCGAACGAGGCCTTCATGCGGCTGCTGGACAGCGCCGCGGACGACGGCAGGTTGCCGGCGGCATTCGAGCACAATCAGGAAGATGCCATCGAGCAATTGCGCACGCATCTGTCAGAGCGCAAGCGCTGGCGTGGCACCTTCTCCATGAGTATTCGCGGCGTCGCTCGTTACATCGAGTGGCGTATCGCGCCGTATCGTGCGCCGGACCTGGGCCTGGTGTTTGTCGAGGATGTCACCGAGCAGTGGCGGCGCGAGCAACGCCATGTGGCGGCCCTGGCCTCGGTCAATACCCAGCTGGCCCAGGAAATCGCCGAGCGCGAACGCACGGAGTCGCAGCTGCACCAGGCCATGAAGATGGACGCGCTGGGCAAGCTGACCGGCGGCATTGCGCACGACTTCAACAACCTGCTCACCACCATCATCACCGGCATCGACCTGATGAGTCGCCATGTCGCGGAGGGTCGCGTGGAAGGCGTGCAGCGCTTTGCCGATATGGCGCTGGGTTCGGCGCGCCGCGCCGTGTCGCTGACGCATCGCCTGCTGGCCTTTGCGCGCCAGCAGCCGCTCGATCCCAGGCCGGTGGACATCAATCAGCTGATGCGTTCGCTCGGCGACCTGCTGCGCCGGACCATCGGCGAGCATATCGAGTTGCGCTTCGATTTGATGGACGGCACCGGTATCGCCAAGGTCGATGCGAACCAGCTGGAAAACGCCATCATCAACCTGGTCATCAATGCACGCGACGCCATGCCCAACGGCGGCGAGATTCGCGTGCTCACCTCCACGGTCAGCCTGGAAGGCGACAGCGAGTTGCCCGATGGCGACTATGTGCAGGTGGCGGTGATCGACAATGGCACCGGCATCGAGCCTGAAGTGCTGGAGCGCGTGTTCGAGCCGTTCTTCTCGACCAAGCCGATCGGCAAGGGCACGGGCCTGGGGCTGTCGATGATCTACGGGTTCTCGCGGCAGTCCGGCGGTCGCGTATCCATCTGCAGCCAGAGCGGCGTGGGCACGGAAGTGCGGATCACCCTGCCGCGCGGACACTTGCAGGTGGAAGAGGAAGTCGATGCTTCGATCGACCTGGTGCAAGGGCAGGGCGAAAGCATCCTCATCGTGGAGGACAACACCTCGCTGCGCGCGCTGGCCCGCGAGCTGCTCTCCGATGCGGGTTATCACTGTACCGAGGCAGAGGACGTGGAGGCCGCGTTGCGCGCCCTGCGCGGCGATGCCGCCATCCATCTCCTGCTAACCGATGTCGGCCTGCCGGGCATGAATGGCCGGCAGCTGGCTGAGGCGGCGCGCGCATGGCGACCGGCCTTGCCGATTCTCTTCATGACCGGCTACGCCGAGCGTGCATTGACCGGCGAAGAGTTGCTGGACGAAGGCATGGACATCCTGATCAAGCCCTTTGAGATCGACCAGCTGCTGACCAAGGTGCGCGACATGCTCAATTGAGCGCGCCGACTGGGGCGTGAATGCGCACGTGCTGCGCATCTGTCCTTGCCGTGCAGCTAACAAGTGGCGAGCGCAGCTGAAGACGCATTCAGAAGAACGCCGTGTTTTCTTCTATTTTCACAGGGCGGGCACCACCCAATTCCTAAAAACGTCCTGTCGCAATTAGGCGGCTCTGGAGGATGTTATGGATAAGAATCGCGTTGAAGGCACCAAGCATGAAGTAAAGGGCGCTATCAAAGAAGGCGTCGGCAAGATCACCAACAATCCCGCCAAGGAAGTCGCAGGCAATATCGAAAAGAATGCCGGCAAGATCCAGAAGGAAGTCGGCAAAGAGCACGATCGCCAGCGCGACCTCGATAAGCACCATTAATTTGCACGTACTTACGCTCTAACAGGGAGAGCGGCGCTCGGCAGGGCGCCGCTACTCTTCAGCCCGGACTGATTTCCCTGAGCACATCGGCACAGCGCACGCCTTCGCTGGCCATGCGCAGGAGCAAGGCGCGCAGATGCTCATCATCGCGTCCGCAGGGCGTATCCAGGGCCAGATCCGTCAGCAGCACGATATTGCTGAGGATATTGTTGGCACGGTGGACGGCGCCCATCGCGGCGGTAGACGTTCCATTCTCCGCCCCCAGGATCTGCCAGCACAGCAGTGGCCACATCAGCATGCGGATCTCGGCCAGCAAGGCGATGGTATCGCTGACATCGACGTCGTCGTGGGTGAAATAGACACCCAGCGAACCGAATTTCATGGGGCCTTGCTGCAAAGCCACCGCAGCGCCGCCGGCGATGCCCAGCTTCGCCAGCCAGGGGTCGCGACTGAACATGCTGCGTTCGAGCGCAACCGGCGTGGGCGCGCTGAATAGGTGCTCGATCGTGCTGCCACCCAGCGGATACAGATCGCGCGACAGGGCTTGAGCACTTGGGCCATACGACGATGCGAGCGAGCCATGCGTGCCCGCGCCGTTGAGGCGCAACACTAGGCACACGTCGGCGCCAACCTGTTGGCCGATGGTGGCGAGCAGCCACTGCATCGCTTCGGTCGCCGAGGGCCGGCCGAACGCTTCGCCGATCCAGCCTGGGATGGCGCTGCTGAAGCTCGACGGCGATGCATTCATGGCTTGCCTGCAGTCACCGCGTTCGGTGACAGAGAGATCATTCGGTGCGCTCACGCGCTCGGCCAACAGGGTGTCCAAACCCTCCGTCCAGCTCACCAGCGTAGGCGAGCCCGCGCGCGCGAGGCTCGCTCGCCAAGGTGAACGCCCGTCCACGCCACGCCAAACGCCAACGGTAACACCGCCAGGCGCAGCGCGGGCGATACCAGTCCACTTCCGGCAAGCAGCATGCAGGCCAACACCAGCAGCAGATCCGCCCCCAGGCGCCTGCGCCGGCAATCGGCAACTTTCCTGAGGTAAATGGCCATCGCCTCGTCAAACGCCGCCCGTTCCCCGAGCGAGGTGACACTGCGTTCCCGCGTGGCCATCATGCGCATTCGCTTTCCCCCAGCCTGGCGCCCCTACGGCGCGTGAAGGCATGGTAGCGGCTGAGAAGGTGATGACCGTATCAAGAAATCGTGTGAATGGAATTGCGCGCTCTACACACCATAAAGACCCGATTGACAGCCTCGGGCGTATGGGGAAAATCGCGGGATCTACGTTATGAAACGGTGATGTTTCCAGTTCGCTGGCAGCACGCCGTCCTCGCGTTGGCCGGTGTCGGCGATGTGTTCAAGGGGGTTCGATGGAATCGGTAGCCATGCGCTCGCGCATGAGGCGAGGCATCGTTGGCGGGTTCGCGCTATTGGGCGTGGCCTGCGTATTGATCGTGTTTGCCGTGGCGTCGAGTTTTCGCGCCGAACGGTGGGTGGAGCATTCGCTGGAGCTGCAGCAGAGCACCTGGGAGCTTTTCAGTCTCGTGCAGGATGCCGAGACGGGGCAGCGCGGTTATCTGCTGACCGGCGATCGCTCCTATCTCCAGCCCTTCCTCGAGGCGAAGGCGCAACTGCCCGAACGCGAAGATCAGCTGCGCCGCATGGTGGCGCTCAGCCCCGAGCGCGCTGCCCAGCAGAATCAGCTGTTCGATCTGATCGCCGCGAAGATGGATGAGCTGGGCCGCACCGTGCAACTGCGCGGCAACGGCCAGCTCGATGAATCCGCCGCGCTGGTCAAGACCGACGCCGGCCGCCAGCTGATGGTGCAGATACGCAGCGTCGTCACCGGCATGGACCGGGGCGAGCAGGACGTACTGAGCAAGCGCACCTCGGCCATGGATACGCAGCGCCTGCTGCTGATGGTCGCCATCGTGCTGGCGATCGGGCTGGCCTGCGCGCTGGCCTATATGGTGATACGCGAGGGCCGGCAGCACTCTCATGCGTTGCGACGCTCCGTGCTGGCGCTGGAGCAGGAAATCCAGCAGCGCGAAGAAGTCGAGGCACAGCTGCGCCAGGCGCAGAAGATGGAAGCGATCGGCCAGCTCACCGGTGGCGTCGCCCACGATTTCAACAATATGCTGGCCATCATCATCGGCAATCTCGAGTTGCTGATACGGCGGCTGCCCACGGAGGACGCTCGCCTGCAGGGGCCCGCCAACAACGCGCTCAACGGCGCGATGATGGCGGGGGAGCTGACCAAGCAACTGCTGGCGTTCTCGCGCCAGCAGGCGCTGCAACCCAAACCCACCGACATCAATCTGTGCATTCGCGACATGTCCGCGCTATTGCGCCGGTCGCTGGGCGAAAACATCCAGATCGAGACGGTGCAGGCCGGCGGCCTGTGGCCAGCCTTTGTCGATCGCGCGCAACTGGAAAGCGCTATCGTCAATCTCGCGGTGAACAGCCGCGACGCCATGAATGGCTCGGGCAAGCTCACCATCGAGACGGCCAACACCGTGCTCGATCGCACCTACGCCAAGCAGCATCTGGAAGTCACCTCGGGCCAGTACGTGATGGTGGCGGTGACCGACACCGGTGGCGGCATGAGCGCGGAGGTCATGCAGAAAGCCTTCGACCCGTTCTTCAGCACCAAGGAGCTGGGCAAGGGTACGGGCCTGGGCCTGAGCCAGGTGCACGGCTTCGTCAAGCAATCGCACGGGCACATCAAGATCTACAGCGAGATCGGCGTCGGTACGACGGTGAAGATCTATCTGCCGCGCGACTTCTCCGAGGCGCTGGACGAGACGGTTGCGCCCCATCGTGAGGAGGCCTTGCTCTCGCAGCACAAAGTGCTGGTGGTCGAGGACGATCAGGATGTGCGCCTGTTCGTGGTCAACGCGCTGCGCGAGATCGGCTATATCGCGATCGAAGCCGGCGGCGCGGATGCCGCCTTGATGGCCCTGGACGAACACCCCGACGTCCGCGTACTGCTGACCGATGTGGTGATGCCCGGCACCAATGGCCGTCAATTGGCCAGCAAGGCCAAGGAGCGCTACCCCGAACTGATCGTGGTCTACATGACCGGCTATACGCGTAACGCGATTGTCCACAATGGTGTCCTCGACCCCGGCGTGCGCTTGATCAGCAAGCCGTTCACCATGGTGGACCTGGCGCGCGAGATGCTGGCGGCGATCAAGGACGGCACCAGCGAGCACGCCTAGCGGGAGCCAGGCGTTGCTGGGCGGGATTTCACGCGTGGCTCACCGCGGGCTCACGCGGGAGGGCTTTTGCTCAGGGTTCGTCTTTCGAGGAGCCCTGCCATGGCCCGCCCCATCTGGAACGGAACGCTGTCGTTCGGTCTGTTGAACGTGCCGGTATCCGTGATGCCGGCGGAGCGCCGCGTCGACCTGCATTTCCGCATGCTCGACAGCCGCAGCAATACGCCCATCCGCTACGAGCGCGTCAACGCCGACACCGGCGAGGAGGTGCCGTGGAAGGACATCGTCAAGGCGTACGAATACAAGAAGGGCAGCTACGTGGTGCTGCGGCCCGAAGACATCAAATCCGCCTCACCGGAAGGGCGCGAGGCGGTGGAGGTGGAGGCCTTTGTCGATGCCGCGGCCGTAGGCCCCGAATACTTCGAGAAGCCCTATGTGCTGGTGCCCGGCAAGAAGGCCGAAAAGGGTTATGTGCTGCTGCGCGAAACGCTGCGACGCACCGGCAAGATCGGCATCGCACGCGTGGTGATACGTACGCGTGGCTATCTCTCCGCGGTGATTCCCAAGGATGACAGCCTGCTGCTGGTGCTGCTGCGCTATCCGCAGGAGCTGGTAGATGTGGACGATTACGCGCTGCCGTCGGGGAAAACAGCCAGCTATCGCATTACCGCCAAGGAATTGCAGATGGCCGAGCAACTGGTCGATTCCATGTCCGGCAAGTGGGAGCCGGGCGACTTCCGGGACGAATTCCGCGACCGCCTGCACAAGGTGATCGAGAAGCGCATGAAGTCCAAGGGCGTGGTGACGCCGATCGATGACGAGCCGTCGGCGCCGGAAGACGCCAGCACCAATGTGGTGGATTTCATGTCGCTGCTGCAGAAGAGCCTGGCGAGCAAGAAACGCACGCCGGCAAAGAAAGCGGCTTCGCGCAGCAAGGCCAAGGAGACCAGCACTCCGCGCAAACGCGCCACGGCCAAGAAGACCGCCAAGAAAGCACCTGCCCGCAAGCGCGCGTCGCGACGAACCGCTTGAATCTCGGACATGACGCAAGACTGAGCCGAACCCGACCTCGTCACGCAGCGACCACGCAGAACCGACGCGACCCGTATGGCGTGTTTTGCAGGATCGGCACCCACCAGTCAGGAGAGGTAGCGTCATGACACAAGCCAGAATCAACGGTCGCAAAGTGGCGATGCTTGCCACCGACGGTTTCGAACAGTCGGAGCTGATGGAGCCCAAGCGCTTGCTGGAAGAAGCGGGTGCACAGGTGACGGTGATTGCCCCGGAAGGCAAGCAGCAGATCACCGGCTGGAACAAGAAGGACTGGGGTGACGATGTCCGTGTCGATGCATCGCTCGACGAGGCCAAGGCCGAGGGTTTCGATGCGCTGGTGTTGCCCGGCGGCGTGATAAATCCGGACAACCTGCGCCAGCTTCCGCAGGCGGTCGAATTCGTCAAGGCCTTCGGCAGCGCGGGCAAGCCGATCGCCGCTATTTGCCATGGGCCGTGGACTTTGATCAATGCGGGCCTGGTCAAGGGCCACCAGGTCACCTCATGGCCGTCCCTGCGCCAGGATCTCGAAAATGCCGGCGCCACCTGGGTGGACCGCGACGTGGTGACCGACGGTCAGCTCATCACCAGCCGGAAGCCCGCGGATATTCCTGCCTTCGTCGATGCGGTGATTAAAAGCCTGGCGGCCTGATCTATCTGCTTACGAGGACTTGGGCTTTTGCCGTGGGTTGTTTTGCGGCTCATGCGGGGTGTGCTCGTCGGGCATGTTCTTGCCCTTCGATGGCGTGGGTTGCGGTTCGGGATAGCCTGAGGTGCCCGGTGGCTGATGATGCGGGTCCTGCTCTTTCTTGTGGTTGCTCATGGCGATGGCCTTTGCGGGACGTATCCCGAGGCTGTCGCCTGGCTCTTCAAGAAGGCGTCGCGCTGGCGTGAGTGTTGCGTTGTGCGTTCAGGCCCGAGATTCAGTCGCGCTTGCGGGTCCTGAACGCGAGGCTGATGCGCGGGCCCAGCGGATGGGTCTGCTTGGGAATGCCGTGGTCGTAATGGAGCTGGGTTTCCCAGCTCATCAGCAGCAGGCTGCCGGCCGCCAGATCCAGGTCCAGGCGCCGTGCCGGCACGTGTTTCTTGTTGCGGATGTGCATGCGTCGCGTCTCGCCCAGTGAGATCAGCGCGATCGGGTGACCTTCGTGCAGATCGCCGAGGCGGTCGTTGTGCATGGCGACGCTGTCGTGCTCGTCGCGATAGAGATTGAGGCCGATGCTGTTGAACTGCTCGCCGGTGATGGCGCGCACCTGCTCGAGCGCTTTGCCCAGGGGCTCGGGCAGATCCGCATCGTCGGCTGCAAAATGTGCAGTCAGGCGCGGCACATCGAGCTCGCGTTCGTACATCACGCGGCGCTGTTGCCGCCAGATCGGGCTGTCCAGCAGCAGCGCGTGCCACTGCGCCGCCTGCTCGGCGGGGATGACGTTTTCTTCATAGACGATCCGTCCGCTGGTGTCATCCAGCAGCACCAGCGGGCCTTGGGAAAACAGCGAAAATTGCGTCACGGGCGGGCAGGGCAAAGAGCTTGGGAATGGCCTGGAGATGGGGGCGGTCAGCCTGAATTCGAGTGCCCCGTGCGGCGCTCAAAAAGCCCCGTCGTCCGTGGGTGGCTTCGCTCGCCGACTTGGCCACGCGCCCTCTTCGTCGGGGTTGTCGGTATCGAGGAAGGCTTCGGGCAGGTCGAAGGCGTCGACCTGCGCGGCGTATTTTTGCAGCAAGGATTCTGCGCCGGCAGCCGCCTGCAGCGTGGCGAGTTCCTCGGCATAAGCGATCGGGAAAATGCAGGGCAAGCGCAGCACGCGCTGCCGACCGCAGGCCAGGATGCGGTCGGGTGCCGCGGCGTGCGCGGCCAGCATTTTTTCCATATGGCCGACACGGATCGATGCCTGGTTGGCCAGGAGCACCATCAATGCGCGCAACGGTTCTGCGCTGGCCAGCAGCGCTTTCACGCCCTCGGCCAGCGAGCCGCCGGCACCCTCCGACGAGGCCTGGTTTTCGACAGGGACGATATCCAGATTGTTGAGGCAGGCGATGACGCCGTCCCCTTGCGCACCGACCACGACCACCACGGGCTGCAGGCGTGCAGCCAGTGCATCACGTGCGACGCGTCGCACCGTAGGTTCGCCATCGATGGCGATGACCTGCCTGAGCGCATCAAGGCGACTGGCGCTGTCGGCCGCCAGGATGATGCCGCCCACGCGAAGTTTGCGGTGATTCATTGCCGTGTCCACACGTGGAGCAGACGGGCTTCGTCATCGACGGTGACGGGCGGATTGGCGATGTCCATGGTGCAGAGTCAGCGACGAATCGCGTGGAGATTTTGTCAACGTGCCGACAAGCATCACATCGTCGACGAATCAGACAGGTCGATGGAGTCATCAGGCTTGCAATGGCTTAGACTGAGCTCGAACCCACTACGCAGGTATATCGATGGCTATTGATCTGAAGAACCTTACGCCCAAAGAACTGCAGGCTCTCATTGCGAACGCGAGTGCCCATATGCAGGAGGCACGGGTGGCCCACGTGCGGGCCATCAAGGAAAAGATCGATGCCCTGTTGAGTCATGCAGGCCTGAACCTGGACGACGTCTATCCCGCGCGCGGCAAGAAGGTCGCGGGCAAGAAGGGCAAGACCGGCTCGGTAGCGCCGAAGTATCGCGACCCGTCTGATCCATCCGTGACGTGGTCGGGACGTGGCCGCCAGCCGCTCTGGTTCGTGAAGGCGCTCAAGCGTCGCGGCGTGACCGAAGCGGATCTGCTGATTGACGGCGCTGCCAGCTCCGCTGCGCAACCCAAGCGCGCCAAAGCCGCCAAAAAGACGCCGAAAAAGGCCGTGAAGCGTGCGGTGCGCAAGACCACTGCCAAGAAGAAAGCCTAAGACGGCCTGATCGCGCTGCGGTGATCGGCCTCACCATCACCGCAGCGCGATACCTGCTCAGGTCAGCGTAACCGCCAGCGCAAACGTGATGGCCCAGAGCGCGAGCTGCAGCGCCAGCGTAGGCAGGATCTGCCGGACGCGACGACGGCCGGGGGCCGTGAACCAGAACATGATGGGAATCTGCCCGAACATCAGCAGCTGGGCGATGTGATCGGCCAGGTCGTTGACGTGGTGCGCGTGCAGTCCGTACCGCAACAGCTCGGATGCGATCATCAGCAGGACAGCCAGCGACATCAGCAGCGGGAGGGCACCGTCCCAGGCCCGCAGCGGCGCAGTGGCTGCATGTTTATAGGCCATGGCAACACTCTCTTTGCCGATACGGCGCGACCATGCCCGCCCCATGTGGCAGGCGCATGACGGCCACCGGGCGCCGGCATCCGTCCACCGTGGCGCGTTGGCGATGGCCGCGGTTTGCTGCGGATTGGCCGGTTCCCTCGGCTCGCTGGATGGCTACGGGCCGAATACGGAACTTTCGCTCCGGTCGGCGTAAGCTCCGACAACTGCGGGCACCGTCGACGCGCGCCAGAACCCGCCCGACGCGCGTCCAGGCGGCCCACCGGACCAGGCTCATGCACCTTGGGTGACCGCTTTCGGTTTCCCGCCACGACAGGGGCATAGACGCCTGACGCATCGAAAGAACGTGTAGTGGGTTCATCCTCCCAAGGAGAGAGCGCATGTCAACCGAAGCAAAGTGCCCCTTCATCCATGCCGCCGGCGGCGGTACGACGAACCGGGACTGGTGGCCCAAGCAACTGCGAGTGGATCTGCTCGCACAGCACTCGAGCAAATCCAATCCGCTCGATCAAGGCTTCAACTACGCCGAAGCCTTCAACAAGCTCGACCTGCCCGCGGTGAAGAGGGATCTGACCGCACTGATGACCGATTCGCAGGATTGGTGGCCCGCTGATTTCGGCCACTACGGTCCGCTGTTCATCCGTATGGCCTGGCATAGCGCCGGCACTTACCGCATCGGCGATGGCCGTGGTGGTGGCGGACGCGGACAGCAACGTTTTGCGCCGCTCAACAGCTGGCCCGACAACGTGAGCCTGGACAAGGCACGTCGCCTGCTGTGGCCGATCAAGCAGAAGTATGGCCAGAGCATTTCCTGGGCCGATCTGATGATTCTTGCCGGCAACGTCGCACTGGAGTCGATGGGCTTCAAGACCTTCGGATTCGGTGGCGGGCGCGAGGACACTTGGGAACCCGATCAGGACGTCTACTGGGGCAACGAGAAGACCTGGCTGGGCGGCGATATCCGCTATGGCAAAGGCAAGCCCGGTGACGAGAAAGAAGGCGTGCTGGTGGCCGAGCCGGAACTGCATGGCAGCGAGACCAGCCGCACCGATGGCGGACGCAATCTCGAAAACCCGCTGGGCGCCGTGCAGATGGGCCTGATCTACGTGAATCCGGAAGGCCCAGACGGCAATCCCGATCCGGCCGCGGCCAGTCACGATATCCGCGATACCTTCGGCCGCATGGCGATGAACGACGAAGAGACCGTGGCGCTGATCGCGGGCGGTCACACCTTCGGCAAGACGCACGGCGCCGGTCCCGCCGATCATGTCGGTCCGGAGCCCGAAGGTGCGGATCTCGAGCACATGGGACTGGGTTGGGTCAGCACGTTTGGTAGCGGCAAGGGCGCCGACACCATCACCAGTGGCCTGGAAGTCACCTGGACCAGCACGCCCACGCGCTGGAGCAACAACTTCTTCTGGAATCTGTTCGGCTTCGAATGGGAGCTCACCAAGAGCCCGGCCGGCGCCAACCAGTGGCAGCCGAAGAATGGTGCCGGTGCGGGCACCGTGCCGCATGCGCACGACAAGGACAAGCGCATCGCGCCGTCGATGCTCACCACCGACATCGCGCTGCGCGTGGATCCGGTGTACGAGAAAATCTCGCGGCGCTTCATGGAAAATCCGGACCAGTTTGCCGATGCCTTCGCCCGCGCCTGGTTCAAGCTCACCCATCGCGACATGGGTCCGCGCGCCCGCTATCTCGGCCCGGAAGTGCCCAAGGAAGAGCTGATCTGGCAGGATCCGATTCCCGCCGTCGATCATCCGCTGGTGGAGGAGCAGGACATCGCCTCGCTCAAGCAGAAGCTGCAATCGTCCGGACTATCGGTCGCGCAGCTGGTGCAAACGGCGTGGGCGTCGGCATCCACCTTCCGCGGTTCGGATAAGCGTGGCGGCGCCAATGGCGCACGTATTCGCCTGGCGCCGCAGAAAGACTGGCCGGTCAATCAGCCCGACGAGTTGGCCAAGGTGCTGAAGGTGCTGGAAGGCATCCGGGACGACTTCAACAAGGGCCAGTCCGGTGGCAAGAAGATTTCGCTGGCCGATCTGATCGTGCTCGCCGGCAGCGCCGGCATCGAGCAGGCCGCGAAAAATGCGGGCCATCCGCTCAATGTGCCGTTCTCGCCGGGCCGCATGGACGCCTCGCAGGAACAGACCGAAGTGGAATCGGTAGCCATGCTCGAACCGGTGGCCGATGGTTTCCGCAACTTCCTCAAGGGCAAGTACAGCATCCCGGCCGAGCAGCTGCTGATCGACAAGGCCCAGCTGCTGACGTTGACCGCGCCGGAGATGACCGCGCTGATCGGTGGTCTGCGCGTGCTCAACGTGCACACCGGCAAGGATGCCCATGGCGTGCTCACCGACAAGCCCGAAACACTCACCAACGACTACTTCCGCAACCTGCTCGACATGGGCGTGGAATGGACGTCGACCTCGCACGATGTGTTCGAGGGACGCGATCGCAAGAGCGGCAAGGTGAAGTGGACGGGCAGTCGCGTGGATCTGATTTTCGGCGCGCATGCCCAGCTGCGTGCCTTGTCGGAAGTCTATGCGGCGCAAGACGGCAAGGAGAAATTCCTGCGCGACTTCGTGGCGGCCTGGGTCAAGGTGATGAACCTCGACCGGTTCGATCTCGCCGCCTGATCGATGACGACGCCCCGCCGGGAGCAGGTTCCCGGCGGGGCGTTAGTTTGTTCAGGGCGCGAGCTGCAGACGTGTCATGTCGGGTCGCTCGTCGGATGGGTCTTCAGGATCGTGCCGCATGCGTGGGCACAGCGGCCGGCTGCTCTCTTCTTAACTTAAATATGATGTGTATCATATAAAAATCCACGCCACCCCAAACTCCGCCGCGGAAATCATCATGCTCACCTCCGACCCCGTCGTTATCGTCGCCGCCGCCCGTACGCCGCTGGGGCGTTTCCAGGGTGCGCTATCCGGTCTGGCCGGTCATGCGCTGGGCAGCATCGCCATGCGTGCCGCCATCGCCCGCGCCGGCGTTGCCCCGGACATGGTTGACGAAGTCCTGATGGGTTGCGTGCTCCCGGCCGGGCAGCGACAGGCGCCCGCGCGCCAGGCGGCCTGGGGTGCGGGACTGCCGCGCGAGGTGGGCGCCACCGCCATCAACAAGGTCTGCGGCTCGGGCATGAAGGCGGCCATGCTGGCGCACGATCTGCTCGCCGCCGGTTCGGCCCGGGTGGTCATGGCCGGCGGCATGGAGTCGATGACGAACGCGCCTTATCTGCTGTCCAAGGCGAGGGGCGGCTATCGCGTCGGCCATGATCAGATCTTCGATCACATGATGCTCGATGGCCTGGAAGACGCCTATGAACAAGGCCGCCCGATGGGCGACTTCGGCGAGATGGCCGCCGAGCGCTACGGCTTTGATCGCGCCGCCCAGGATGCGTGGGCCATCGAGACCTTGCAGCGCGCGCAGGCGGCGGCACGCGAGCAAGCCTTCGCCGATGAAATCGCGCCGATCGAGCTGCATGACCGCACGGGTACCAGCGTGTTCAAGGATGACGAGCACCCGCAGCGCGTCTCCGTCGAAAAGATTCCCGCGTTGAAGCCTGCCTTTCGCGAAAACGGCAGCATCACGGCTGCCAGTGCCTCGGCCAACGCCGATGGCGCGGCTGCCCTGCTGATGACGCGGCGTTCGATCGCCGAGCAGCAGGGTTGGCCGGTGCTCGCCATCGTCAAAGGCCACGCCACCCATTCGCACGAACCGGCCTGGTACACCACGGCGCCGGTGCCGGCGATCCGCAAGTTGCTGGCGGCGCTGGACTGGTCCATCGACAGCGTGGACCTGTTCGAGATCAACGAAGCGTTTGCGGTGGTGCCGATGATTGCGGCCAAGGAGCTTGGCATCCCGCGCGACAAGATCAATGTGCACGGTGGCGCCTGCGCACTGGGCCATCCCATTGGCGCCACCGGCGCGCGCCTGCTGGTGACCCTGGTGCACGCGCTGCGGCGGGCGAAGTTGCAGCGAGGCGTGGCGTCGCTGTGCATCGGCGGCGGCGAGGCCACGGCGGTGGCGCTGGAGCTGCCCGCCTGAAGCGGGTGCAGGACGGAAGCTGAGGCGGCCCGCGGCCGAGATGAAAGCTCGTTCATCTCGCGCCGGGAAACGAGCGGATTGCCCCGCTTTGGAGCAAGATGGCAACCTTCCCGCGCTCAACGGGTACTTACCGCGGACGCTTGCGCGTTACCCGGCCAGGCTTCCCTCTCCATCACAAGGGCTCCAAGCAATGAAACACTTTCTTGTCCGTTCGCTCGCCATCACCGCCCTGACCCTGGCGACGTCAGCGTTCGCGGCCGCCGGCCAGGGCGATGCCGCGCCCAGCTTCAACGCTCCGGCCAGCAAGGCAGGCAAGACCATCTCGTTCTCACTGGCCGACGCACTCAAGTCGGGGCCGGTGGTGGTCTATTTCTTCCCCTCGGCTTATACCGGCGGTTGCGATATCGAGGCGCATGAGTTTGCGCAGGAGACGGAGAAGTTCAAGGCCGCCGGCGCCACCGTGATCGGCGTGTCGGAGGACAGCATCCAGCGCCTCAACACCTTCTCGTCCGATCCCAACTACTGCGCCGGCAAGTTTGCGGTGGCCTCCGATCCGGACGGCAAGATCGCCCAGTCCTATGGCCTGAAGGTGTCTGCTGCCGATCCCAAGGCCGTCGACGTGCGCGGCGTGGCCATCGACCATGGCTTCATCGAACGCACCACCTTCGTGATCGGACGCGACGGCAAGATCGCTGCCGTGCTTTCCTCGGAAACCGATCACCTGCATCCCAAGGATCACGTGAGCAAGTCGCTGAGCGTGGTCGAGCAGATGAAGAGCCCGAAGGCTCCGTAAGCGCCATGGGTGCGCGGCCAGTGCCGCGCACCTTTCACCGCAGGGCCGCGGCGCTACGAACAGAGCGTCGAGGTGGATGCGCTTGCCACCCGCTTCAGTGAAAGGCGGTATGGAGTGCGGCCAGCAGCAGCGACTCGCTGAATGGCTTGAACAGGCAGTCGACCGCGCCGCGCTTGAGTGCCAGCGTGCGCACGCTTTCATCCCTGCTGGCGGTGATGAAGACGATGGGAATATCCCGCCCGCTTTGCGCCAACACTTGTTGCAGTTCGAGTCCCGACATGCCTGGCATGGCCATGTCCAGAATCAGGCAGCGTGCCGCGCCGACACAGTCCGAACTGAGGAAAGCTTCCGCCGACGGAAAGGCCCGCACCGAGTAACCAAACTCCATCAACAGGTCGGGCAAGGACTCGCGCACGGACTCGTCGTCGTCCACCACCGTAACCAGGGGACCTGCAGCGGTCACAGCTGCCTCGTGTTGCGCGTCGTGCCGGTGGTTGCTGTTTGCGTCGCCGGCTCATCCTGGCTGGCGCGCGGAATGGAAAACCAGAAGCTCACGCCCGGTCCGTCGTTGGGCGCGGCCCATAGCCGTCCCTGATGGCGCTCGATGATGGACTGGCTGATCGATAGTCCTATCCCCATGCCGCCGTCCTTGGTCGTATAGAACGTATCGAACAGTTTGCTCACGCCCTTGGGCCCGAAGCCCACGCCCGAATCGCGTACCGTCAGGCGTACACGGTCGCCGGTGTCGCGTTCGGTGCGGATCACCACCTGCCTGGGACGATCGTCCACCTCGCGCATGGCTTCAGCCGCATTCATCAGCAAGTTGAGGATCACCTGCTGGAGTTGCACGCGATCGCCCATCACCAGCGGCATGTCATCGAGCAGCTCGGCTTTCAACATCACGCGGCTGCTCTTGAGCGTGCTCTGCGAAAGCGCGATGACTTCACGGATGGCGTCGTTCAAGTTCACCCACTCGGGCACGGTTGCCTTGTTGCTGAAGAGGGCGCGCACGCGCGTCATCACATCGGCCGCGCGATGGCCGTCGCGGATGGTGCGCTTGGCGGTGTCGATGGCTCCCTCGATGCATGGCGGATCGGCAGCCAGCTGGCGCAGGCAGGTGCTTGCATTGGTGATCACGCCTGACAGGGGCTGGTTGACCTCGTGCGCGATCGATGCGGTGAGCACACCGAGGCTGTTGATCTTGGTCATGCTCGCCAGCTCGGCGCGCAACGCGCCCAGGGTTTCTTCCGAAGTGCGTCGCTGGGTGACGTCTTGCACGGCGCCGAGGTACTCGCGTCCGTAGCGGCCTCGCGTGCTGTGGGAAACGATGTGTACGTGCTTGATCGACCCGTTGGGCATCAACAGGCGTATTTCGTAGTCGTGGTCGTTGCCTGCCGTGCGCGCATCGATCCGCTTGTCGGTCAGCAGCGGCATGTCATCGGGATGCACGCGATCGGTAATCCGCTCCAGCGTGACGGTGCTGCCCTGGGCGAATCCAAAGATGCGATACAGCTCTTCGGAGAAGACGATCTCGTCGCTGTCCAGGCACCAGGAAAAGCTGCCGGTAAGGCTGATGCGCTGGCCATCGGCGAGAAATGCCTCGCTGCGGCGCAGCTTTTCATCGGCGCGCTTGCGGTCGTCGATATCGATGCTGATGCCATACCAGCGGATGATGCCGCCGTACTCGTTGCGCAGAGGATTGACGCGGAACAGAAACCAGCGGTACTCGCCGTCGCAGCGGCGCAGGCGGGTTTCGATCTCGCCGGGCTCGTGCGAGGCCAGGATGAGCCGCCAGGAGACCGTGAGGTTGTCCACGTCGTCCGGGTGGACGGCCACCATCCAGCCCCAGCCGAGCGCCTGCTCGGCATTGAGTCCGACATAGTCGAGATAGTGCTGGTTGAAGAACTCCGCCGAACCATCGGTGCGCGCCGACCACACCAGCGCAGGTATGGTGTGGATGGTGGCGTGCAGATTGCGCTCGGCGGTGCGCAGGGCTTCCTCCGGCCGCCGCTGGTCGTCGATATCGATCAGCAGATGCAACCAGCAGGCAATCTCGCCGTCGCCATCTCGCCAGGGCATGCCGATCACGTTGAACCAGCGGTAGACGCCGTCTGAGCGGCGGTGGCGACTCTGCACGTTGTAAGTGGAGCCGCTCTCATAGGCCTTGGACTGCGCGCCAAGGATGTAGGGCAGATCGTCCGGGTGCACGACATCGGACGGCTTGAGGCTTTTCAATTGCGAGAACGTCTTGCCGAAGTAATCGCGCGTGGCCTGGTTGATGCGCAGCAGTTTGCCCGTGCGCGTCGTGACGGCGGCCGGCACCGGCATGCTGTCCAGCGCAGCGCGCAAATCCGGCAAGGCTTTGGGCACGGCTTGTTCAAGCCGTTTGCGTTGGTCGATGTCGGTGGTGATGCCGCACCATTTTTCCACCCGGCCGGATGCGTCCGTCAGCGGACCCATCCGCAGCAGGAACCAGCGATAGTCTCCGTCGCATTGGCGCATTCGCACTTCGAGCTCCCCCTGGGCGCCGGCAGCCGCCATGGCATGCCAGCCCGCAAGCAGCGCCGAACGATCGTCAGGATGTATCGCCATTTGCCAGCCCTGGCCCAAGGCCTCATCGAAACCCAGTCCCGTGTACTCGCACCAAGATGCATTGACGAAGTCCGCGCGTCCGTCGGCAAAAGCCGTCCACGCAGGGACAGGGAGCGCGTCGAAGATACGGTTCCACTCGTGTTGCACGACGATCTTCCTCGACGTTTATGCGCCACAGCTCCGAGCGTCGTCCATGGTACTTTGGTGTCGGCGAGCAGCCTCGACGCCTTGCGGGCCTGGGCAGATGGTGGCCGCTGATGCGTGACTCCAGCGTCGACTCGGGAGCGTGGATGTTGGGCTGGGCAATCGCTGGCCAAGCTCGCGCCACAATGTGTGGAGGCGATGTGACGGCGCCCGGCCCAACCAATACCAAAGCTCGATAGACGCTGCACGGGCGACGGGTGCAGCCTCGCGGACGGGTAGGGCAGCGGGCGCCCGTCGGCTTGCCGCGCTGGCGATGAGACGATGGCGCCGGCGCTACTGGGCAAGACCCAAGTAGACGTCCGTACCGCGACGGCGGGTGGCCAGCGTGCGACTAGGATCAAGGTCTGAACATGAAAGCAAACCAGCGCCTGCTGGCCTCCTTGGTGGTGCTTGCCACGGTATTCCTGCTGGCGACGCACGCGCGGGAACAAAGCGACGCGGCGGCACCGGCGCCGGGTGCGATCCACTTGCCTCGTGAAGGCAGCCTCCCGTCGCTCGATGGCGCCGTGGCATGGCTCAATTCGCCGCCACTGACGCCCGCGGCCTTGCGCGGCAAGGTGGTGCTGGTCGATATCTGGACCTATTCGTGCATCAACTCGATACGTCAGCTCCCCTATGTGCGCGCGTGGGCGAACAAGTACCAGAAACAGGGCCTGGTCGTGATCGGCGTGCACGCCCCCGAGTTTGCGTTTGAAAAAGACCCCGACAATGTTCGCCAGGCGGTGAAGGATCTGCGCTTCGGTCCACCCCTGATCACCGCGATCGATAGCCAGCACGCGATCTGGAACGCTTTCAACAACGAGTACTGGCCTGCGCTGTACTTCATCGATGCCAAGGGCGCGATACGCCATCACGTCTTTGGCGAAGGCGAGTACGACCAGTCCGAGCGGGTCATCCAGCAATTGCTGGTCGAGGCCGGTGCCACGCAGGTGAGTCACGACCTGGTGACCGTCGATGCGCGCGGCGTTGAGGCCGCTCCCGACTGGGACGATGTGAGATCGCAGGAAACCTATATCGGCTCCGAGCGCCGCGAGAATTTCGCCTCGACCGGCGCCAGTCGGTTCAGCGAGCGCAATGTCTACGCCAGGCCATCGCTGCTGAATCTCAACCAGTGGGCGCTGGTAGGCGACTGGACGGTGGGCAAGCATTCGGCCGTACTGAACAAGGCCCAGGGACGCATTGCCTACCATTTTCATGCGCGCGACCTGCATCTGGTGATGGGGCCGGCAACGCCAGGCACATCGGTGCGCTTTCGCGTGACCATCGATGGCAAACCGCCCGGCGCCGCCCACGGTGTTGACGTGAACGAGCAGGGCGAAGGTACGGTCACCGGGCCGCGGATGTATCAACTGATCCGGCAGCCCTTGCCGATCTTCGATCACGAGTTCGCGATCGAGTTTCTCGATCCGGGCGCCGAAGCGTTTGTGTTCACCTTCGGCTGAATCGTTTGCTGCATCCGCCAAGAGGAACGCCATGAAGCGCACCGGTTCGACCGATGACATCGACGTCCGCCGCCGCCAGCTGGTGGGTGCCGCGGCTGTCACGCTGGCTGCCACGCAGCTGGGCGTGGCGTCGCTGAGCCATGCGCAACAGGGCAGCACGGATCCCACGATGCAGGCGCCGGCCAAGGCAGCTGCGCACACTTCGTTTGCGCCGCTCAAGCAGGTCAAGGCGGGCGATCTGAGTATCGGTTATGCCGAGGCTGGCCCCGCCGGCGGACCGGTGGCCTTGTTGCTCCACGGCTGGCCCTACGACATCTACAGCTTCGTGGACGTGGCGCCCTTGCTGGCCGCGGCGGGCTATCGGGTGATCGTTCCCTATCTGCGCGGCTACGGCACCACCCGTTTCATTTCTGACAGCACCATGCGCAACGGCGAGCCGGCGGCGCTAGCGGTCGACATCGTGGCAATGATGGATGCGCTCAAGATCAAGCAGGCGACCATCGGCGGCTTCGACTGGGGTGCACGTACGGCCAATATCATCGGGGCGCTGTGGCCGCAGCGTTGCAAGGCGATGGTATCGGTGAGCGGCTATCTGATCGGCAGCCAGGCGTCCGGCAAGACGCCGCTGCCGCCCAAGGCGGAGCTGCAATGGTGGTATCAGTTCTACTTCGCGACCGATCGCGGCAAGGAGGGCTACGACAAATACCGGCACGACTTCGCCAAGCTCATCTGGCAACTCGCCTCGCCCAAATGGAATTTCGACGACGCCACCTTCGAGCGGTCAGCCGCCGCCTTCGACAATCCCGATCATGTGGCCATCGCGATCCACAACTACCGCTGGCGTCTCGGGCTGGCCCAGGGCGAAGCGAAGTATGACGAGTATGAGCAGAAGCTCGCCGCCGCTCCTGTCATTACGGTGCCCACCATCACCATGGAAGGTGACGCCAATGGCGCGCCGCATCCTGATCCCAGCGCCTATGCAAAGAAATTCACCGGCAAGTATGCGCACCGCGATATCGCCGGTGGCATCGGTCACAATCTTCCGCAGGAAGCGCCGGAGGCCTTTGCCAAGGCGATGATCGATGTCGATCACCTGTGAGTTGTTGCCGCCGGCTATTCGATTGAAATGGCCAACTCCGCCGGGCGCGGAGCTCGCCACGGCTTGCGTGGAAGATGGAGAGAGGGTCACGGGTTTGCTTTGGACGAGAGGCTGCCGACCGCATGCACGATCGCCACCGCCAGCAGATTGATGATCAGCGCCACCAACCCCGTATACAGCGAGACCGAAAACGATCCCCACGCGTAGTGATGGATCGGCTTGAGTCCATCCGACCAGATCAGCCAGGTGCCGCTGGCCATGCCGGCGATCCACCCGATCAGCAGGCAGCGCGCGGCGACACGCGAGGCGAACAGGCTGAACATCAGTGCAGGGAAGGTCTGCAGGATCCACATGCCACCCAGCAATTGCAGGTCCAGCGCAAAATGCGTGGGCAGATACAGGATGGCCAGCAGCGCGCCCACCTTGACGACCAGCGACGCGATCTTCGCAACACGCGCTTCCTCTTGCGGGCTGACCGCCGGATTCACATAGGCCTTCCAGAAGTTGCGGGTGAACACGTTGGCCGCGCCAATGCTCATCACCGCGGCGGGCACCAGCGCCCCGATGCCGATGGCGGCGAAGGCAAAGCCCGCGAACCAGCTGGGGAACAGCGCCTTGAACAAGGCCGGCACGACATCATTGTTGCTGGCAAGCTTCAGATGAGCGGCATGCCCCATGTAGCCGAGCAGGGCAAGCAGGCCTAGCAGCAAGGTATAGGCCGGCAAGAGCATCGCGTTCTTGCGGATGGTGTTCGCGCTCTTGCTCGCAAAGATCCCGGTCAAGGTGTGCGGATACATGAAGGCTGCCAGCGCCGAACCCAGTGCCAGCGAGGCATAGGGCATGAACTGGGCCGGATCCAGCAGGATGCTGCCGCTGCCCTTGTCCTTGAATGCCTGCGCGGCGGCATCGAAGACAGCGCCATAACCGCCCAGCTTGCTGGGAATGACGGCCACCGCGGCGATCACCGCAATATAGATGAGGATGTCTTTGACGAAGGCGATCAGCGCCGGCGCGCGGATGCCGGAGGAGTAGGTATAAACGGCAAGTATCACGAACGCGATGATCAGCGGAATTTCGCCATTCAATCCCAGGGCGGCAAACACGGTCGCCATGCCCACCAGCTGCAACGCGATATACGGCATGGTGGCGATGACGGCGGTGATCGCCACCGCCAGCTCAAGCGCACGCGAACCGAAGCGGCCATACACCACATCCGGCGCCGTGATATGGCCGTGTGCCTTGGCGTTGCGCCACAGCACCGGCATCACGGCAAACACGAACGGGTAGACGATGATGGTATAGGGCAGGGCAAAGAAGCCGTAAGCGCCGACGGCGTAGACCAGCGCAGGCACGGCAATAATCGTATAGGCCGTATAGAAATCGCCGCCGACCAGAAACCAGGTGATCCAGGTGCCGAAACGGCGACCGCCCAGACCCCATTCATCCAGGTTGGTCGGTTCGGACGATTGCTTCCAGCGCGCGGCCAGAAAACCCATCACGGTGACGAGTGCGAACAGTGCAGTGAAGACGCCGATGGCGACAAAGTCGGGCTCAGTCGTCATGACGCGATTTCCCATAGACGATCCAGAGCAGAATGACCGTGATCGGCACCCATAGCAGCTGGTACCAGTAGAAGAACGGAAAGCCCAACAGCGCGGGCTCGGCCTTGTTATAGAACGACACCCAGAGCAGCCCCAGATAGGGCAGCAGCAGTAGCAGGGAAATCAGGCGAGCGCGATCACGAGCCATGCAAACACCTCATCGGGGGCGGCCATCGCTGCGTCCTTTGCACCGATAACCGCGAATGCCATGCAGCTGCCTTCCACTCTATGACGCCATGCGCAAGGATCGAATAGCCACGAATCGATAGTCAGTCTTCCGTGAGCAGCAACAATCCCGGTGCTCCGCCACGCAGCCTCAGGCCTGCGCCATGCGCATGCGGTGGCGATCCAGAAACTGCAGGGTGAGATCGGCCACTTGCAGCACCTTGGTATCCATCGCGAAATGGCCGGCGTCCAGCAAGTGGACCTCCGCCGATGGAACGTCGTTCTGGTAAGCCCAGGCACCGGGTTCGACGAACGACGGATCGTATTTTCCCCACAACACCAGCAAAGGCGGCTGCTGTGCCTTGAGATAAGCCTGCCACTGCGGATACGAGGCCACGTTCGTTCGGTAATCGTAGAAAAGATCTTCCTGGATGCGGTCCTGGCCGGGTCGGTTCAGGAAGGCGGATTCGTCGGTCCACAGATCCGGGTCGTACAGTTCGGTGTGGGGATCGGTTCCGAGGTGACGTTGTCTGGCTGCCTCGAACGAGATCAGATTCGCGCGCAACTTGTCGGCAAAGGCATGTCGGTCGGCCCAGTATTGACGACGCGTTGCCCACAGTGGCCCGAGGCCTTCTTCATGCGCCACGGCATTCTGGATCACCATCGCGTGGATGCGCTCGGGATGCATAAGCGCGAGCCGAAATCCAACCGGGCCGCCATAGTCCTGCATGAACAGCGTGTAGCGTTGCAGGCCCAGTTGCTTGGTAAACGCTTCGATGACCGACGCAAGATGCCCGAATGTATAGGCGAAGATGGCGGGGTCGGGCGCATCGGAGTGTCCGAAACCCGGATAGTCGGGAGCAATCACGTGGTATCGCACCGCGAGCATCGGTATCAGCTTGTCGTACATCCTCGACGACGACGGAAAGCCGTGCAGCAGGAGCACGCCGGGTGCGCTCTTGCTGCCGGCTTCGCGATAAAAGAGGTTCAAGCCTTGGACCTGAACGCTCTGGTACGTCGTCATGGCATTCACTCGTGTGCTGATCGCGCTCTGTGTGGATCAGCAAGCCGAGTGATTAGACGCGATGCGCCGTAAAGCTTACGTCGATGCGATGCGCACGTCCGTCGACCGCTCGCTCAGCGTCCACAACCGTTCGGCAGCCGCGGGATCGGTCGCCCACGGGCGAACACCGCTCGACAAGGTCGCCTGACCTGCCTCGGTGGCCTCGGTGTCGGGTGCAAGTTCAGCAATATCGCAGTCCTCGCAGTAGACGCCGCCCAGGCCATCCAGTTGCGCACTGGTGGCTGCCCATACGCTGGTCGCCGCGCCTTGCGCCACGCTCTTGAGGCCCAGCGAGAGGTCGACCACCGCCTGGCCGTGTTCGTCGATGGCGCCGATCTTCCGCAGTTCTTCCGCGCTCATGTGTCGGGCCAGGTCGGTGACGATGCGGCCCGGATGGACGGAGAAGGCGCGCACACCGTGGGGCGCACCGCGCGTATCCAGGCCCACGGCGAACAGCGCGTTGGCCGTTTTGGATTGGCCGTAGGCGATCCAGCGGTCGTACTCGCGACGCTCGAAATTCGGATCGTCGAAATCGATTGCCGCATATCGATGCCCCAGCGACGACAACGCGACCACGCGGGCGCCGTTCGCGCGCACCAGCGCCGGCCACAGGCGCGCGGTCAGCTGGAAGTGTCCCAGGTGATTGGTAGCCAGTTGCATCTCGTAGCCGCGTGCATCGCGCATCAGCGGGCAGGCCATGATGCCGGCGCTATTGATCAGGATATGCAAGGGCGAGCCGGAGGCCACGAAGGCTGCCGCAAACGCATCGATGGACGATGGGTCGGACAGGTCCATCGTCGCGATCTCCACGTCCAGGCCGGCCAGGGCGGTCTTGGCTTTTTCGAGATCGCGCGCCGGCACGATGACGCGCGCACCCGCCGCGCGCAATGCGCGCGCTGTCTCGGTGCCGATGCCCGAGTAGCCACCGGTGACGATGGCGGTCTTGCCGGTAAGGTCGATGCCGGCCAGCACGTCCTGCGCCGTGGTGGCCGCGGAAAAGCCGGTATGGATGGGGGCTTGCAAGCTGGGCATGGGGAGGGTTCCGGTGAAGGTGACGCCTAGTCTAGACATCGCGCCTCGTACGATGAATGCTTGAAAATCCCTGATACATGCCCAATCGTTCAGGCATGCTCAACGATCCGCTTTCCGATGTGCTCAAGCTGGCGAATGTGCAATCGCTGGTGACCGGCGGTTTTATGGCATCGGGTCCATGGGCGATTCGTTTTCCTGCGCCGGGCAAGCTCAAGTTCTTCGCGGCGGTGCGCGGCGCCTGCTGGTTGCAGCTGGAAGGCGAGGCGAGTCCGTTACGGCTGGAGCCGGGCGACGTGATCTTGCTCGCCCTCAGGCGCAACTTCGTACTGGCGAGTGATTTGACAGCAACACCACGCGCCTCGCATGAGCTGTTTGCAAATCGCAGCGAGCCGATGGTGGCCGTGGATGGGGTGAATATTGACGAGGCCGAGGTGGTGCAGATCGGTGGCCATGTGCATCTGCATCCTTCCTACGGTGCCTTGCTGTCGGATGTGCTGCCGCCGTATATCCATGTGCATGGCTCGGCGCCGGAGGCACAGGCCTTGCGCTGGATCCTCGATCAGTTGCTGCGCGAGCGCGCCGACTTGCCGGGCTCGGGCCTGGCCACCATGCAGCTGGGCTATCTGCTGTTTATCCAGGTCTTGCGTGCGCATCTGGCGGCAGGCGGCGCGTTGCGTGCCGGCTGGTTGCGGGCGGCGACGGACGCACGTCTCGCGCCGGCTCTGCGATTGATCCACGGCGAACCCGGGCGCGCCTGGCGACTGGATCAGCTCGCGCGTGCCTCGGCCATGTCGCGCACCAGCTTTGCGACGCACTTCAAGGCGGTGGCCGGCGAAGCGCCGCTTTCGTATCTCACGCGCTGGCGCATGCGATTGGCCGAGCAGGCGCTGCGTCGCGGCGATGCGCCGGTGGCGACGCTGGCGCAAACGCTGGGCTATGCCTCGGAGAGTGCGTTCAGTCATGCGTTCAAGCGCGTGGTCGGTCTTTCTCCGAGGCACTATGGCGAACAGCTGCGCGATATGGGCGAAGACAACGATGCCCGGGCCGCGGTAGCCGTCGACGGGCTATAGATATCCGCTCTATGCCTCGGTGCGTACCTTGTGCGGCGGGCCAAGATAGGGAAACTCGCTGAGCAGATCCTTGTGCGGTCCCACCTTGTCGCCCGGCACCTTGCCGTTGGTGATCAGCGGCAGGAACACATCCATCACATCGTCGGTCAGGCCTCTCCCGTTGCGGGGGTAGGACGCCGGTTGTTCGGGATCGTAGCGAAGGATGTCCGGCAGCAACGAGCTCGCTACACGTTTGGCCTCTTCCGGGGTGTAGCCACCGGTGTGTTCCAGTGAGTGCGCAAAGGTGGGAATGAAGCGGGCGTCCTCGGCCGGTTCGCTGGCGAGATAGAGACTCTTCTGATCGCCCGCGAGAAAGACTTCCTGCGATGGGCGCGCCGCGCGATCGGCTTGCACCCAATGTCCATCCACCCGATTGAGCGTGCGATGCCACAGGCCCAGCTGGCCCGTGCCGAGTGCGGTGTTAGGCACTTCAAGCACGATGCTGCATACATCGCCCTCGGTAAAGAAGTCGTCGCCGGTGAACTGGAAATTGTTCAGCGCGCCGCGCGTGTCGAAGAAGAAGGGATCGCTGCGCCAGCCGGCAAAGAAACGGTACTCGCCAGCTTCCGTCACCACAGCCATGGGCCCTGTCGACACGGGCGCCTCCTCGACGATCAGCGTGCCGCTGTCGCCGATGCCCGCAGCCTGCGCGCCCTCAAGTCGGCGCAACGTGGCGGCCAGGGCCCAGCCTTTGCTGGAGAAGAAGCGCACCTGGTACGAGATATTGGCGACGGCATCGCCGTCGGTATCGATCTTCAGTTCATAGATCGCATCCGCCGAGAAAGGCTCGTTGGTGGTGGGTCCTTCGGGATTCACGCCTACCGACGGATGCACGTTCATCACCAGGATGGACTTGTCCGAGCTTCCTGGTTTGGGAAAGGCATACAGGTCGGTGAGATTGAGGCGGGCATCGCCATGGGGAAACCCGAAGTCCGGGCCGGGATAGTGGTGCGACATGATTGACCGCCTGTGCGTGATGGAGGGATGCATGGCGCTGCCCGCGCCGTTTCATCAGGCGCATGCGTCTTCATGACGACATCAGGGCGTATCGCACGCACGCAAACGAACCACTGGATGCTGCGCTGCGTGCGCAGGGCAAGCAATTATGCGGAAGTATGGGTTGCGGTGGATGTCAGGGGCAGCTCTAGTAGGGCGATGCACTCCGCGCACAGCCCATGCCGACATCTCCCCGAGACTCTCCGACCAGGCGTCGCACACGCCCAGGGTATCGGCATTCGCAAGAAGCTGCATTTCATCTATGCCGTGCTGATTATCTTCAATGTGGGTGTGTGGATATGGGCGATTGCCGCCCTGCATGCGAGACCGTCGTTGCTTGGCGTGGCCTTGCTGGTCTATGGCCTTGGCCTTCGTCACGCCATCGATGCCGACCATATCGCCGCCATCGACAATGTCACGCGCAAGCTTATGCAGGCAGGACAACGCCCGGTGTCGGTGGGTTTCTGGTTTGCGATGGGGCATTCGACCATCGTGGTGCTGGTCACAGTGTGCGTGGCCTGCGCGACGCGTTCCCTGGCGGTGTTCCAGCATCTGCGCAACCTGGGCGCGGCGATTGGCACGTCGGTGTCGGTGGCCTTCCTGCTCGCCATCGCGGTAATGAATCTCGCCATCTTCCTGTCGATCCACAAGAGCTATCGGCAATATCGCAACGGCGGCGTATATATCGAGGAGGACCTCGATCGGCTGCTGCATCAACGCGGCTTTCTGGCCCGTATTTTTCGACCGCTGTTTCGCCTGGAGGCGCGCAGCCATCACATGTTTCTGCTCGGGCTGCTGTTTGGACTGGGGCTGGATACCTCAACCGAAATCGCGATGTTCACGGTGTCCGCGCAGGAGACGGTCAAGGGCGTGTCCATCATGGCGATCCTCGTATTGCCCGCTTTGTTTGCCGCCGGCATGTCCCTGATCGACACCACCGATGGCGTGGTGATGCTGGGCGCGTATGACTGGGCATTTGTGCGGCCCCTGCGCAAGCTCTACTACAACATGACCATCACCCTGGTCTCCGCCCTGGTTGCGATCATCGTGGCGGGCACCGAGGCGATGGGATGGCTGGGCGAAACGTTTCGCTGGCAGGGCGCGGCGTGGAAGATCATCGGCGCACTCAACGACCACACCGACAGCCTCGGCTTTGCCGTGATCGGCATGTTCGCCCTGGCCTGGACGTTGTCGTATCTGATCTATCGCGCGCAGCAGCCAGCGGGCGTCGAGCCGCCTCTACGCAAACGCTAGTCGCTCAGGCGGATGCCCTGAACGTCACCACCATTACATCGCGATGCGCGGCTTCGTCAGCCACCAGCGGTCGCACCGGCGTCACGCCGTGGAAAACGCTGGGGTCGTGGATCAACGCCGCGTCCAGCGGATGGGTGAGGGTGAAGTCGCCAAGCAAGCGCCCATCCGGCGCATGGATGGTGGTGGTGCCGCTGGCGATATTGTGGCGGTCGATCAGCAGCACCAAGACGTAGTCGACGCCATCGCGATGGCTGCCTTCGGGCGTGGGCTCGCCCGCGGCATCGCGGGTGGCCTCGATGCGGAATTGATGCACTTCGATATGCCAACGAGGCACAGCTGGTGCGAGCGAGCCGAAAAACGCATGGCAGAAGTCGAGAATGCAACGCATGCTGGCGCCCGCGACGATCGAGGGAACGACCGGCTCGAACCATCGTTCGATATCGCCCTGCAGTGCGTTGTACTGCAGCGCCTGAAAATGCGCTTGATGCGCTTCCGGTTTGACGCCCTGTGCCGTGGCAGAGAACGTCGCGTGCCGACGGCGGCGGAAGCGTCCCTTCGCGGCCAGGTAGGGGTCCGGTTCCAGCTTGTTCCAGCTGTCCACGAAGGCCGGCCAGTCCGACAACTCGCCTACTGCAGTCAGCAGCGGCTGCATGCGGTCGGATGCCGCAAAGGCGAAACCATCGCGGCTGACTTCAGTCAGGAGCGTCGATACGGGCAGATCGGCGGGATTGAGCATCCGCCCATGATAAGTGATCCGGGCATCCGCACCTACCGTGTGCTTCCCGCGTCAGGCGTCCTGCAAAACGTTCATGCCCTTGATCACCGCGGGGCGCGCGGCAAGCTGCGTCATCCAGCGATCCATGGCCGGGCGCCTGGCGCGGGCATCGCCCAGCAGGCTCGGGTTGGCAGTAATCACGGCCGCCACCCACGGATAGATCGCGATATCAGCGATGCCGTACTCGTTGCCGCCCGCATACGCTGACTGCGACAGGCGTTGCTCGAGCACATCGAGCAGGCGATTGGATTCGGTGAGGTAGCGATCGATCGCCAGCGGAATCCTCTCCTTCGCGCGGTTGGCGAAGAAACCAAGCTGGCCGAACATCGGTCCTACACCACCGACCTGCCAGTTCAACCACTGCAAGGCGGTGTAGCGCGCTGAACCGCTGGTGGGCAGCAGCTTGCCGGTCTTGTCTGCGAGGTACTGGAGGATGGCGCCGCTCTCGAACAGCGTCAGGCCATTCTCGCGATCGACCATCGCCGGTATCTTGCTGTTGGGCGATATCGCGACGAAGTCGGGCAGGAACTGCGCGTCGTTGCCGATATCCACCGCATGCACCCGATACTCCAGCTGCAGTTCTTCCAGTGCGATGACCGGCTTGCGGCCGTTCGGTGTTTTCCAGGTGTAGAGATCGATCATGGGGCGCTCATCGATGATGGCTGGGCAGCCGCTGATGGTAGGTCATGCAATGGCGCACATAAACGCGCTGTGAAACACTTCTATTGATACCTGGGGTAACAAGCCCGCGGGGTGCTCAGGCAACCTGCTGCACCAGGAAATCGATGAAGCTGCGCACGCGCAAGGGCAGGTGACGGCCATGCGGGTAGAGCAGGCTGAAGGGTCGCGATCGTCCACCGAAAGTCGGCAGCACCGCCACCAGGCGGCCATCACGCAAGTCGTCTTCCACGATGAAGCGGTAAGTCTGAAACAGGCCGGCACCGTGACGCGCAAGCGTGACGCCGCCGAGCACATCTTCGGACAAGACATAGCCGCCATCGCCGGCGATCTCGACATCCTTGCCCTGATCCCGGAACAACCATGGAATGCGCCGACCGCTGCTGGGCAAATCAAACTGGATGCATTCGTGCCGGTTGAGGTCGTCCAGCACGGCAGGCGTGCCGCGCGCGGCCAGGTAATCGGGCGACGCCACGACGACGAGTTCGGCATCTTCGAGGTGGCGGGCAATCAAGGTCGAGTCGGCGGGTGCGCGCACGCGGATGGCCAGGTCGTAACCCTCTTCGGAAAAATCGACGTTGCGATTGCTTACATGCACTTCCAGCTGCACTTCCGGATGCTGTTCGCGAAACGCGGGCAGCAGCGGCAGCAGCCGGTAGTGGGCGTAGGTGGTCGGCACGCTGATTCGCAGCGTTCCGACGGGGCGCAGCTGCTGGCCCGTGGCCATGCGTTCGGCTTCGATCAGCTGGGCGAGCGCCTGCCGGCACTCTTCGAAATAGGCGCGACCGACGTCGGTCAGGCGGATCTGTCGGGTGGTGCGCACGAACAGCCGCACGCCCATGCGCTCTTCGAGTCGGGCGACCGAGCGACTGACCGCGGCGGGCGTCACACCAGCCGCAGCAGCGGCGGCGGTAAAGCTGCCGAGTTCACCAGCCAGGCAGAACAACTCGATGCTACCCAGCAGCACATCATCAAATTGGCGACGCATGATTCATTACGCCACGTATCAACTGAAATGCATTGAACCACATTTATGGCTATGGAACGCAGGAATACAGTGGACGCCTTGTCAAGCATTCGAGGCAGCAAACATGAAACTCATCCTGGTCGCCGACCCCATGTGTTCCTGGTGCTATGGCTTTGGCAAAGAGGTCACGGCGTTGCGCGAGGCCATCCCGGGCCTCGAGCTGGAGGTGGTCGTGGGCGGTCTGCGCCCCGGTGAAACCGACGTGATGCCGAGGCAGCAGCGCGTCGCACGGCTTGAGCACTGGTCGCGCGTGGAGGCAGCCAGCGGCCTGCCATTCAATCGCGAAGCCTTTCTTGCCAACGACCATCTGGTCTACGACACCGAGCCGGCGTGCCGCGCCGTGGTCACCGCACGACGACTGGCGCCTGCGATCGATCAGCTCGAGGTGCTGCGCGGCATCCAGCGTGCGTTCTATGTCGACGGGCGCGATATCACCAAGGGCGAGGTGCTCGCCGAGGTGGCATCTGCCGTCATGGGCGCGCTGGGTTTTGCAACCACGCCGGGGGATTTCCTCGCTGCCTGGCAATCGGCCGAGGCCGTGACGGCAACGCAGGAGGATTTCCTGCAGGCGCGTCGCTGGGGCATCTCCAGTTTTCCATCTTTGCTGCTGGAAGATGGCGATAGACTTTATAGCGTCGCGCCAGGGTATATCGACGCGCAGCAGCTGATCTCGCGGGTGCGCACCGTGACCGGTTCGCGCCTGGACACCAAGGTCGGATAAGGCGACGCGCATGACCCACGATCAGGCAGTACTCGAACTGGCCAACCGGTACCTGCGCAGCATCTATGAGGGCGACACGCAAGCCTTGCGCGAGGTGTTCCTGCCCGATGCGCGTGTCGAGGACCTGGTGACGGGCAGCTTCCGCTCGCGCACGGCCAGTCAATACGTGGAGGCTGTGGGCTCTCGTCAAAGCCCGCACGCGGCAGGCGAAGCGTTCACCATGAGCGTGCTGTCCATCCACGTGCTTGGCGACATGGCCACGGTGACGGCGGAGCTGCGTTTTCTCGGCAACCACTACTACAACGTGCTGTCGCTGCTGCGTTGTGATGACCGGTGGCGCATTGCGCACAAGCTGTTTGGCCCACCGGTGTGACGATCACTGCGTGCGATCGACGATCGGCAGGGTAAGTTGATGGTCGATCACCGACTGTGGTCGTGGGCTTCTCTTGCCGCATGCGCCTGCTGAAGCCTGGCATCCATGCGCACCAGCTCGGCCAGCGAGCCGGCCATCATCTTGCGCATCACCTGGCCGCGATGGGCTTTGACGGTGATCTCGCTGATGCCCAGTTCAGCGGCAATCTGCTTGTTGAGCAAGCCCACCACGACCAGCGCCATCACCTCCCGTTCGCGCCGGCTCAACGATGCCCGGCGCTGCTCGAGTACCAGGATGTCGAGCTCCTGCTCGAGCGTGGCGCGGCTGTGCGCGATGGCCTGGCGGATCGCCTCCAGCATCACTTCGTTGTCGAACGGCTTGGTGAGGAATTCCGCTGCGCCCGCCTTCATCGCGCGCACCGTCGTGGGAACGTCCCCGAATCCGGTGATGAAGATGATCGGCATGTCGATGCGGTCATGGCCGATGGCGTCCTGCACATCCAGCCCGTCGAGATCCGGCAACGATATGTCGAGGATCAGGCAGCTTGGTGCGAACACGCGCGGGCGCGCCAGAAAGGCCTGGGCGGACGCGAACGTCTCCACTTGCCAGCCTTCCAGGCGAATCATCGCCTCGAGCGCTTCGCGCACGGACAAGTCGTCGTCGACGACGAAGATCACGGGCGTAGCAGACGGGATAGGAGGGTGCGCGGAGTCCCGGTCCGGTGCATGGGGCGGGCGCATCGTTATCTCCGATGGCAGAGGCGCCCCTGTCGCGCGGTTCAAGATGACATGGGGCCGCAACCTGCACGGATCCGCACGTGGCTCACGCAGGCAATCGACGGCGGCTTCAAGTTGATGAGCACGACATCAATCGCCTGCAACCTCGGTTCTACGCTGCGTTCCATGCGTTTTCAATGTGATTATTTTCACTGTATCAAGAGTGAAACGCTTCTTGATCGGCAACGCGAAGGCAGATCGCCAGTCGCCACCGAGCAGTCGCGCTTCGACGGAAGGCTGTCGATGCAGCGCTTTCCAAGGCTTTTTTCCCGGGAAAAATGATACCCAGGTACAATCGACGGGCGTGCTGGATCGACTTACATTCACCTTCGGTTGGCCGGCAATCCGTCGGGGCCGACGTGCAAGCGCAGCGGTGAATGACTATGTATCTGGTCAAGCCACGCTCATCGTTCAATCCCATGCCGGTGCCTATCCGCTGGAGCAAGCCCAGCGGCAACTCGCGTGTCATCGACCGCGTGGGGCAATACCAGCTCCTCCAGTTGGCGCTGATGATCGAGCCCGACGAGATACGCATCTCGGAGTGGTGGCATCAGACGCCTATCGCCGAACTGGGCGGCGATACGGCCGATGCGCTGGTGTCGCAAGGCATGCAACATCTCGTTGAAGCCTTCCTGCTCGCCATCCTGTTCGGCGATCGCGGCTGACCCATCGGGCAGGGCATTCGCGGCAAAACATGGTCTTTAGCCCATGCCTGCCGTACAGGCGGCTGGTGACTGCGGAAATTTGTTCCTGAGTGTTCGGACCAGCGCGGACCTACAGTCCGCCATGGGGACACCCATCTGATGACTCGCCAGTGCTGGCGTCTTCCACAGGTGGTCCTTCCCATGAGCAACAAACTGTTTGAATCCACGAAGATCGGTCGCTACGCCGTGCGTCATCGCGTCGTGATGGCTCCGTTAACCCGCATGCGCGCCGAGCAGCCGGGCGATCGCCCTGGCGAGCTGATGCGCGAGTACTACGCCCAGCGTGCATCCCAGGGTGGCCTGCTGGTGTCCGAGGCGACCGTGGTGGCGCCCAACGGCGGCGGTTACCTGGGTTCGCCGGGACTTTATTCCGACGCGCAGATCCCGGGCTGGAAGCGCATCACCGATGCCGTGCATGCCAAGGACGGCCTGATCTTCCTGCAGCTGTTCCATGCCGGCCGCCAGTCGCACGCCGACCTGCAGCCCGAAGGCGGCGCGCCGGTGACGGCTTCCGTCGTCCCCTACGAAGGCGTGGCGTATACCGCCCAGGGCTGGGTGCCGAGTTCGCCGCACCGCGCGTTGAGCGAAGACGAAGTGCGCGACATGGTCGTGCAATTTCGCCATGCCGCCGAGCGTGGCCTCAAGGCCGGCTTCGATGGCGTGGAAATCCACGGCGCCAACGGTTACCTGATCGACCAGTTCCTGCAGGATGGATCAAACAAGCGCACCGACAGCTATGGCGGCAGCGTGGCCAGGCGCGCCCGGTTCCTGCTGGACATCACGCGCGAAGCAATCGCCGTGTGGGGCCGCGACCGCGTCGCCGTGCGACTGGGGCCCAGTGGTCGCTTTGGCGACATGCACGACAGCGACCCGGTCGCACTTTTCAGCCATGTGGCGAGTGAGCTCGACAAGCTTGGCATTGCCTATCTTCATTTGATCGAACCGCGCGTCAACGGCAACACGGTGGACGACAGCCGCGATCAGAATCCCGTGGCTGCGCGATTGATCCGCCACCATTTCAACGGGCCGATCATTGCTGCCGGTGGTTTCAACGGCGAATCGGCCGAGGCGATCCTGCAGGAAGGCAGCGCGGATCTGGTCGCGTTTGGCCGCGACTTCATCGCCAATCCCGATCTGCCGTTGCGCCTGGCCAAGGGACTGCCCTTGAACCGCTACGATCGCGACACCTTCTACGGTGGCGATGCCGCCGGATATACCGACTATCCGGCCCACGCCGAGTTGGCGGCGGCCTGATCTATCGCACCGGGGCCGGTCAGGCCGGCCTCGGATACCCGGATGCCGCTCACGCGGTATAGATCAGCGCATCCCTAGGGTGAAGCATCCATGCCAAGTGCTCCTGCCATGGCCACATCCACCAAAGCAGACACGGATTCGCTCGACAGTCTGAGCGCTTTGGCGACCTATGTGCAGGCGGCGGAAACGCGCAGTTTCACCCAGGCGGCTCGTGTGCTTGGCCTGACCGCATCGGCGGTGGGAAAGACCGTGGCGAGGCTGGAGGCCAGCCTGGGCGTGCGGCTGTTTCACCGCAGCACACGCAGCATTTCCTTGACGCCCGATGGCGAAGTCTTCCTTGAAAGCTGCCGCCGCGTGTTGTCGGAGATCGACAGCGTCGAACGCGAACTCGCCGGCAACCAGGCCTCGCCCCGTGGCAAGCTGAGAGTGAGCCTGCCGTATCTGAGCGGCCTGTTCGGCAAGGTGCTGGCCGGATTCATGGCCATGTATCCGGATATCGAGCTGGATCTCGATTACAGCGACCGCCTCGTCGATATCGTCAACGAAGGATTCGATGTAGCCATCCGCACCGGCGAGGGCGTGGATTCGCGACTGATCTCGCGCCGGCTTGGCGTTTATCACCTAGTGCTGGTGGCTTCACCTTCTTACCTTGAGCGTGCGGGCGTGCCGAAGATGCCTGGCGATCTCGCTGGGCATGCTTGCATCCATCATCGCTTTCCATCCACCGGCAAGCTCGAGCGCTGGCCGTTCCGTCAATCGGACAAGGGACTGGACGTTGTCGTGCCGGTGGCCGTGTCGGCAAGCACCATCGCGCCCATGCTCGAACTGGCCATCGAAGGTGGCGGTATTGCCTGCGTGCCGGATTTCTCGGTGACTGCAGCCATCGAGGCTGGTCTGCTTAAGCCGGTGCTGTCCGGGCAGCTGGAGTATCAGAACGTCTTTCGCGCCGTCTGGCCGTCGCACCGGCATATTTCACCGCGGCTGCGGGTGTTCCTCGATTACATGAGTGCTCACCTGTTTGCTGACGAACGCAAGTAAGCTGACGAGCGTCCGCTAGCTCTTGCCCAGCGTGGCAAACATCACGATCGCGGCCACTCCCATCACCACCGTCGCCAACCAACCGAAGCGCCGCAGCCAGCCGCTCACCACATGATTGCCCATGGTCTGCCCGCGGCTGGCGACGATCATGATCGCCGCCATCAAGGGCACGGCGCATACGCCATTGACGACAGCGCTCCAGTACAGCGCCTTGATCGGATCGATCGGGGTGAAGATCAAAGCGACGCCGCCCGCCATGGCGGCGACCAGGACGCCGTAGAACACCTTGGCATCCCCGGGCTTGTGCGCCAGGCCGTAGGGCGCATGCAGGGCGCCCGCCACGGCAAACGCGGTCGCGCCGGCCAGCACGGGAACCGCCAGCATGCCGGTGCTGATGATGCCCAGCGAAAACAGCGAGAAGGCGAAGCGGCCCGCGGCAGGCTTCAATGCCTGCGCGGCTTCAGCGGTCGACTGGATATCGGTCTTGCCGTGCGCATGCAGCACCGCCGCCGCGGTGACGATCATGAAGAACGCCACCAGATTCGAGAAAATCATTCCAACGCTGGTATCGATGGCGATGCGCTTGAGCGCGTCGGGCGCTTGCGCGTCGGCGTGCTTCAGTGGCTCGCGCTCATCGCTCTCGCGTATTTCCTCCACCTCCTGCGCTGCCTGCCAGCAAAACAGGTAAGGACTGATGGTGGTGCCAAGCACCGCGACAATCGCCGTGAGATACGCCACGTTCCATTGCAGGTGCGGAAGCAGGGTGGACTTGAGCACTTCACCCCACGGCACCTTGACCACGAAGGCCGTCGCCACATAGGAAAACAGACTCAAGGCCAGCAGCTTGAGGTAGGGCGAATATTTCGCGAAGGGAACAAACACCTGCAAGCCCGTCGAGATCAACGCCAGGACAACGCCGAACGCGACCGCGGAGCCGCCGACAAGCAACTGCAAGGCAGCGCCCATCGCGGCGATGTCCGCTGCGATATTGATCACATTGGCGACGATCAACAGAGACACCAGCGACCACACCGCGGAGCGTGGAAAATTGCGTGACAGGTTGTCCGCCAGGCCGCGACCCGTCACGCGACCCACGCGAGCGCTGATCATCTGTATCGCGATCATCAGCGGTATGGTCAGAAACACGATCCACAGCAGCGCGTAGCCAAATCGCGCGCCGACTTGCGAGTAGGTGGCGACGCCGCTGGGGTCGTCGTCTGCTGCGCCGGTCACAAAGCCCGCACTCAGGCGTTGCCACCACGCCTGGGATTTGCCGCTCTTGGATGCTGGCGCGCCGCCGTCTGCCAGCGGCTCCAGGATGACCTCGTCGCCCTCGGCACTCATGTGGTTGCTCCGATCATTCAAGGCATCGTGAGCCCGCATCTGTGACGTGGTGGAGAGTGCGAGGCCGGCGTTCGGTGAAGGGCGTCAGTGTCGCGACAGCGACGCCTCGTGCGTCGCCGCGCGTGAGTTGTTCTCAGTCGTCCTTCGGCGGCTTGGCCGGAATGAACGGAGACACCGGGTCACTGGCCGGAAAAGTTTCTTCCAGCGCTTCCTCATGGTTCTCCGATTCCTTCTTCTTGCGAGCCTCCCGCTCAGCCGGCGTTTCTACTTGTGCAGGCTGATGGTCGTGCGGATGAGGAACGTCTTTTCGATCTTTGCTTGACATGGGCAGCACCTGCGTCGTGCAGAACAAGGCTGCATGTTCCAGGGCGCCGCGTGACGCGAGTGCAGGACTTTTGTGAGCGTTTGGCTCGACACCTATGCGTGAGCGCGGCGTCGATAGCCTGGTGGTACATCACTGTCGTGCTTATTGCCAACCCAGCCCAAGACTCTTCTGCAATGACACAAAGTCCTTGAGCAGATCGGCCTGTCCTTCGATCAGGTTTTGTTGTGCAGTGAACTGCGTACGCTGGGTATCCATCAGGTCGATCAGCGAGGATGCGCCCGCGCCGTAGCGCTGATGCATCAAGCGCTCGGAGCGATTGGCCGATGCCTCGATCTGCTGCATGCGCGCCACGCTGTCGCGCTGGTGGCCGTAGCGGGACAGGGCGTTATTGGCGTCCTGCAGCGCGGCGAGCACGGTCTGTGTGTACGTCGCGACGGCTTCATCGCGGCCGGCCTCGGCTTGGCGGATGCTGCTGTGGGTGCGGCCGAAATCGAACACATTCCACTGCAGGTAAGGCACGCCCAGCCAGGTGAGGGCGCTCTTCTTCGCAAGGTCGGCAGGGTTTACGCCGGTGGTGCCGAGGAAGCCCATCAAGGTCACCTTGGGAAACAGATCGGCAGTGTGCTGGCCGATCTGCGCGTTGCTCGAGGCCAGTCGACGCTCGGCAGCGCGGATATCCGGGCGCTGTCGCAGCAGGCTTGCCGGATCATCGATGGGTACCGCAGCCGGCAAGATCGGGAGTGCGGTCGGCTTCGACAGTTCCTGGTCGAGCGCCCCCGGCGCCTGGCCGGTGAGCACCGCCAATTGATCGAGCGATTCGGTGATCTGCTCGTCCAGCGGAATCAGGGTCGCGCGCGTGTTTTCAACCTGAGTGGTCTGCCGCTCGACGTCCGCATCGGCGGCGACGCCGCGTGCACGGCGCTGCTGCACCAGTTCTAGCGTCTTCTGCGCGAGATCGGTCGACTGATTCGCCAACACCAGGCGCTGCTGCTGATCGCGCAAGCCGATATAGGCCTGCGCCACTTCGGCGGCCAACGACACCTGGGCATCGGCGAAGTCCGCCTCGACGGCCTGGGCCTGCGCCGATGAGGACTCGGTGGCGCGTCGCACGCCGCCAAACAGGTCCAGCTCCCAGGAGGCATCGAACGCAGCCGTATACAACTGCAGCGGACCACGCCCACTGGAGGTGTTCGTGCCCTGGCCGCTTTGCCCGTTGTTGTTGGACGACTGCAGCAGCGACAGATCCGGCTCGCGCACACGCACGGCTGCCGCGTCCACCGACAGGTTGGGCAGGGCTTTCGTGCGTTGTTGCAGCAGTTGCTCGCGCGACTGCCGCAGGCGCGCCTGTGCCGCCTGCAGGTTGGGGTTGTGTGCCAGTGCTGCGTCGATCAGCGCATTGAGCTGCGGATCGTTGAGCGTGGTCCACCACTGGCTGGGCGCGGGTGTAGTGGCGAGACCTGTCGTTGGTGCACGTACAAAGGCATTGCCATGGCTACCGGGTACATCGGGGGCGCCGCGGTAGTCGGGGCCGACCGTGCAGCCCGAAAGCGCCGTGATCGAGGCAAGCAGCGCCAGCAGCAAGGTGCGCGGCGCGCGCGATGGAATCGTAGTCATCACAAACATCCTTAGTGGCCCGTCGCTGCCGGCGCGTGGTAGCGGGGTGTCTTCAGCAGCAAGGCGAGCGGTATGCAGCAGAGCAGGGCCATGCCCAGCACATAGAAAATTTCCGAATACGTCATCACCAGGGCCTGCTGCTGGATCTGCTGGGCCAGTTGAGCCAGCGCACGCATCTTCGAGTAGGTCATGTCGCCGGTTTGCGCGAACCAGCTCGCTGCGTTGGCTGCCATACGATCCTGGCCGAGCACGGAATTGGCCGATAGCGATTCGCGGATGGTCGCCACATGAAAGGTGTTGCGCCGGTCGATGACGGTGCCAATGATGGCCAGGCCGATCGAGCCGCCCAAGTTGCGCGCCATGTTGTAGATGCCGGCCGCATCGCCTGATTCCTCGCGCGACACCGCCGCCATCGAAGCCTGGTTCAACGGCATCATCGCCAGCATCTGGCCGGCGCCGCGCACCAGCTGCGACCAGAAGAAGTCATCGCCGACGGACTGGGCCGTCAGGTGGATGTCGAGCATGCAGCTGCCCACGAAACACAGCAGGCCGGTGATCACCAGGATGCGGAAATCCACCTTGCCCAGCAGGCGCGGCAAGATCGGCATCATCATGAAGGCCGGTACGCCCGATACCAGCATGACCCAGCCCGACTGTTCGGCGTTGTAGCCCGCGATCAGGCCAAGGAATTGCGGAATCACATAGATCACGCCGTACAAGGCCGCTCCCACCACCAGCACGATAAAGATCACGCTGGCGTAGCGCGGGTTCTTCAGCAGGCTCAGGCGCATCACCGGCTTGGCGGCCGTGAACTGCGATATCGCGATTAAGACCATGCCGGCAAACGACAGCAGGCTGAGCCAGATGATCATGCTGGACTCGAACCAGCGCTCGCGCTGGCCTTCTTCCAGTACCACGGTCAGCGAGCTCAGTCCGATCGCCAATCCGAACACGCCCAGCCAATCGGCTTTTCGCAAGGCCTCCCAGTGCGGCTTGTCCGAAGGCAAACCGACGAGCAGCAGAACGATCAGGCCGATGCACACCGGCAGGTTGATGAAGAAGCACCAGCTCCAGCTGATGTTTTCCGTCAACCAGCCGCCCAGCACCGGGCCCAGCAGCGGACCGAGCAAGACGATCAGGCCGAACGCGGTCATGCCGATCGGCAGCTGCGACATCGGCAGGCGGCTGCGGATGATGGTTTGCGCCGTGGGGATCATCGCGCCGCCGGTGAGGCCCTGGCCGATGCGGCCGATGATCATCGCCATCAGCGTGGTCGAGATGCCGCACATCATCGAAAACAGGATGAACAGCACAGCGCAGCCGAGCAGGAAATTGCGCAAGCCGAACACACGGGTCAGCCACGCGGCGAGCGGGATGATCACGATCTCCGACATCAGGTAACCGGTGGAGATCCAGGTGCCTTCGGTGCCAGTGGCGCCGATTTCACCCTGAATCTGCGGCAGGGCCGAGTTGGTGATGGAGATGTCCAGCGTCGCCATCAACGCGCCCAGCGAGCCGGCCGCAACGGCAATCCAGTCCGCGACGCTGGCACGCTCAGGATGCGCGGCAGGCTGGGCGGCTGCCTCAGCCATGACGGCGTTCTGCGGATGCGACCTTGCCGTCCTCGTGCGCCTGACGCGTGTCCACCTTCACCGTCACCGACAAGCCCGGCACCAGCAGCTTGCGGGTTTGCTCGTCGGCTTCCAGGCGGATGCGTACCGGCACGCGCTGCACGATCTTGGTGAAGTTGCCGGTGGCGTTCTCGGGCGGCAGCAGGGCGAATTCCGCGCCGGTGCCGGGTGCAAAGCTCTCGACCACGCCTTGCAGCTCGGTATCGGGCAGCGCATCGACTCGCACGCTGGCGTGCTGGCCCGGGCGCATCTGGCCGATCTGCGTCTCCTTGAAATTGGCGGTGAGATAAACGCCTTCGATCGGCACCACCGTCATCATCCGCGTGCCGGGCTGCGCGTACTGACCCACGCGCACCGTGCGATCACCCACGCGCCCGGGCAGCGAGCTGCGGATCAAGGTGTCGTCGAGGTCGAGCTTCGATTGCCGCGCCGAGGCCTGGGCGGCTTCGAGTTGCGCGCGAGCCTGGGCGATCTGTGCGTTGAGATCGGCGATCTTTGCCTGTGCCTGGTCGAGCGCAGCGGTGTCGGCCGCCAGGGTCGCCCTGGCCTGGTCGCGGTTGCTGGTGAGCACGGACAGTTGGTCGCTGCTCTCGGCGCCGGTGGTGGCCAGCGGGCCGTAGCGGCGCACTTCGTCGTCGGCGTGGCTGCTGCTGATCTGGGCGGTCAGCTGCTGGGCCCTGGCCTGCTCGATCGCGGCGCGCTGCTGCAGGATGGCGGCCTGCGCCCGCTGGATATCCGCCTGGCGCGCATCGACCGTGGCCTGGGCCTGGTCGAGCGCCGCGCGGTACTGGCGTCCATCCAGGCGCACCAGTGGATCACCGGCCTTCACCGTGGCGTTGTCGCCCACGTAGACATCGGTGACATAGCCGCTGACTTTGGGCGCCACGGTCATGCTGTCGGCGCGCAGGTAGGCATCGTCGGTGCTCTGCATATAGCGGCCGACCACCCACCAGTAGCCCAGGGCCAGCACCCCCATGACGGCCAGGACGATGGCGACGGGCAGCAGAATCTTGCCCGCTTTGGAGCGGCGCGAGCTGGGGACGGTGGGATCTTTCTTTACTTCGCCGGGCGTGGAGCCGGAGGGGGCGGGCATGAGGGCGTGTCCAATATATTCCAGCTGGAAGATTTATTCCGATTGGAATAACTTTGTCAAATGTTATATTTGGCAGGAGCAAGCAGGAGAACCGTGCATGAGCCCATCCAAGCGTCCTCGGCACTCGTCGGCCGGAGGCTATGCGCGCGGCGATGAAACGCGCCAGCGCATCATCGACGCGGCCGTGGCCTTGTTCGGCGAGCATGGCTACGCGGGCGCATCCACCCGCGATATCGCGGCGGCGGCCGGCGTCAATGCGCCGGCGCTGCAGTACTACTTCGAGAACAAGGAAGGGGTTTACCGGGCCTGCGCCCAGTTCATCGCCGATGACATCCGTGGCCGATTCGAGCCTGCCATGCGACAGGCGGCAGGCATTTTGAAAGGCGAGGCCAGTGCGGCTGAGCTGATCGACGCCTTCCTTGGCATCCACGAGGTGGTGCTGGACATGGTGCTGACCGACAGCCAGGCATCCAAGCGGCGCCTGTTCATGGTGCGCGAGGTGGCGGGCGATGAGCCGCTGGTGGCCTCACAACTGTTGGAGCGGCGGCTCAAGCAGCCGTTGAACAAGCTGCGCCTGAGCTTGCTGGCGCGTATCACCGGCACGACTACCCGCGATCCGATCACGCGGATACGCCTGCTCACCCTCAAGGGCCAGATCCTGCCGTTCTTCCATCCTCCGGGCGCCTGCCTGGACGCCCTGGGGTGGAAGGAGATCGACGCCACCAAGGGCGCCATGCTCAAGGCGACGGTGATGGAGCAGACTCGCACCCTGCTGGAGAGCTGGCAGGTGCGGGGCTGATCGTCGGCGCGTTTGGCGCCTGGGCGGCTTACTTGCCGCGTGCTTTGAGCTGCGCGTCCAGCCGCGGATAAACGCGACGGACATTGCCTTCGTACACCTGGTGCCGCTCTTCGGCAGAGAGGTTCGCCGCTTCGATATAGCGGCGGGTGTCGTCGAAATAATGGCCCGTGGTGGGATCGATGCCGCGCACGGCGCCCACCATCTCCGAGCCGAACAAGATGTTCTTGACGTCGATCACCTTGAACAGCAGATCGATCCCGGGCTGGTGATATACGCAGGTATCGAAGTACACGTTCTTCATCACGTGCTCGCTCAGTGGTGGCTTGTTCAACATGTCGGCCAGGCCGCGGTAGCGGCCCCAGTGGTACGGCACCGCGCCGCCGCCATGGGGGATCACGAAACGCAGGCTGGGAAAATCGTTGAACAGGTCGCCCTGCAGGAATTGCATGAAGGCCGTGGTATCGGCGTTGATGTAGTGCGCGCCGGTGGCGTGGAAGTTCGCGTTGCAGCTGCCCGACACATGAACCATGGCCGGCACGTCCAGCTCCACCATCTTCTCGAAGAACGGATACCAGGCACGATCGGTCAGCGGCGGCCCGTTCCAATGACCACCGGATGGATCGGGATTGAGGTTGCAGCCCACGAAGCCCAGTTCGTTGACGCAGCGTTCCAGCTCGGCGATCGAATGCCTGATGGTGACGCCGGGTGACTGCGGCAGCTGGCATACGCCGATGAAGGTCTCCGGATAGAGCCCGACGACGCGCGCAATCAAGTCATTGCAATGGCTCGTCCACACCTGGCTGACAGCCTCGTCGCCCTGATGGTGGGCCATGGTGCTGGCGCGTGGCGAGAAGATGGTCATGTCCAGGCCGCGCTCGCGCAGCAGGCGCAGCTGGTTGGTCTCGATGCTCTCGCGAATCTCGTCATCGGAGATGGCGGGGTAGGCCGGCACGGGTTGCGACGGATCGGCAAAGTGCTTCAGCTGTGCGTCGCGGAACGCATCGTGGCCCTTTGGCGCGGTGGTGTAGTGACCGTGGCAATCGATGATCAGGGGGCGCGTTGTTTCAGACATAGGTGAGGCCCTTGCTGGCCAGGCGCTCGCGCATGTCGTAGATATCCAGGCCCAGTTCGCCTGCAGCCAGGCGCGCGCGCTTCGCTTCTTCGCGCGCCTCGCGCTCCTTCGCTTGTTCCAGTATCCGTGCGGCGCTGGCTCGTGGCACGACGCAGACGCCATCGTCGTCGGCAATCACCACATCGCCTGGGTTGACCAGGGCGCCGCCGCAGACCACCGGCACGTTGACCGAGCCCAGGGTTTCCTTGACCGTGCCCTGTGCATGGATGGCCCGGCTCCACACCGGGAAACCCATGGCAGTGAGATCGCGCACGTCGCGCACGCCCGCATCGATGATCAGGCCCCGGCAGCCGCGCGCCTTGGCCGAGGTGGCCAGCAGGTCGCCGAAATAGCCGTCTTCGCAGGGGCTGGTGGTGGCGGCAATCAGTAGATCGCCTTCGCGCAACTGTTCGATCGCCACATGCATCATCCAGTTGTCGCCGGGCGGCATCAGCACCGTGACCGCCGAGCCGGCGATGCGTGCACCGCCGTAGATGGGGCGCAGGCTGGAGTGCATCAGGCCGCTGCGGCCCTGTGCTTCGTGTGCGGTGGCGACGCCGACCTTGGCCAGGCCGTCAATGACGTTGGCGTCGGCACGTTCGATGTGGGTTACTACGACAGACATGTCTCATCCTCTTTCGAACATCAATCGTTGGCGGCGGCAGGCTTGAAGCCCATCAGTACGCCGATGTCCATGCGCAGGCCGATGGCATAGACCAGCAGGTTCTTCGGCAACACCGCGGTTTTCGGAATGGCGGAGTTGTCCGGGTGCACGATGTACTGCACGCTCGGCATCAGCTCCAGGCCCTTGACGATGTGGTAGCTGTAGGTCAGGTCGGCAGCCGTCTGGTGGCGGGCGTTCCAGCCGCTGCCGCCGAGCTTGGCGCGCTCCTCGGCAAGAAAGTCGCGCTCGGCCGTGGTCAACTCAAACTCCGAGATGTTGAGGCCGAGCGTGTCGTACGGACGCGAGGCGAACGGCCCGGTCATCACAAAGCCGGCATAGATCTGCTGGCGCATGATTTCCTGCTGCTCCAGCTGCTGCACCCAGCCGCCGAACACGTTGAAGCTGCGCGGCGAACTCGGATCCGGACGCCAGATCACCTTGTCGCCCATCAGGTAGATGCCGTCGCGCACGTGGTTATCGGTGGCAGCGGTGCCGCCCTTGATGCCCAGCGGCTGGCCGCGCGTGTTCATGTCGATGTCGGTCAGGGGAGCGGTGCTCACATAAGCGCCGCCCTTCAGCTCGAACGGAAACTGCTCCGTGCGCGGATCATTCTTCACCCAGCCGAATTCCACCGGCACGGTGTAACCGGTGGCATGTTCGATGCCCCAGTTCAGACCATTGCTGGGTTGCACGGTGGGATTGACTTCGAACGCACCGACGTCGACGTAAGTGTTCTCGGTGGTCTTGTACTTCACGTTGCCGCCCCAGGTCGCCGACGGCAGCAGGCTGAGGCCGGTTTCGGAAACCAGCATGCGCGGCTCGCCGCAGGTGTTGGCGGAGGTGAACTGGCAGTTCACCACCAGGTGGCCGAAGTACGTCGTACTGCCCAGGCGGCCGACCTGGATATCCAGCCTGTCGTCCAGGCCTTTGTACTCGTACGAGAACAAGCCCAGATGCCAGCGCGTATAGGGGTTTTTGTAGATGTATTGCTGCTTGGTATAGGTGCCGGTGACCAGCGCGTTGAGGCTCAGGCCGTAGTCGCGATAGACGGTGAAGTGGAAGGTGGACCCCGTCCATCCCCAGATCTTGCCCAGATCGAGATCTGCGCCGACGTAGAACTGGCCCACGTTATGGCTGCCCTGGGCGACGCCGCCGGTGGTGTTCTTGGCGAATTGATCCACCAGGCTGGCGCGGATGTTGACGCCGTCGTCGATCAGGTTCTGCACCCATGCCGCGCGAGGCAGGCCTGGCTCACGCGCAGGCGGCTGTGCGGGAGCGAGCGTGTCGGCCGGAGCGACGGCGCCTGGCTGCGCATCGGCCTGCGCGGCTGCATAGCCGTCGGCCCAGTTGGCGCCCGGTCCGCTGTCCGCCGTTGCCTGCGTGTCCTGCGCATGAGCGGCAGGCATCAGCAAGGCGGCGAGCAGACCAAGATACAGCGATTGACGTGTCATCGACCTTTTCATTGACAAACTCCTCCCCGCCGCGGCGCCGTCAGGTGCCGCGAGACACATGTTGTTTTGAAGGCCGACGTCCTGTTAACCCGCGTGTAGTTCTTTTTGTAACTGTTCGCGATCGACTGCCTGTTCCCAGCGGCCAACCACTACGGTGGCCACGCAATTGCCGACGATGTTCACGAACACAAAGCCCGCCGACAGAATGCGATGAACACCAAGAATCAAGGCGACGCTGCTGACGGGTATGGTCTTGGTCGCCGCCAGCGTCATGGTCAGGACCGCGATGGCCGAGCCCGATACGCCCGCGCCGCCCTTTGAGGTGACCAGCAAAATCAACAGCAGGCCCAGCTGCCCCTGCCAGCCCAGCGCGGTGTCGGTGGCCTGCGCCAGAAACACCGTGACTGCCGCAAAGTAGAGGCAGGTGCCGTCATGGTTGAAGCTATAGGCCGTGGGCAGCACCATGCCGACCACCGATTCGTTCACGCCAAGACGGGTCAGCTTTTCAGTCAGCTGCGGAAACACGCTTTCCGAGGAACTGGTGCCAAGCACGAGCACCAGCTCCTCGCGGATATAGCGCATCAGCTTGAGCAGGCTGAAGCCGCACACGTACGAAATCGGTGCGAGCACCAGCAGCAGGAAGGCCGCGCAGGTCAGCGCGAACACGCCCACCAGTTTCGCCAGCGGCAACAAGCTGGCGGCGCCGAACTTGGCGGTGGTGAAGGCGATCGCGCCAAATGCCGCGATCGGCGCAATCTTCATCACCTGGCGGATGATCCAGAACAATGCGAGCTGGGTGGCATCGACCACGCGCAGCACCGGCTGCGCTTTTTCACCAAGGCTGGCCAGGCCGCAGGCAAACAGCACGGAAAACAGCAGCACCTGCAGGATATCGCCGCGACTGAATGCGCCCAGCGCCGAGGTCGGCACGAGATTCGTAAGAAAGTCGCCAAAGCCCTGGGGTGCGGTTGCGACGTGGTCCGTCGCATCCATTCCCTGCTTGAGCGTGGCGAGGTCGACATGCATGCCCACGCCGGGCTTGAGTACATTGACCGCGACCAGGCCGATCACCAGCGCCACGCTGGTGACCAGTTCGAAATACACCATCGCCTTGAGCGCGATGCGACCCACCTTGCCCATGTCGCGCACGCTGGCGATGCCGTGCGTGACCGTGCAGAAGATGATCAGCCCCACCACCATCTGGATCAGGCGGATGAAGATATCGCCCAGCGGCTTCAGCGCGGCACCGATGTTCGGCCATACCACACCGACCAGCACGCCGAGCACGATGCCCACCACCACCTGGAAGGTCAGGTCGCGATAGAGCGGGTGCCGCTGCGACGTCAGATGGGTTTGGAGGTTCACCGGTCGGGTCATCTGGAAACTGAACTCTGGTAAGGGATCGCGTTGGCGCTATGGCGCAATGTCAGGCCGACTTGCCTTCGAGCAAAGCGTGCGCGGGACCCAGCACCTCGTCGAGGCCAAGCTTGCGCGGTAGCAGTGCCTGTTCCAAGCAGGCGTCGATGATCCAATCCAGGGGACCGGACAAGGCATCAAAGCCAGACAACGTCTTGCGCGGACCTGCGGCGGACACCTGCTGCCGGCCTTCGGCCTCCACCAGCAGGGCATAAGCGGCGCGCACGGCGTCCGGCTCGCGCCGGCAGGTCTCGGCACTGGCCGCGACCACATGGTTGATCGGCACAAAGCCGTGCAGCTGCGCCCAGGCCAGGTCCTTGGCCTTGGCATCGGCGATCACCGGTACATAGTCGTCGCCCTCGGGAAGATCATTGCCGAAGATCGCCGCGTCGATGTCGCCATCGTGCAGCATGGCCAGCAAGTCCTTGCCATGGGCAGGGTGTTCCACGAACGGCGGGTCCTGATACTGCGTGACATGTGCCGGATCGTGGGTGACCCAATGGATGTCAGAAGTTGCAAGCCCGGCATCCTCGACCAGGTGCGCGCGCACCCACATGCCCGTGGTCTGCGTATACGAACGCACGCCGACGCGCTTGCCGCGCAGTTGTTCAGGCTTGAGCTCGCCATGCGGGCGATAGGAAACCAGGCAGCCGCGCTGAAAACGCGAGGCAACCACCACGGGCAGCAACACTACCGGGCGCTGATAGGCAATCGCCTGCAGCGCCGTGACGATGGCCAGCTCCGAGATGTCGAACGCCGCCTCGCGCACCATCGGCGCAAACGCCTTGTGGATCGGGCTGATCTCGGTGAAGTCGAGCACCACGTGGTCACTCTTGAGCGTGCCGTTCTTCAGAGGTGTGGTCAGGGCCGTGGTCTTCAACACGGTCTGCAGATGGGCCGGCTGACTCATGCCGATACTCCCGCCAGCGCCGGATAGATGCGCTGGACCGTGCCGCCGAAGATCATCGCCTGCATCGGCGGCGGCAGGCTGGACAGCACATCGCGCGCCGTCGTCGCCAGTTCATGCAGCGAGCCCTCCGCAGCGGGGAAGTTGGAGCCCCAGGCAATGCGCTCGGCGCCAAACGTGCTCACCAGCTTTTCGAGGAAATCGATGGGGTGGGAGAGGCCTTTGGCTGCCGCCGCCAGCGTGCGATTGGTCAGCTTCAGATGCACGCCGTCGAACTGGGCCATCTCAAACAGCATCTGCGCCGCTTTGTACGGCACGCCATCGTCCAGGTCCGGGCGGGCGCAATGATCGAGCAGCACGCGCACACCAGGGAAATGCTCCAGCAACGTGCGCAGCGTCGGCAGGCCTTGCATGGTCATCTGCAGGCAGACAGGAATGCCTTTGCGTTCTGCATGCGCCCACGCCGGATAGGAATCCTTGTGGCCCAGCCAATCGGACTGACCGGGCATGGTGGTGCCGGTGGTGAACAGGCGAAAACCGTGCAGGCCCTGTGCTTCCCAATGATCGATCCGCTCGACCGCATCGGGCGCCAGCGCATCGATTGAATACACCCCGGTCAGTCGATCGGGATGAGCGCGCACCGTATCGACGACATAGCGGTTGTCGTGCCCGTACACAGTGGACGCCTGCACCACCACGGCCTTGGCAATGCCCGCGGCGTCCATCGCCTTGATCACGCCTGCTGCATCGACGGGACGCTGCTGCGACCACTCGGACTGATGGCCGCCGATCGGGTTTTTCGGGTAGGTGGTCGTGTCGGAGGCGATGGCGTGCAGGTGGGAATCGATGATCTTCATGGGCGCAGTCAGTTCACTATCGGCGTTCGCGGGGAAGGGCGTTTCTTTCTTGCGTCGCAACATTGGATAGATCAGCGAAAGTGGGGGGATCGGCGCCTTTTGATGCTGCGTTGCGTCATTGAAAAACGCTGGCGCGACTTTCGAGATTGATATCGATTGTTACGAGAGAGTTTTTTCGCTCTCCGGTCGTGAGCGGAATCTGCGCCGAAACACTGGTGTTGCCAAATTCGTTTTATTATTGACACATAAGTAAATACTATTGATTGCGCATGGATAAGATTTACTCCCTCAATCTTCGCCACCTCGATGCACTGAGCGTGATTGCACGCGCCGGCAGCATGAGCGTGGCGGCTGAGCAGGTCAGTCTTTCGCAACCGGCGCTGACGCAGGCCGTGGGCAAGCTGGAGCGCAATCTCGAAATCCGTTTGTTCGAACGGCAGGTCGACGGCACGCGCCCGACCATCAGTGGACGGGCCTGGATCATTCGCGTGGAACGCGCGTTGCGCTATCTGACTCACGGCGTGCGCCTGGTGCGCCGCTCGGCGCGTCTGGCGCCGCTGAACCAGATCGAGCGACGCATCAGCATGGTCCAGCTGCGCGCCCTGGTGGCCGTCGTTCAATGCAGCAGCTACGCCACCGCTGCAGAACAGATCGCGCTATCGCAGCCGGCGGTGTATCGCGCCGTGCGCGAGCTGCAGGATGCGCTGGGCTCGGAATTGCTGGTGCGAGCAGGACGCGTCGTGCGGCCCACCGACCTGGCCAGTCGATTCGTGCGCTTCGTTCGCCTGATGTTGGCGGAGCTGCGCACCGGCGTCGATGAAATCGCGGCCGGCAAATACGGCGGCGGCCGCATCAGCATCGGCACCTTGCCGATGGCGCGCGCGGTGTTTCTGCCGGACTTGCTCGCGCGATTCGCGCAAGAACATCCGTCTGCCTCGGTGGATGTGCGCGAGGCGCCGTATGGCGAGCTGCTCACCTCGTTGCGCCATGGCGATATCGACCTGATGATCGGCGGCGCCATGCGCCATCCTGCGCCGGCCAACGACGTAGAACAGGAGGGCTTGTTCGATGACGAGCTCTTCATCGTCGGCAACAGCGCCCATCCGCTGCGACAGCAAGAACGGGTGGCGATCGACGACTTGCTCGCCTATCCCTGGGCCGTGCCGGCACCCGGCGTGCCGATGCGGCGCAACTGGGAAACGCTGTTTCGCGTCAACGGCATCGAGCCGCCGACGCCGCGCATCGAATGCAGCTCCGTCCTGGTGACGCGCGGGCTCATGCTCAAAGGCGACTGGTTGAGCCTGATGTCGCTGGACCAGTTCATGTTCGAGCGCCAGGCTGGCGCGCTGACTGAAATCCCCATCGAGGGCGGCGTCCTGCGTCGGCGCATCGCGATGACTCGCCGCAGCGACTGGCGGCCGACACCCTTGCAGGAGCAGTTCGCTACGCTGGCGCGGGAGATGGCTGCCGAGCGCACTGAGCGCGCGGACGTGCGTGTTCGTATCGAAGTCAATGCATCCACGGATCGCTGGGATGTCGAGGACTTGCACTGATCGTGGCGCACGCCACACCATGGACGGGCTGCAGAGGGAAGGGGCGTGCGATGGGCCAGACAAACGGATTTGCATGGAACAAGTTGCGGGGCGCGATGATCGCGCTCGTGCTCGCCCCTTGGTGCCTGCTGCATTTCGATCCGCCCCGATCCTATTTGTTCGCCTGCTCACTGCTTTGTTCGGCTTGGTACGAGGCGTTTGGCCTGCTTCCCAACATCAGGAGCAGCGCGACCCTTCCCCAGATCTACCAGGCGTTTCGCGCCATGCCTGCGGGAGGCAGCGGCCTCAGCAGTCGCCTCGTCGGGCTGCTTGGCATCGTGCTCGCCATCGCCGGGATGCTGGCGCCGGGGGCGTGAGCGATCGGCGGGCTTGCGCATTCGGTCAGTCCTTTTCTCTGTTTGCCCGGCGCGTTGATCCAATGAATCGCCGCTCAGCAAGCGCTCTCGACGCGAGGCGAGATCCAGGTTGCCACCTGGCCTGAGCGGGCTGCGACATCCTGGCAGCCCGCCTTGCACGGGGCTTTGCCTGCAATAATTAATCGAACGATTAATAGATTAATCAAGCGACTAATATGGCTTCGAGGCGGGCGATTTCTTCCGCGGCTGACGCTGCCTTCGCCTTTGAAAGGCCCTTCATGCACTGAGATGACGATCGGAGTAGCGAGTGATGAACACACAGGTATTGGTGGTGGGAGCGCGTCCGGTGGGATTGACGATGGCGGCGGAGCTTGCGCGCTACGCATCAAGGTTCGCATCATCGTAGAAAGGGGACGGAGGTAGTTATCCTCAACTGACGACCTCCATCCCTGTTTTACTCAGGCTGCCACGGCTTGGTGGATGTCCCGCACGACCTCGGTGATCTCACCGGTGTCGGTGTTGTAGAAGTAGCCAAAGATATCGACGTGGCTCGGCGTACCCGGACTGGCCCGGAGTACGCCGACGTCATGCTTGAGGGATGCTTCAAAGTCGTCGATGCACACGCTCTGAGTCTCGTAAGCGTGCGAGATATCCGCGCCGTGTTCATGCCGGAAGGCGTCGACGATGCCTTCGGCCGAGTACGAGGTAGCGCCGCAGTTGGAGTGATGAACCACCACCACGCGCTTGATGCCGAACAGGTGCTGGAGGATGGAAACCGAACGCAATGCATCGATGGCCCGGCCGGCGGCCACACTGACCGCAGCCAGGGTGGTGGTGGAGCCGACGCGGTTCCCCGCGGCATCCAGGATCACGTCACCGGGGTAAACCTCGTCCCCCAAATGCCTGGCAACAGCGGCGGGAATCCCGGTGACGCGGGGATCGAGGCAATAGATCACCACCGTCTTCAGTGGCACCGCATGCGAGAAAGCTTCGCGCATTGCCGGCTCGTTGAAACCTTCCTGCGCACTGAACACAAATTCGCTGAATTTGCCCTGGTTCTTGCTCATACGTGTCTCCTGGACCTGAGAAAGCCGACCCGTTCCGTGCGCATCGGTGGATCGGTGAAGAGGAGTGTGAGCAGGGTGCTACGGCATCTCAATAACCTCGGAGGTTATAAGGCCGCCGGCACGGCATCGGTACACTGTTGGCAGGCCAACTCCCGTGACACAGGAGAGCAGCCATCGCCAGCGAGGAATCGAACGTGATCAAGGCAAGCCTTTCAACCACGGGTGAATTGGGCAGACTGTTGAAAGCGTGGCGCGGCATGCGCAACAAGAGCCAGGAGGAGTTGTCGTTCGATACGGGAATCTCCCAGCGCCACCTCAGCTATATCGAGAGCGGCCGCAGCTCGCCGAGCCGGCACACGTTGATGGCGGTGGCCGACGGTTTGGACATGCCTTTTCGAGAACGCAACCAGCTGCTGCTTGCGGCCGGCTATGCGCCGCAGTATCAGGATGACGCGTGGGACGCCCGGTCTTTGTCGACCGTCCAGCGGGCGCTCGAACGCATGCTGGCGCAACACGAGCCCTATCCGGCCCTGGTGATGGATCGCTATTGGAATGTGGTGATGGCGAACGACGCCGTGCGACAGCTCTTCGGCCGTTTCATCGATCTCGATCGCTGGCCGCGCCCGCGCAATGTGCTGCACTTGCTGTTCGACCCGCAGGGATTGCGTCCCTTTGTTGGGGATTGGCCCGCGTTCTCGCGGGCGATGTTCCAGCGCGTGCGGCGCGAAGCCGTGGGAGGCCTCATCGACGACCGGCTGCACGAACTCATCGCCGCTTTGCGCGCTTATCCCGACGTCGACGAAGGCGCCGTTGACGGCGATGCCGCGGAGTTGCCGGTGGTTCCGCTTACTTTTCTCGATGGCGAACTAAGACTCAGCTACTTCTCCCTGGTGACAACCGTGGGAACGCCGCGGGCACCGGGGCCGCAGGAGCTTCGACTGGAATGCCTGTGTCCGGTCGACGAGCCCACCGAATCCTGGCACCGCACCTGAGACGACATCCGATTGCGTCAAGGCTGGTGGATCCCTTGCAACTACGAGCATACACCCTTATTTTGGATATAAGAGCATATGCCCGTATTATTCGAGAGAACCAGGTCATGAGCGAAGCAAGCATTCTTGTAAGTGGCGCGACGGGCCGCACCGGCGGTGCCGCCATCGACGAACTGCTGAAAATGGGCCAGCGGGTACGTGCCTACGTGCGTTCGGACGACGAGAGAGCGGCAGCCCTAAGGGCTCGAGGCGTGGAGACCGCCATCGGCGATTTCACCGATATCGACCAGATTCGCGCGGCGATGGAAGGCGTCAGCTCTGCCTATTTCCTGCACCCGATCGCGCCGGGTATCGTCGAGGCCGCTGCCTATGTGGCGCAGGCCGCGAAAGAGGCGGGCGTCACGGCCATCGTCAATATGTCGCAGATTTCCGCGCGCCGCGAGTCCTCCAGCCATGCGGCCCAGGACCACTGGATCTCCGAGCGCGTGTTCGATTGGTCCGGCGTGCCCACCACGCATTTGCGTCCTACGTTTTTTGCCGACTGGCTGATCTACCCGCACTTTGCGCATGAGATCTGGGCCCGGAAAAAGATCGAGTTTCCGTTTGCGGATGGACGTCATGCGCCGATCGGCTCGGGCGATCAGGGGCGGGTGATCGCGCATATCCTGGCCAACCCCGCCGGGCACGAGGGCAAGATCTACACCCTGCACGGCCCCGTCGAAATGAATCACAGCGAGATCGCTGCGGCCATGAGCGAGGTGCTCGGCGCACGCATCGACTATGCACCGACCTCGATCGACGAATTCAGGCACAAGATGGAAAACGTGTATAAGTTCCCTCCGTTCCTGGTCCAGCACCTGGTGGAAGTGGCCCAGCATTACCGGGAAGGCATCTTCCAGGGCACCAATGATGTAGTCGAGAAGATCACGGGTACGCCCGCGCTGTCGGTGCCGGCCTTTATCGAACAGCATCGCGCTGCATTTGCCTGATGTCCGCGTTACACGAGGGTTGAGGAGAGTCGAGATGTCGCCAGCCAGGTCGCCCATCGGCGTCGATCAATGCCACTGTTTTGCGATGCGGAAGGCTGCCCGGCAGATCTCGCGCCTGTATGACAGCCACTTGCAGCCCACCGGTCTGCGTATCACGCAGTTCCTGATATTGGCAGCGCTGAACCAGGAGCAGGGCGTCTCGATCAACGACCTTGCCGAGCGTCTCGATACCGAGCGAACGGCGATGGGAAAAATGGTTGGCGTGTTGGAGCGGGACGGTTTCGTCCGGCTCCGACCGTCGCCGACGGACGGTCGCAGCCGTCTCGTTGAGCTCACCCCGGATGGCAAGGATCTGTTCGAACAAGCGGCGCCGCTATGGCGCGAAGCGCAGCGGCAATTCAGCGACATGAATGGCGCCAAAGACGTGCGAGCCCTGCGGCAAGGTCTTTCAGGCATGAAGACGGGCGATCTGGCCACCTCATCATTCGAGTAAATATCCGCCTCCATGCCGCAGGCATCGCCTGAGCGCCCTCTTGGCTAGAACGTGTAACGCACCCGCCCATACCAGTAGGCGCCATTGCTGCCGATCGGCGAGATCACGTCGTACGGGAAATTGCCGCCGTAGTTGATGTCGCTGTTGGAGCGGGTGGGGTACTGGTTGGTGACGTTGTCGCCGCCGAGCGCAAAGCTGAGGTGGTCGGTGGCGCGGTACTCCACTTCCAGGTCCAGCTGGAAGCGGGGCGCATAGGTCTGGGTGGGGATATAGCCGTCGCCAAAATCGAATACGCGCGTGGTGGCGCCTTGACGGGTGACGCGGCCGAGCAGGCCCCACTGTTTGTTGTCCCATTTGGCGGTGAAGCTTCCGCGCTGGCGCGGCGCTGCATCTGTCAAGGTGTTGCGCGCTTCCACGCCGAACAGCACGTTGTCGGCGCCGGCCGCGATCAGTGCTGGCGGGGTAGCTTCGACACTTCGGACCTGCGTGTTGTTGTGGCTATAGGCCAGGGTGAGCAGCAGGTTGCCGTTGGCGACCTCGGTGCGATAGTTGCCGACCAATTCCGCGCCACGCGTGATGGTATTCACGGCATTGGTGAAGAACTGCACGCTCTGCACGCCGGCCACGCCGAAATTCTGCTGGATGTATTGCTCCAGCCCGTCGTTGTCGATGGTCTCGGACAAGGTGACGCGATGGTCGATGGCGATCTGATAAGCATCGAGGGAGAAGTCAAAGGCGCTGCCGAGTTGACCGGTGATGCCGATGCTGAAGTTGCGCGATTTCTCCGGCTTCAGCGGTTGCGCGCCAAGATCGCGTGCCAAGGGATTGTTGACCGACAGAATGCGCCCCGTCACCAGCTTGCCATCTGCGCCGTAACCCGTCGTGGTGGCCTCGTAGCCGATCTGGCTCAGCGATGGTGCGCGCAGATTGTTGGACGCTGCGCCGCGCAAGGCAAACCCAGGCGCAAACTCCCAGCGCGCACTGAGCTTGCCGCTCCAGTTGCCGCCGAAGTCGCTGTAGTGTTCATGGCGGCCCGCCGCGTCGGCGAAGAAGGTGTCGGTGATGTCGCTGGAAACCTCGGCATAGGCCGCCTGCACGCGCCGTGAGAGATCCGCCGCGTCCTGCGGCTGCAGGCCGCCGCCAGCCTGCGCTCCGGCAGGTGCGTCGATCGGTCCGACGGCGTAGGACGCCGGATCTCCCGCGCCGGTGCGGAAGGTTTCATAGCGATACTCGCCGCCGACGGCGAGCGTGACAATCCTGCCAGCCACGTCGTACTGGCGGTTGGCGTCCAGATTGGCCGTGCTCTGATTGAACGCGTAGCTGCCGATATGGAAGTAAGTGGGGCTCGCTGCACCGAGCGAGGCGTTGAGCGAATCGCGCAGATCGTAGTCGAACGCGTTCCTGCCCCAGTTGAGGCTGCCGTCGTAATTCCACTCGCCCAATGTGCCGCGTACGCCGCCGGCGGTTTGTGCATCGCGGTTGTGGCCGATGGACTGCGGCAGGTAACCATCCGGATAGATGGCAGGCACGTTCGCATTGCTGTCGGGATAGCGGAAATAGTTGTCGCCGATGGTGCGGCGCTGCGTATACGTACCGAAGGCATACAGGCTGGCGTGTTCGTTCAGCGGCAGCTCGCCGTTGAACCAGCCGTTGTAACTCTCGTTGGGCGGATCGCCGGCGGCGTAGTTGCGGTGCCCGCGCAGGGCGAGGTTGGCCGGCGTGGGATCGGCAATGAAGTCGGGCACGGTGTCGTAGCCGGCGCGATTGGTGCCGGCATGGTGACTGGTCTCCACGCCCGCATGAAGATAGCCGCTGCCAGCCAGCGTGGTGCCGAAATCCGCGGCCGCATAGCCGCCCTGACCATCGGTGATCTCGCGATTGGTGGGCCGGAAATGCGTATGGTAGGCGCCGTAATCGGCCGTGACTTCGCCACCGCTGGGCGCATCCTTGAGGATGATGTTGATGACGCCGGCAATCGCGTCGGAGCCATATTGCGCACCGGCGCCATCGCGCAGCACCTCGACACGCTTGATGGCGCTGATGGGGATGGCATTGAAGTCGACCGGCGTCGTGCCATTGCCGATCTTGGTATCGGTGTTGACCAGGGCCGAGGTGTGAAAGCGCTTGCCGTTCACCAGGACGAGCACTTCGTCAGGCGATAGTCCGCGCAGCTGGGCCGCACGCACATGGTCCGATCCGCCTGAGTTGGACTGGCGCGGGAAATTGAACGAAGGCAGCAGCACGGCCAGCGCTGCGCCCAGTTCGCCGTTGACTGCACCGGCGTTTCGCAAGTCCTGCTCGCTCAATACATCCACCGGCACGGGCGAATCCAGCGACGTGCGATTGCTGGCGCGTACGCCAGTCACCACGACCTGGCCCAGCGTCTTGGGCTGCTCATCGGCGGACTGTGATTGTGCCTGGGCCAAAGGCGCGGCCAGCGTTGCGGTGACGAGTGCAGTGAGCAAGCGGACGCGCGGCGGCGCGGCGTGGCGGTTCGACATGGCAATTCCTTCGGGGTGCAACCGTCCGTCGCGTGAGCGGTGAGGGCGAACGCAGGACAGGATGGATTGATAAGTACTGGCGCCGGGGAGGCGCGGACGAGCGATTACGCCAGGCAACATCGCCGCATGGCGAGGCCATGCGGCGCGTGCGGGCTCTCAAGCATGTAATCGATCATGTTCGACAAACCTGATCCCCAGGTACAGCTGGCAGTGGGCTCGACCTCGCAAGGCGGCCGGTGGTTATTTGTTGCATTGCGCAAGTCATGTTGTCAATACTGCGCGAAGACCAGCGAGCTTTGACGCTCTATCCGTATAGATGTCCAAATTGGTATGAGGAAATAGCCATGTTTCATTTGCGTTTGGCGTGGGCGGTGCTTGCTGCCGGATTGCTATCCGGTTGCGTTGCCTCGGTGGCTCCCGCGACTGCCACCTTGCATGGCGACGCAGCGCATCCCGCCCAAACGCAGGGGTGGGTGGATACGAAGTTGTATTTCGGTCTGGGCATCGTCGGCGATGAAAGCCATGGCATCAGCGAGCAGCGCTGGCGGGAATTTCTCGACGCGCAGGTCACGCCACGGTTCCCCGATGGCTTGAGCGTGGTCGACGTGTATGGCCAGTGGCAGGGCAAGGGGCAGACTGCACCGGAGCGCCTGCGTTCCAAGATGCTGGTGATCGACTATCCCGATACGGCGGAGAATCGAGCTAAGGTGGAGGCCATACGCGCTGCCTGGAAGCAGCTGACGGGTGACCAGTCCGTGCTGCGGGTGACGCAGCCTGCCGAGGTGTCGTTCTGAGATGAGCAGCATGCGTTCGCAACATTGGCTCTCACCCGGCGACATCAATGGTTTTCTTGGACTGGTGGTCGACAACCTGTCGATCATGGCCTTTCTTGCCACCGCCTTGATCGGGATCTTCGGGTTCCCCGCCGATATCGTGTTTCTGCGCATGTTCCCCGGCACGACCTTCGGCGTGCTGCTGGGCAACCTGGCCTATACGGCGATGGCGCGCCGGCTGGCGAAGCGCGAGGGCCGCGACGACGTCACCGCCATGCCGCTGGGCCTGGACGCGCCCACCAGCATCGGCATGGCTTTGCTGGTGCTTGGTCCGGCGTTCCTGCAATTCAAACAGAGTGGACTCGATGAGCACGCGGCGGCGATCGCCACCTGGCAGCTGGGCATGGCCTCGCTGGTGATCATGGGCGTGCTGAAGTTCGTGCTGTCCTTTTTCGGCGGCATGGTGCAGCGGCATGTGCCACGTGCGGGTCTGCTTGGTTCCATCGCAGGCATTGCGCTGGTGCTGATGGGCTTTCTTCCGCTGATCGAGATACTCAAGGTGCCGGTGGTGGGCTTCGCCGGCCTGGGCGTGGTGTTGTACGCGCTGGTGGCGCGTGCACGCATGCCGTTGGGGCTGCCTGGTGTGCTGGTGGCGTTCGTGATTGCCGCACTGCTGTATTACGGCCTGGGCCCCTTGGGCTGGCTGGGTAGCGGCTATCACGCGCCGGTCGCCTGGCAGTGGCGTTTTGCGCTGCCGCTGCCGACCCTGGAATGGATGAAAGGCCTCGCAGCAGCCACGCCTTATCTGCCATTGATCCTGCCGTTTGGCTTGCTGATGGTGGTGGGTGGCATCAATGTCACGGAAAGCGCGCGCGTCGCCGGCGACGATTACCGCACGCGCGATATTCTGCTGGTGGAAGCCTTGGCAACGCTGGTGGCAGGCTTCTGCGGCGGTGTCGCGCAGACCACGCCCTATATCGGCCAGCCGTCGTACAAGGCGATGGGCGCACGCAGCGGCTACACGCTGCTGACGGGCCTGGTGATCGGTCTCGGCGGCGTGTTCGGTTACCTGTCCAACCTGGTTGAACTGCTGCCGTTGTCGGTGCTGGCACCGATCCTGGTGTTCGTGGCGATCGGCATCACCGTGCAGGCTTTCGAGGCAACGCCGGTTCGCTATGCCGCGGCCGTCGTGTTCAGCTTTTTCCCGGCCATTGCGCGCATGGTGACGATCAAGCTGAGCGATCCCACCTATGTGCCGAGCGACCACTACGCCGCGCTGTTCGCCGAGCATGGCCACGGCATCTCCGAGCTGGCGGTGATCACCGTGCTGGGCAACGGTTTCATCATCACCTCGATGATCTGGGCGAGTTTCCTGGTGGCCCTGATCGATGGCCGAACGCGTCGCGCGGCCGGCATCCTGCTGTCCGGCGCGGCCTTGAGCCTGTTTGGCATCATTCACTCGGTGGAGCTGACTGGCGGGATCTATGTGCCCTGGACACTCGATGAGGCGTCAAGCCAGCTGGTCTGGCAGTTCACGGGCGCCTATGTGGTGCTCGCCATCGTGTTGCTGCTGCTTGCGTTGGCAGCGCCGCGTGAAGCCCGCCGTGCATCCTGAGCGGATGTCGCGCGACGTGAGGATGGATGGCATTGACCGGCGATAAGCAAAGCAGCTCCCGGGCGCGAGGACGGCACGGATTCACGCTGTCCCTCGTGGTGGCTACGCTGCTCGGCGTGCTTGTGGGCTGGCTTTGCAATCGCACGTTGACGACGGATCGGGCGACCGCCATCGCTGCTGACCTTTCTGTCATCACGGATGTCTTTCTGCGGCTGATCAAGATGATCGTCGCACCTTTGGTGTTTGCCTCGCTGGTATCCGCCGTCGCGCGCATGGGTGGTGCGGCGGAGATCGGGCGTATCGGCATCAAGACATTGGCCTGGTTCGTCGCGGCCTCCTGTGTGTCGCTCACCGTGGGCCTGCTGATGGCGCACTGGCTGCAGCCGGGTGCCGCGTTGCATGCCATGCCCGCTTTTGCGCAATGGCCGGCGGCAAGCGGCAGTGCAGGCGTGGCCACGAGTTTTTCGCTGGGGGACTTCATCAATCACCTGATCCCTCGCTCCTTCGTCGAAGCCATGGCGGACAACGAGATCCTGCAGATCGTGGTGTTCTCGCTCCTGATTGGCCTGGCGGCGGCATCGCTGAAGGACAAGGCGCAGGGCTTTGTCGAGCTGGTCGATTCTTTGGCCGCGGTGATGTTCAAGATCACGGACTATGTGATGAAGGTCGCGCCGCTGGCGATCTTCGCGGCGCTGGCCAGTTCTATCTGCCTGCACGGCATCGCCATCATGGGCACGTATGCGCGCTTCGTGGCGGGCTTCTACCTGGCGCTGCTTATTCTGTGGGTACTGCTGCTGGCCGCGTTAAGCCTGATCATCGGATCGCGCAGCCTGCGTTTGCTGACCAGCATCCGGCAGACGGTGCTGCTGGCGTTTGCCACGTCCTCGTCGGAAGCGGCGTATCCGCGCCTGCTGGAGCAATTGGTGGCGTTCGGCATACCGCGGCGCATCGCCAGTTTCGTGCTGCCGCTGGGATACTCGTTCAATCTCGATGGCGCGATGATGTATTGCACGTTCGCCATCCTGTTTATCGCACAGGCTTATGGCGTCGAACTCAGTGTGGGGCAACAGATCACGCTGTTCGGGCTGCTTATGCTCACCACCAAGGGGCTGGCCGGCGTGCCGCGCGCCGCCATTGCGGTGATTGCCGTGACGCTGCACTACTTTCACCTGCCCGACGCCGGCGTCGCGCTGGTGCTGGCGGTCGATCACGTGCTGGACATGGGGCGCTCGGCGACGAACATCGTGGGCAACTCCGTGGCGGCCAGCGTGGTGGCGTCGTGGGAAGGGCAGCTTGATGCGCCCGCCGATAGCGATCGCCCATGAAGATCCTTCTCCACACCGTTGCTCTGAACATCGCCCATCCCTAGCGAGGTCTTATGCCTGCCATTGCCTATCTCGAATGCTCCCGCTGCCATGCGCGACTGCCGGCCGATGTGCCGCAGACGCTGTGCACGCAATGTCCCGAACAACCTGCGGGCGCGCTCTACGTGCGATACGACCTCACGCCACTGCTCGGTAGCTCGCCAGCCGATGTGGTGAGCGGCGGCGATGCGAGCACGCCATGGCGAGGCATGTGGCGTTATCGCGCCGTGCTGCCCGAGGTGGCGCCCGTGACACTGGGCGAAGGTTGGACGCCGATGCTGCGCAGCAAGCGTCACGATGCGCTTTTCCTGAAGGAGGAGGGCGCCAATCCCACCGGTTCGTTCAAGGCGCGCGGGCTGTCGCTGGCCGTGACCATGGCGCGTCACTATGGCCTGCGCAAACTGGCCATTCCATCGGCCGGCAACGCGGCTGGTGCGCTGGCTGCCTATGCCGCCGCGTCGGATATCGAAGCGCATATCTTCATGCCGCGCGATGTGCCGCTCGCCAACCTGGTGGAAGCGACCGCCTATGGCGCCAAAGTGACCCTGGTCGACGGCGTGATTTCCGACTGCGCGCGCATCGTCGGCGAGCGCAAGGCGAGCGAGGGCTGGTTCGATATTTCCACGCTCAAGGAGCCGTTCCGCGTGGAAGGCAAGAAGACCATGGGCTACGAACTGGTCGAGCAGCTTGGTTGGGAATACCCCGATGCGGTGTTCTATCCCACCGGTGGCGGCGTCGGCCTGATCGGCATGTGGAAGGCGTTCGACGAGCTCGAGCAACTGGGTTGGGTGAAGCCGGGCAAGCGGCCGCGCATGTTCGCCATTCAGTCGTCCGGATGCGCGCCGGTGGTGAAGGCCTTTGACGAAGGTGCTGCGGTCAGCCAGATGTGGGCGGATCCGAAGACGGCAGCCTCGGGCCTGCGCGTGCCCAAGGCGTATGGCGACTACATCATCCTGGATATTTTGCGCGCTTCGGGCGGCAAGGCTGTGGCGGTATCCGATGAAGACACCTTTGCGTCGTTGCGCGACTGGGCGGCCAACGAAGGCATCTTCCTGTCACCGGAGGGCGCAGCGGCCACCGCTGCCTACGATCAGTTGATCGCCTCGGGCGATCTGAAGGCGTCCGACCGCGTGGTGATCTTCAACACCGGTGCAGGTTTGAAGTACACCGATGTGATTGCCGCCGAGCTGGGCCTGTCAGGCGCACAGAGTTCGTAGCCTCAAGCCAGGGCTTCGCGTCGCAGGTCATCGGGATCGGCCGTGTGGAAGTGGCGCCTGAACGCCACTTCGCCGGTCACCGGCTCCTGCAGTTCACGCGCGTAGCGGTGGCCGGCGTAGATCGCATGGGCGATCAGGCCGGGCGCCTCGGCGTCGCCGATGCAGCGTACCGAGCGGATGCCGGCGCCGCCCCAGTGACCCTGGCGTTGCAAGAGCTGCTGGTAGAGTGCGTCGTCGGGCAGGCGCGAGGTGATGGTGACCACGGCATCGCAGGGGCGCTCGGTGCGCTGATCGTCCCAGCTGTTTTCCAGCGTCAGCGTTGAGCCGTCGAAGCCAGCGATGTTGTGCGACACCACGGCCTCGATGCCGAGCTTGGCCATGCGCTTGCGGATATGGCGGTAGTCGAGCGTGTTGACGCTCCATGGGGCGATGCTGTCTTCCGGCGTCACGTAGGCGACCTCGCAACCGCGAGCGCGCAGCAGTTCGGCGGCTACGCTGGCGTAGTAGAAGCCGTCATCGTCGAAGATCGCGACGCGGCCTTCGGGCAGGCGGCCATCCATCAGGTCATCGAGCGTGAACACGCGTGCGTTGTCCGCCAGGCTGGGAATGCCCAGTCCATTGCTGCGGCCAAAGCCATCGCGTCGCCAGTGACAGCCGGTGGCCAGCACCACGTGTTCGGCGCCGAAATCGATCACGTCCTGCGCGGTGAGCGGCGAATCGAGATAGACGCTCACGTTGTTGAGCTTGCCGATCTGTCCCATGCGCCAGTCTCGCACGCGTGCCCACTCGGCGAGTCCGGGCAGGCGGGCTTCGCGCGTGACACGGCCGCCCAGTTCCTTGCGCGATTCGGCCAGGCTTACGTCGTGGCCGCGTTGGCCGAGTGCGCGTGCCGCCTCCAGGCCTGCCGGGCCGCCGCCAACCACCAGTACCCGGGTAGGTTGGGGCGCGGGGCGGATACGTTCGGGATGCCAGCCCTTGCGCCACTCTTCGCCCATGCTTGGATTCTGCGTGCAGCGGATCGGCGAGATGGTCATGTCGCCGGAGACGCAGATATTGCAGCCGATGCACTCGCGGATATCGTCAACGCGACCTTCTTCGATCTTCTTGGGCAGGTAAGGATCGGCGATCGATGGACGCGCCGCGCCAATCAGGTCGATCACGCCGCGCCGGATCTGCGACACCATGGTGTCGGGCGAGGTGAACCTGCCCACGCCGACCACCGGCTTGGTGGTGGTCTTCTTGACGAAATCGATGAACGGTTCCTGCGCGCCTTCGGCAGCGAAACGCGAGGGCACCGAATCGTTGTACCAGGCGGCGAGATTGACGTCCCACAAGTCGGGCAGCTCGGCCAGCATGCCGACGATGTCCTGTGCCTCGGCCAGTTCGACGCCGCCGGGCCCGAGCAATTCCTCGGTGGCGAAACGCAGCGCGACGGCGCAGGTGTCCCCGACGGCATCGCGGGTGTCCTGCAGGACTTCGCGCAGCAGGCGCACGCGGTTTTCCAGCGAGCCGCCGTATTCGTCGCTGCGCTGGTTGCGGCGGCGCTGCAGGAAGTGCATGGGCAGCGACAAGTCATGCGCAGCGTAGACATAGATGATGTCCATGCCCGCGCGCTTGCCGCGCAAGGCGGCCTCGCGATGCCAGCGGCGGTACTCGCGGATATCGTGCAAGGTCATCGCGCGGGCTTGCGAGGGATAGCCGTACTTCGATACCTGGTGCGAGGGGCCGAGCAGCACTTCGCGTGAATAAAGATTGGATGCGGTCGGACCATTGTGCGAAAGCTCGAGCGCTGCGAGCGCGCCATGTGCATGCACTTTGTCGCACATCAGCGCGAGCGCGGGAATATCGCGGTCGTCCCATAGGCGTGCTTCGACGTAAGGCGTGAGATCGCTGCTGGGGTGGATCTCACATTCCTCGGTCGACACCACCGCCCAGCCGCCTTCGGCCTTGATCTCGCGCATGGCGGCGTGCGCCAGCGGCATCGCGTGGCCCATGCCGTTGCAATGGGGTACCTGGAAAAAGCGGTTCTTTGCCGTGACGGGGCCGATCTTTACCGGCGTGAACAGGATGTCGTAGCGCGGATCTCTCATCGAACTCATACCTTGGCCGGTGCGGTTGCGCTGTGCGGCGATTTGCGACGCAGTCGCATGATGGCGTAGAGGGGCAGGCCCGCCGCGATCAGGCCCATCGCAAGCAGGAAGGGCTCGTGACCACTGCCCACGAAGGCGAACACGGCATAGATCGCACCGCCAATCGCCACCAGCAATACCTTGCGGCCCATGCCAAAGGCAGCGTTGCGACGCCACAACACGGCCAGCGCGAGCGAGCAGCACAGATACAGCGGAAGATTCGCCGCCGTGACCACGCGGGTGAGGAAGGTGAACGCCGCCACCAGCGACTGGCTGTAGCTCATCCAGGTCATCACCGATGCGAGCAGGCCGGTGACGACCAGCGCGATGGCGGGTGCACCGCGGCGATTCTGTCGCGCGAACACGGCCGGCAGCACGCCGTTATTGGCCATGGTGCGGGTGAGTTCGCCCATCAGCAGCGTCCAGCCATTGAGCGCGCCCAGCCCGCTCACCACCACGAACAAGGCAAGCCATCGACCGGAGCCGGCCGCGGAGAAGCGATCCATCAGCAAGGCGAACGGCGCATTGGCGTTGGCCAGCTCCGTCTGATCGATCAACAGCAGTGGCACGGCCGAGACGACGATGTAGACCATCGCGACAAGAATGGCGCCTGCCATGGTGGCGCGTGGAATCGTGCGCCCCGGGTTGTTGACGCGCCCGGCGGGAATGCTGGCCGACTCGATGCCAAGCATCGCATACAGGGCGATGGTCGAGGCAGCCAGGATGCCGCTGAAGGTGATCGGCGTGGCCGGCGGGTGCGCCACATAGCTTGCAGGGGAGGTGAGCAGGACCCATCCACCGAGCATCGCGATGGCAACCATGGGCAACAGCTTCAGCGCCGAGGTGACAATCTGCACGGCGCCTCCCGAGCGCACGCCGAACAGATTGACGATCACAAACAGCCACAACAGGCCCAGCGCGAACAGTGCCGGCTGGATCACCGCCAGTTGCGGCATGACCACGGTGATGTAACCGACCACGCCGGTGGCGAGCGCCGCATTGGTCAGCCACAGCGAGACCCAGTACGCCCACGAAGCCATGAAGGCAGGGAGATCACCGAGGGTGCAGCGAATGTACTCGTACGGTCCGTCGGCTCCCGGCAGCGCTTTGGACAGATGCGCGAATACGCGGGCCAGGATCAGGCAGCCGACCAGGGTCACCAGCCAGCCGATCAACGCATTGAAACCGTAGGGAGCCAGCGACGAGGGCAGGATGAAGATGCCCATGCCGATCACGTTGCCGACCACCAGGGCGGTGCAGGTCCAGAAGCCGATCTTTTTGCCTTCGCTCACGTCATCTGCACTCGTTGGGTTAGTCGAGGGAAACCGTCTCACCAGCCTTGATCACCCCTTGCACCTTGCGCAGGCATTCGACGTCCTGCAGCGGGTCGCATGCCACGGCGACCAGGTCGGCCGCCTTGCCGGGCGCAATCGAGCCGAGTTCCTTCTCCTTGCCCATCAGGCGTGCCGCGTCGATGGTGGCCGAGCGGATCGCCTGCAGAGGCGTCATTCCATACTTCACCATGTACGCGAATTGACGGGCGTTGTCACCGTGCGGATACACGCCGGCATCGGTGCCAAAAGCGATGTGCACACCGGCTTTTACTGCTTTGCGGAAACCATCGCGCTGGGCATCGGTGGTTTCGATGTTTTTGCGCAAAGTCTGCTCGGACCAGCCCTCGCGGCGACCCACGCTGTCGATGTAGTCGCCGTTGTAGATGTCCGCCACCAGCCAGGTGCCGTGCTGCACCATCAGGGCGATGCCTTCGTCGTCGATCAGCGAGCCGTGTTCGATGGAGCGCACGCCGGCGCGGGTCGCCCGCTTGATGCCTTCGGCGCCATGCGCGTGCGCGGCGACGAACTTGCCACGCTTGGCCGCCTCCACCACGGCGACGTGGATCTCCTCTTCGGTGTATTCCGATACGCCTGGCTCGGTGTTGTCGGCGAGCACGGCGCCGGTGGCGATCACCTTGATGTGATCGACGCCATGGTCGAGCAGAAAGTCGACATGTTTGCGCACGTCTTCCACGCCCTTGGAGACGCCAACCCGGAATTCCGGCGGCACCACCGTGCCCGGCGGCAGCCCGGTGATTTCGCCGCCACCGCCGGGGATGGTGATGTACGCACCGGCAACGAACATGCGCGGACCCGGCACATAGCCGGCGTTGATGGCGTCGCGCAATGCGATATCGGCAAAGCCGCGGAATACGCCCACGTCGCGCACCGTGGTGAAGCCGGCGCGCAGCGTGTCGTGCGCATTCTTGGCGCCGATGAAGGCATCGCGGGCGGGGTTGCTCTTGAGCGCGGCGCCGTAGTCGGCGGTTTCCATCTCATCGGCCAGATGGGTGTGCATGTCCATCAGGCCGGGCACGACGGTATAGGCTGTCCAGTTCAATACCTTGGCGCCATTGCCGCTGCTGGCCGCCCACGGCTGCACGGACACGACGCGACCTTCAACGATGGTGACAGCCTGGTCACTGAGCAGCTTGCCGTTGTCCACGTCGAGCAGATGGCCAGCGTGTACGACGGTGCGTTGTACGCCTTGCGCATCAGCAACGGTCAGGGCACACGCCATCGCGATGGCGCACAACAGGCCGGACAACTTCATCGTCATGCAGGTTCTCCAGCGCCTTGGGCATAGGCCGTGCGCAACAGGTTGTGGAAATGCCAGACGCCGCCTTCGCGCTTGGGGCACAGGCGGCCGGGCGAGTAGTAACCGGAGGCGAGGCCCTTCTGCACGGCCTCGCAGATATCGATGTCTTCCTGCTGCACTTCATCGCTGAACATCTGGTCGGCCGCGATGCGTTTCTGCGCCGCCTCGTCCTGCGCGTAGTAATAGTCGAACTCCACGCGGCAGCGGCCCGGTCCCAGCGGCAGGATGCGGTTGGTCTGCAGGCGTCCCGGCATGATGTTCAACATCACGTTGGGGTAGATGAAGTAATAGAACGCCTGGCCGTCGCCGTAGATCTCGGCGCTGTTGCGCAACGGGGAGGATTGCAGCGAGTGCCATGGGAACAACTCGGTGTCGTAGGCGCGATAGTCCAGCACCCTGGACAAGCCCGGGTGCACATGGGGCAGGTGGTAGCCCTCCAGGAAGTTGTCGATGTAGACCTTCCAGTTGCAGTCGATGTCGTAGCTGTCGCGGCGCAGATAGCGCATCGCGGACAGGTCGATGGGGGCGATGCGTTCGGCGATGCCGCCGTAGACCTCGTCGAAGGCAGGCGTGTGTTCGTCCAACGCCACGAACACCAGGCCTTGCCACTCGTGTACGCGCAGCGGCGGCAGGCGGATATCTTCCACCTTGAAGTCACAGGCGTCCTGCATTTCCGGGGCGCTGCGCAGCTGGCCTTCGAGGGTGTAAGTCCAACCGTGGTACTTGCAGTGCAGCGAACGCGCGCCCTTGCCATTGCACAGCGCAAGCGGGCCGGCGCGGTGGCGGCAGACATTGGGGAAGGCGCGCAACACCTTGTCCTGGCCGCGCACGATCAGCACAGGTACGCCGCCGATATGTTCCACCACATGGTCGCCCGGACCGGTCAGCTGTTCCTGATGGGCTACCAGCTGCCAGCTGCGTGCGAATACCGCACGCTGTTCCATCGCCAGCATGGGATCGCCGAAGTAAAACTTCGGGTCGAGTGCGCGAGCGAGCGTGAGGTCGGTGATCTTCGTATCAGCGTGCATGCGAGGCGGGCTTCCCGGGATAGACTGATCCAACAAACGGTCGAACTCTGGAGTCTCCATGCCCCGCTGTCGTCTCGCGTTTGCACTGTGTGTCCTGTGCGGTGTCGCCTCGGCGGCCGAGCCGCGCGCCAGGGAACTTGGTATTCCCTTCGATGGCACACCCGGTCCGCTCAATGCGATCACCGACGTGGCCGGCGTGACGGTGGGGCAGGTGACGCTGATCGAGGATCTGCCGAACGGACACAAGGTGCGCACGGGCGTCACGGCGATACTTCCCCGAGGGCACGACAGCTTCGACGTTCCTGCCTTCGGCGCATCGTTCGCGCTCAACGGCAATGGCGAGATGACCGGCACGGCCTGGCTGGAAGAGTCGGGGGAGCTGGAAGGCCCGGTGATGCTGACCAATACGCACAGCGTCGGCGTGGTGCGCGATGCGGTGATTGCCGAGCGCGTGCGTGCGGGTGGCGCGGATGCATCGGGCTACTGGTGGTCGCTGCCGGTGGTGGCCGAAACCTGGGATGGCGACCTCAACGACATCAACGGCTTTCACGTCCGTCCCGAGCACGCAGCGCAAGCCCTGCGTGACGCCAAGAGCGGGCCCGTGGCCGAAGGCAATGTCGGTGGCGGCACCGGCATGATCTGCCACGAATTCAAGTGCGGTATCGGCACCGCCTCGCGGCGCGTGCATATCGGCGAGCGCGACTACACCATTGGCGTGCTGGTACAGGCCAATTACGGACTGCGCGACAGCTTGCGCATCGCCGGCGCGCCGGTGGGCAAGTATCTTCGCGACGACCGCGTGCGCAGCGGGGCCCATACCGCCGCCGCGGACACCGGCTCCATCATCATCGTGGTGGCCACCGACGCGCCGCTGCTGCCGCAGCAGCTCAAGCGCATCGCCAAGCGCGCCGGCATGGGGCTGGCCCGCATGGGCAGCTTTGCCGGCAATGGGTCGGGCGACATCTTCGTGGCGTTCTCCACCGCCAATGCCCAGGCGCTGCACGATACGCCGCTGCAGCAGGCGAGCTTCATCGGCAACGACCATGTGGACCCGTTGTTCGAGGCCACGGCGCAGGCGGCGGAGGAGAGCATTGTCAATGCGATGATCGCCGCGCGCGACATGCAGGGTGATGGCGGGCACTACGCCAAGGCCATCCCGCATGCGGAGCTGATCAAGCTGCTCAAGCGCTTCGGGCGATACGAGCCGTCGCATTGACGTTGTACTGATCACGGATTCGCGCCCGCCGATTTGAGGAAGCGGTCGTACCAGGCCAGGTTGCGTTCCAGGCGGTCGCGCAGGTAACTGGGTACGGTCAGCCCGTGATGCTGGCCGGGATACATCACCAGTTCGGTCGGCACGCCCAGCGAGCGCAGCGCCTGGTACATCTGCTCGGCGCCGATGCAGGGCACGTTGAAGTCGCGCTCGCCGCACTGGAACATCGTTGGCGTCTTGATCCGGTCCGCGTGGAGGAACGGGTAGCTCGCGCGGTCGTAGGCGTCGCGATTGGCCCAGGGCGTGCCGAGCTCGAGTTCGTACTCGCGTGCGTACTCATCGTCGCCATACATGCCATACATGTTGCCCGAGCCTGCGCCGGCGATGGCGGCCTTGAAGCGCGTATCGCGGGTGATGACTTCGTCGGTGAGAATCGCGCCGTAACTCCAGCCGCCGATGCCCAGGCGGGCGGGATCGGCAACCCCCAGCGCTACGGCGCGATCGACGCCAGCCAGCACATCCTGGGTGTCCTTGTTGCCCCAGTCGGCGTAGATCGCCTTGGCGAATTCAAAGCCGCGGCCCGAGCTGCCGCGCGGATTCACGGCGAGCACCGCGTAGCCATGTGCCGCGTAAACCTGCCAGTCGGGCATGAACTCGTGACTGAACTGGTACACCGGGCCGCCATGGACGCGCACGATGGTCGGATAGCGTCGACCCGGCACATACCCCAGGGGTTTGGTCAGCAGCGCATCCAGAGGAGTCTCATCAGCGCTTTGCAGGTGCAGCGTTTCGGTGGTTGCCAGGTGTTTGCCATCCAGCCACGCGTTGTGATCGTCCAGCAGGCGCAAGTGGTCCTGCTCGACTGCCGACAGTTGCGGGGGGTGCAGGCTATCGCCGCCCAAGACGACTACGCGGCCGTTGTCCGATACGTCCAGGTCGGTATCGAAACGATCCCCGTGGGTCAGTTCGGCGATTTTTCCACTCGACAGATCGACGCGGGACAAGTGGGTGACCTGCGCCTGCTCAATCAAGACATAGACGCTGCGTCCGTCGGGCGACCAGCGCGGCTTGGTAAAGCAGCGATCGATCGGAGCCGGCAGCATGGCCTTGCCGGTGGCGACATCAATAATCGCCAACTGCCAGGGGGCGTAATAGATCCACTTGTCCTCGCCGCTTTGCAGATAGGCGATACGCGTGCTGTCGGGACTCCACGTCGGGCGCGTTTCCCAGTAAGGGTCGAGATCGGCGCCGGAAAACGTGGTGAGCTGTCTTTCTTTGGCGCCGGCACGCGGAGCGATCACATAGATGTCGTAGTTGAGGTGGCGATCGGGATCGGCGCCGCGCCTAGTGACATAAGCGATCAGTTTGCCGTCTGGCGACCAGGCGGGCAGCTGTTCGTCATGTTTTCCGGAGGTGAGCGCGGTGGCGGTCCCGCTGGCGAGGTCCACCAGGTAGAGATGCTTGTGGCGGTTGCCCAGCCAGCCGGTGTCATCGTCCTTGAACTGGAAGCGGTCGGTGGCAATGGGCAGCGGATGCCTGGGTTTCTTGCTGCCCGGCGGATATTCGGGATCGAAGGCGATGGCCGCGAGTTGTTTGCCATCGGGCGAAAGCACGAAGTCCTCGACGCCGCTCGGCAGGTTGGTGACCCGATGCGCTTCGCCACCATCGGCCGGCATCACCCAGACCTGGGTCTTGGTGTCGTCGTCGCTGGCTTCGCCATCGAGCTTGCGGTCGGCAAGGAAGGCGATCAACTTTCCATCGGCGGACCACTGCGGACGACTCTCGCTGCTGTCCGGCGTGTGCGTGAGTTGCACGCGACCGGTGCCGTCATAGCGCACGCGCCACAGGTCCGATTGCGGTTCATCGCGTTCCAGGTTGGCCTTGCTCACGGTGTAGACGATCGACTCGCCGTCGCGCGACAAGGCCGGCTCACTGACATCGGCGATGCGATTGATGTCGGCGGCGTTGAATCGCGTGTCGTCGGCCTGGGCCGCGCCGGGGCAGCACAGCAACACCCACACGACCAACGTCGAGCACACAGTTCGCTTCATCGGGTGCCTCGTGTGGATTCGGTGGTTGCGGTGTTGCCGGCCATGGCGCGATACGCTTCGCGTGCCTGGTTGAGGTAGTCGAGCGTTGCCCGCTTTTCTTCGGCGGTGTTGTAGTCGTCGCGAGCGGACGCCGCTTCGATGGTTCGCGTCAGCCAGTGGGCAAACCATGCGGCGTCGCTGGGTGCACTTGGCGCACGCACGTGATCGCCAAGCCAGACTGGATTGGTAGTGGCGTAGGGGTAGATATCCAGCACCTGCGGATCGCCGCCTTCGTTCCAGGCGCGCAGCAGCAGCCAGCCGCCGTCCAGCTCGATCTCGCCTTCTGCGTCGAACGCATGATGATCGCCGCCGAGCGCGAAGCTTTTCACCACTTTGCCGTTATGCACCAGCTCCAGGTGTTCCACGGCCACCGGCGAGCGCAGGGCGACGCGATAGCGATGTTTGCCTGGCGCAACCGCGTCACCGGGCCTGGCGTCGTCCAGCAGCAGGCCGAGCAGCGGCCCATTGCTGGCGAACCCGTGACCGGCCTTCAAGGCCGCCATGGCGGACGCTGCATCGCGTTTGCCGGCGGTGTCGAGAAACACGCGATTGAGACCCACCGGCCCGCGCAGCGAGGCATAGTTGGCCATCGCATCGGTGCCCGAGCCGGTAGGCAGGTGGAAGCCAAGATTGAGCAGGCGATACCAGACCTGGGCGGTCGCCTTGTGGTCGGAGAAGCCGATCACTTCCATGTAATCCACCTTGCCGTTGATCACGTCTGCCGGCAGTTCGTTGCTCAACACAGCGTCATGCGCTGGATCGGGCAGGGTGTCGAATGGATGCACGTAACCGACCAGGCCGCCCTGCGCATGCGCCAGGTCGGCAATCACGCCGTTGTGCGGATACGGGCTTGCCATCGCCGTATGCCGATAGGCGGAAAAATCCGGCGTGATGTAGTGGTCGCCGAGGTTGAGCAGGCCCAGGTGGCCCCAGAAGCTGGTGTGATATTCCTGGCCGTGCAGTACCAGGCTGTGCGGCAGGCTGGCCGGATCGGCATCGGTGCGGAAGGAGGCGATATCGGGAATGCGTTCTTCCTTGTTGACCACCAGGTCATAGGCGATATCGAGATCTTCGGCACGCGCCTGGCGCGCAAGGTTCGCTGGCGTATTGCGATAGTGGCCGCCGTAATTCATATGGATATGCAGGTCGGCGCTGATCCAGTTGCCGAACGCCGCGGGCAACGCTTGCGGAACGAGCGTGGCGCGCACGGACAGATCGGGGCCTGCCGAAACCTTTATCGTCTTGCGCCAGGGCGCATAGGCAAAACCGTGTTGCACCCAGATCTTCACGGCGCCGACAGGCACGTCCAGCGCACACGGCGGCGCGCAGTGGAAGTAATGGGTTTCGGCCGATTGCAGGGTTCGGTCGAAGCCGTCGTCGGCATGCATCCAGGCATCATCCGGTGCGTAGGCCCGGCCGTCCTGGGCGAGCACGGCGACGCGCGCGGGTGTGCGCTCGCCGTGCTCGTCGACGATGTCGAGCACCAGGCGAATGCGTGGCGTCTTGTATTGACGATGGGCTGGCGTCACCGTGGTCGTGGCGCCGCCGAGTACCGTGATGACGCGCAGGGCGGTGTTGCCGGTTTGGTTGTCGACGTAAACGATGCGCTTGCCGTCGGGGGACCAGCGCGCATTGCGGCGGTCGAAATCACCGAAGGTCAGCGGGAGCGGCGCAGCGCCGGTGCTTGTGGTCAGCCACAGCTGCTGCCACTGCCGACCGTGGTAGCTGGTGTAGAGCAGGCGCTTGCCGTCCGGATTGAGTTCGGGCCGCGCGTTCCAGCTGGTCTCTTCGCTGAGCAGCTTGCTGCGCTTGCCTGGATTGGCCGCCGGCACCGACCACACATCACCCGTGCCCCAGGCGATCTCCGGATTGCTGAGGTAGTAAATCGTCTTGCCGTCCGGCGACCAGGAGGGATTGATGGCGTGGTCGAAGGCCGAGTAGTAGTAACGGTCCAGCGCCGTCTTGCGCTCACCCGGCAGGGCGCGCGCATGGTGCAGGCCGTTCGCATCGATGTCGGCCATGAACAGGTTGAAATGCCCGGTTCCCTGCGTCGACACCCAGGCGATTTGGCGGCCGTCCGGCGACAGGCGCGGCTCGACATTCACCGCGCCGCCTGAGGTCAACGCCTGCTCGCGTCCCGTCGTCAGGTCGAGCCGCCACAGTTCGATGGCGTTGCCGTCGTAGCGGGCGAACACCACGCTGCGGCCATCGCGAGCGACGTCCGGTTGATTGTCGTAGGCGCGCGGGGCGTGGGTCAGCTCGGTCGCCGCATCGCCGTCGATGCGCTGCCGCCATAGCGAGCCGCCCATGCTGTAGATCAGCGCGTCTCCGTCAGGCATGAAGCTGGCGAAGTCCGGCCCCGTGGTGAGCTGCGGCAGGTACAGCTCGCGCCAGTAGTAGTTGTGCGGCAGGTCGACCTGCTTGAGCACGCTCTCGCGCGCCGCCTGCGCCGAACCAGCGCAGGCGAACAGGGCGAACGCGATGGCCGGGCGACGCATCCGGTCAGTGTCCCGCCAGTGCCTGATCGAGACTGGCGCGCAGCAAGACCATGGCCTCGTCGATCTCGCTGGTGCTCACGCTGAGCGGCGGCATGAAACGCACCGTGCTGGTTCCGCAGGAGAGCAGCAGCAATCCGTTGTGGAACGCGCGGGTGACCACGGCGTCGCACAAGGCGCGGGCCGGCGTGCGCTCGGCATCGGCTTCCACCAGTTCCATGCCGATCATCAAGCCCTTGCCGCGCAGTTCGCCGATGCAGGGATAGTCGCGCGCCAGCTCATGCAGGCGTGCCATGAAATGCGCGCCGGTCGCCGCCGCGTTGTCGGCCAGGCCTTCGGAGACCAGGTCGAGCGTGGCATTGGCTGCGGCGCAGGCGAGCGGATTGCCGCCATAGGTGTTGCCGTGCGCGCCGCGCTTCCACTGCGACATGAGCGATTTCTTCGCGACCACCGCGCCGATCGGCAGGCCCGAGCCCAGGCCCTTGGCCAGCGTCATGATGTCCGGCACCACGCCGGTGTGCTCGCAGGCAAACATCTTGCCTGTGCGGCCCACGCCCGATTGCACTTCGTCGAAGATCAGCAGGATGCCGTGCTCGTCGCAGAGCTCGCGCAGGCCGGCCAGGAAGCCCTCGGGCGGCACGATATAGCCGCCTTCGCCCTGGATCGGCTCGACCAGGAACGCGGCGACTTCGGAAGCCGGCACGCTGCGCTCGAACAGCATGCGGATGTAGTCGAGCACGGCCTTGCCCTGATCGGCGCCGGCAAACAGCGGGCGATAGGGATTGGGATACGGCACATGGGTCACGCCCGGCATCGTCGGCGCAAAGCCAAGCTGCTGCGTGTACTTGCTCGAGGTGAACGAGAGCGAGCCCATGGTGCGGCCATGGAAACCGCCAAGGAACCCGATATAGCGCGGCCGGCGGGTCACGTAGCGCGCCAGTTTCAGCGCGCCTTCCACCGCTTCGGTACCGGACTGGCAGAGGAAGCTCATCGCCGCTTCGCCAGCCAGTGTCTGCATCGGCGCCACGCGTGCAAGGCGCTCGCCCAGGCCGAGCATCTGCGCATGCCAGTAGTCGCTGGAAATGTGCAGGAACTGATCCGCGGCCTTCTTCACTGCATCGACCACGCGCGGATGGGCGTGACCGGTGGCGCACACCGCAATGCCTGCGGCGAAATCGAGGAAGCGATTGCCGTCGACGTCCCACACTTCGGTGCCGCGGCCGTGCGACATCGCGAACGGGTAATCGCGCGGATACGAGGGCGAGATCACCTCGGCATCGCGGGCGATCATCGCGGTGGCCTTGGGGCCGGGCAGGGCAGTCTTGATGTGAGCCGGATTGGGCACGGTCATGGTCACGGCAATCCTTCAGCGGGCAGCGGAATATGGACAGGGCGCGCGTGCGCCTCGAGGGTGCGTGCGTTGAGTGCGCGCAAGGTGTTGAGTTCGTGTGCGCTCGGAGCGGCAATCGTGTCCAGCTGTTCGGCGATCCGCAGCGGCCAGCCGATCGCGGCGCGTGCTTCGTCGACGCTCGTGCTGGCGTACAGCGCCACCAGCTGCAGTTCTTCGGACTCGGGGTGCGGCGCGAGCATGCCGATGTCGGTAATCACTGCACGCGGGCCGCCGCCCATCGCTCCTGCGCGTGCCCGCGCGCCATGGCCGTCGAGATAGCCGGCGCTGGTGCGAAAGTCGAGCTGCTCGACGAAGCTGCGCGTGGAGGCCTTCGCCATCACGAACACCTGCTTGGCGTGCAGCGCGATTTCAGGCGCGCCGCCGGCGCCGGGCAGGCGCGTTGTCGGTGCGTCATACGGGCCGATCACGGTGCTGTTGAGGTTGCCGTGGCGATCGATCTGCGCGGCGCCAAGAAACCCTACGTCGACGCGTCCCGCCTGCAGGTAGTAGCTGAAGACTTCGGGGAGCGAGATCACGCAAGCGGCAGTTTCGGCCAATTCGCCGTCACCGATCGACAGGGGCAGCACATCGGGCCGGGTGCCGATGGTGCCCGACTCGTAGATCAGCACGATCCCGGGTGCATGCGTCAGGCGCGCCAGGTTGCAGGCTGCGCTGGGCAGTCCGATGCCAACGAAACAAACGGCGTGGTTGGTCAGCAGGCGCGATGCGGCGATGGTCATCCACTCGTCGCGGGTGCAATCACTCATGATGCCGCCTGCTGCAAACCGGCGAGGAACGACCGATGATCATGGGCGCCGATCACGTTGACGTTCATCCAGGACCTGAAACTGTCGCGTTCACGCGCAATCGCGTCCCAGCGCTGATAGAACGCGTTGTCTCGCGTGTAGTGCCCTTGCGCATACGACGGATACGCGCCACCGGGGCAGTGCACCACCGCGCTCACGATCCAGTGCGGAAGCACGATCGCATTCATCGCCGGCGGCAGTTCCTCGACGATTTCCTCAACGGTGACGATCAGCGTCTGCGCTGCCAGCGCAGCTTCTCGCGCGGCGCCGACGATGCCTTCGATGGCGACATTGCCTTCGCGGTCCGCGCGCTGCGCGTGCAGGATGGTCACGTCGGGATTGATGGCGGGAACGGCGGCCAGCGACTCGCCGGTGAACGGACAGGTGACGTGGCGGATATTCGGATTGCGCGCGGGCAGGTCGGTGCCGACATAGCCGCGCAGCACGCCGAACGGCAGCCGCGAGGCGCCGGCGCAGAACGCCGTGGCCATGCCGGCATGGCTGTGTTCGTCCAGTTCAAGCGCATTGGGCCACTGGTGTTCCACGGCGTCGCGCAGGCGATGCAGCGAACCCACGCCCGGATTGCCGCCCCAGGAAAAGGTGAGCTTGCGCGCGCAGCCCATGCCGATCATCTGGTCGTAGACCAGGTCGGGCGTCATGCGGATCAGGTGCAGATCGCGCCGGCGCTGGCGGATGATCTCGTGGCCCGCCGCAAACGGGATCAGATGAGTAAAGCCTTCGAGCGCGATGCTGGCGCCGTCGGCGACACAGTTCTCGATCGCATCGGCAAGCGAGAGATGCATGGTCTTACTCCACCACCGTGCGCGATTGCTCGCGCAGGTATTGCGCGAGGTAATAGAACGAGGCGATCGCCTTGCCGGTGGAACCCGAGCCCTTCCACCCGCCAAACGGTTGGTAGCCCGGCCACGCGCCGGTGGTGGCGCCTTGCGGGCGATTGGCATAAGTCACGCCCGCTTCGATGTGGTCGTGGAACCATGGCACTTCATCCTCGCTGCCGAAGAAGCCTGCGGTAAGGCCCATGGGCGAGTCGTTGGCCAGGCGCATGGCCTCCTCGCGGTCCTGATAACGGTGCAGCATCAGGATGGGTACGAACATCTCCTGCTGCCACAGCGGATGGGACAGCGGCGCCTCGGCGAGCAGGGGTTCGACGTAGTAACCCTGGGCCAGCGCCGGCTCGGCGGCATGACCTTCGCCCAGCTGCGCGCCGCCACTGATCAGGCGGGCGCCACCGCTGCGCAGCGCGTCGGCGTATTGGCGGTAGTTCGCATAGGCCGCCGCATTGACGACCGGTCCCAGCCAGTGCTCGCGCCGGCGCGGATCGCCGACGCGGATCGCGTCAATCTGCGCCCGCATGCGTTCGATCAGGGCATCGGCAACTTGCTCATGAACGTACAGCCGCGACAACGCCGAACACTTCTGGCCGCCCATGCCAAAGGCCGAGCGCACGATGCCGGAAGCGGCACGATTCAGGTCGGCATGCTCGGTGACGATGCACGGGTTCTTGCCGCCCATCTCGGCGATGCAAGGGCGCGGATAGTCGCCGCCCGTCATCTGCTGCATCAGCTGCCGGCCCACGGGTACCGAACCGGTGAAGGTGATGCCCGCCGTATGCGGATGGCGCACCAGCGCCTCGCCCACTTCGCGTCCCGCACCGGAGAGATAGTTGAAGACGCCGGGCGGCAGTCCCGCGTCGCGAATGCAGTCGGCCAGCAGGCGTCCGGCCCATGGCGTATCACTGGCGCCCTTGAGCACCACCGTGTTGCCGGTCACCAGTGCAGCGGCCGCGGGGCCACCTGCCAGGGCGAGCGGAAAATTGAACGGCGCGATCACCACCCATACGCCGTACGGCCGCATCACGCTGGCGTTGTGCGACGCCACGCCATCCATCGGATCATCGGGCAGCACATTCGTGTAACCGGCATGGCTTTCGAAATCGTCGGCGTAGTGACGGAAGAAGTCGACCGTTTCCTGCGCCTCGCCCAGCGCCTCCATGCGGTTCTTGCCCACTTCGAGGGTGAGTGCGGCCGCGATGTCATAGACGCGCTCCTCCATGATCTCGCCCACGCGGCGGATCAACCTCGCGCGCTCGGCCACCGGCGTGGCGCGCCACGCCGGGTACGCAGCGCGCGCTGCAGACATGGCGGCATGAGCATCGGAGGCGTCGGCCAGGGCGAACGAGCCCAGTCGCAACGCGTGATCGAACGGCGCGTGGCGTTCCACATAATGGGCGGCGTCGCAGTCGGCGCCGTCGATGAACAGTGGGTGGCGCGCACCGGCCTTCGCCTCGACGCGTGTCATGGCTGCCTCGAAGCGCTCGTGCATCGCCTCCGGCGGGTTGTACATGGTCGCGTAGGTGAGGCGGAAGCTCATGGGTGTTTCCTCTAGAGTGCCGAAGGAAAAAAGCGCGTCAGCAGCCGATCGAGCAGGGCCAGTGCATCAGCCAGGTCCTGCTCGGCGATCACCAGGGGCGGCGCCAGCAGGATCAGGTTGCCGCGGCAGGCGAACGACGCGCCCTCGCTCATCGCTGCATCGACCAGCGCATGGAGTGCATCCGGTGTTTTCGGCCAGGGCGACAACGGTTCGCGGGTCGCCCGGTCAGCCACCAGCTCGATCACCGCGAACAGGCCGTGGCCGCCGCGCACATCGCCGATGACGGTGTGGCGCGATTGCATGGCCTGCAGCTCGTTGAACATGCGCAGGCCCAGCGTGCGCGAGCGTTCGATCAGGTTCTCCTGCTCGTAGGCGCGCAAGGCCGCAAGACCCGCCGCGCACGACAGCGGGTGACCGCAATAGGTCAGCCCGGTATAGAGCATCTGATGTTCGAGGCGCGCTGAAATTTCTGCCGACAGCACCACGGCGCCCAGCGGCAAGTGCGCGCCGGTCAGGCCCTTGGCCAGGGTCATCAGGTCCGGCTTGCCCTCATCGCCGTAGCGCTGCCAGGCAAACCATTCGCCGCAGCGGCCAAAGCCGCTCATGACTTCATCGGCGATCAAGGCCACCTGGCGCGCCTGGGTCGCTGCGCGTAAGCCGGGCCAGTAATTGTCGGGAGCGACGATGCCATTGGTGCCCGCGTTGGGCTCCATCATCACGGCGGCTACATTCGTTGCATCGAGATCGTCGATGGCTGCCGCCACAGCTTGCACGGCCAGCTCGCCGCAGGTCGGCGCATCGTAGCTGCCGAATGCGCCGTGATAGGCATACGGCGGCGGCACATGCAGCACACCGAAGGATGCGGGATCAACCTGGGCCCGCGTGCGTGCATCGCCGGACAGCGCCATGCAGGCATAGCTGGCGCCGTGATAGGAGCGATCGCGCGTCACGATCACGCCGTACGATTTGCTGCTTGCCTGGCGCGCGAATTTCACCGCGTTCTCGTTGGCGTCCGCGCCGGCCAGGGTGAAGAACACGCGGCCGCCTTCGAAGCCGGCCTTTTCCACGATCGCCTCAGCCAGTTCTGCACGCGGCTGCGCGCCCCAGGCCGAAGTGACGAAGCACAGCTGCTCGGCTTGTCGACGGATCGCCTCGACGACGGCGGGATGTTGATGGCCCAGGTTGCTGCACTCGGCCAGGCTGCTCATGTCGAGAATGCGGCGGCCGTCGGCCAGCACCAGGTGCGCGCCGCTGCCGCCAACCACGGTCGGCGCCTGCCATTGTGACTGCACGCACCAGCTGTGCAGGACGCTGTCGTGTTCGCTTGCCAAGCCTCTCCCCCCGGATATCGCTTGTTCGATTACCGAACGTAAATTCGTATTGCGAACTCATTGGAATCCTTCTACGCTCGAGCTGTCAATGGACACTTGCGACCTATGGCAGCGGAACCGTTCGAGGACAGTGCTGACTACGTGCAATCGCTGGCCCGCGGCCTGCAAGTGCTGCGCGCCTTCAGTCACGACATGGCCAGTCCAAGTCTTTCCCAGGTGGCCGAACGCGCCGGTTTGTCGCGCGCAGTAGCGCGCCGCCTGCTGCTGACGCTGCAGCATCTGGGCTATGTGGGCAGTCGTGGCCGCAGCTTCTTTTTGTTGCCCCGTGTGCTGGAGCTGGGCTACAGCTACCTGTCATCGCTGGACCTGACCGAGCTGGCGCAAGAAACGCTGGCCTTGCTGTCGGAGCGGGTAGGCGAATCCTGTTCGCTGGCCGTGCTGGATGGCAGCGACATCGTCTATGTGCTGCGCGTGCCGGTGCGGCGCGTGATGAGCGTCGCGCTGGGTGTCGGCGCGCGCTTGCCGGCTTACGCCACCTCGCTGGGGCGTGTCGTACTGGCCGACCTGCCAGACGCCGAGCTGACGGTCTGGATGCGCGAGCAGAAGTTCCAGGCGATCACGCCCTATACCTTGCACACCATGACGGCGCTCAAGGCCGAGATAAAGCGCGTACGCGAACAGGGTTATTCGATCGTGGCACGCGAGCTGGAGCTGGGCCTGTGTTCGATCGCCGTGCCAATTCACGCTGCCGACGGCCGCGTGGTGGCCGCGCTGAACGTGGGCATGCCCTATAGCGACAACACGCCCGCGCGTGCGGTGAAAATGATCCTGCCCGCCTTGCAGGATGCCCAGCGCTCGGTCGAATACGCCATCCAGCGCGGCAACTGGCAACCGCATATGGCACTGACGAGGGCCTATGCATAGCGCTTTTCTGGTCGACGCGACCCGCACGCCGTTTGGACGGCATGGCGGCGCGTTGTCCAGCGTGCGTGCCGACGACCTGGCGGCCTTGCCCATCGCGGCCTTGATGGCGCGTCACGCCAGACTGGATTGGGCGGCAGTGGACGAAGTGATCCTGGGCTGCGCCAATCAATCGGGCGAGGACAACCGCAACGTCGCGCGCATGGCCTCGCTGTTGAGCGGACTGCCCGCAAGCGTGCCCGCCGTCACGGTGAACCGCCTGTGTGCATCGGGACTGGAAGCGATCGGTCAGGCCGCAAGGGCGATTGCCGGCGGTGAGGCCGAGCTGATCATCGCCGGTGGCGTGGAAAGCATGTCGCGCGCGCCCTACGTGATGGCCAAGGCCCAGGGTGCATTGGCCCGCGACCAGCAGCTCGAAGACACCACGCTGGGCTGGCGTCTGGTCAATCCACGCATGCGGGAAAGCCACGGCGTCGATTCCATGACGCAGACGGCGGAGAACCTCGCGCGCGAACATGGCATCGATCGCGCCGATCAGGATGCCTACGCGTGGCGCAGCCAGCAGCGCGCGGAACAGGCGCGGCAACAGGGTTGGCTCGCCGAAGAAATCACCGCGGTCGAAACGACATCCGGCAAGCAGGCCGTCACCGTCGATGCCGACGAGCAACCGCGCCCCGGCTCGACCTGCGAACAGCTGGCCGCACTCAAGCCCTTGCTTGGCACGGGCACCAGCATCACGGCCGGCAATGCTTCCGGTCTCAACGATGGCGCCGCGGCCGTTCTGCTCGCCTCCGAACAAGCCGTGCGCAAGTACGGCCTCGATCCGCTCGCGCGCATCACCGGCATGGCGTCGGCCGGCGTGGAGCCGCGCGTGATGGGCATGGGTCCGGTGCCGGCGATCAACAAGCTGCTTGCGCGTTCCGGCCTGGCCTTGTCCGACTTCGATCGCATCGAGATCAATGAAGCGTTCGCGGCGCAGGTGCTGGCATGTGCGCGTGCACTCGGCCTGGCTGACGATGCGGCACAGCTCAATGCGAACGGCGGCGCCATCGCGCTGGGTCATCCGCTAGGAGCCAGCGGCGCGCGCCTGGCGATGAGCGCTGCGCTTGCCTTGCGTCGCCACGACCAGCGCCGTGCACTGGTCAGTCTTTGCGTGGGCGTGGGCCAGGGCTTGGCCCTCGCGATGGAGCGGGCATGAATCGTGTTTTGACCAGCGCAGTGTTCGCAGCACTCAGCTTGCCTGCCATGGGCAGGGCGGGCGATACCGCAGTCGACGCGCAGAACGCTTTGGGCCGAGAGCTGCTCAACGAGCTGATCACTACCGACACCACCTCCGAGCACGGCAGCACCACGGTGGCGGCAGATCGCCTGGCCAAGCGCTTCATCGCCGCGGGGTTTGCACCGGTGGATGTGCAAGTCGTGGGCGACGATCCCAAGCGACGCAATCTGGTAGTGCGCCTGCATGGCCGCGGCGAGCGCGAGCCGGTCCTGCTGCTCGCCCATCTCGACGTGGTCGAAGCACGACGCGAAGACTGGCACGTCGACCCTTTCGCACTGACCGAGCGCGACGGTTATTTCTACGGCCGCGGGACGATGGACATCAAGGGCGGCGGGGCAGGGTTGGTCACCGCCTTGCTGCGCCTGCACCGCGAAGGCTACAAGCCCAAGGGCGACTACGTCCTCGCGCTGACCGCTGGCGAAGAGGATGGCGTATCCAATGGCGTGCAATGGCTGCTGGCCCATCGGCCGGAGCTGATCCGTTCGGCCTATTCGATCAATGTCGATGGCGCAGGCCCGGAGATCCGCGGCGGCAAGCCAGCGGTGCTTTCGGTCGAGACGGCCGAGAAGGTCTTCCTCAGCTACACGCTTACCGTACGCAATCCCGGCGGCCATAGCTCGCTGCCCACCTCCGACAATGCGATCTATCGGCTCGCCAAAGGGCTGGACCGCCTTTCGTCGCTGCAGTTTCCGTTGCGCACCAACTCCGCCACGCGTGGCTATTACACCGAACTGGCGAGCTTCTACTCGGGCAAGACCGCCGCCGATATGCGGGCGGTCGGCATGCAGCCCTCCGATCCGGCGGCGCTGATCCGGCTTGCGGCGTCCTCGCCTTATAACAACGCACAGCTACGCAGCACCTGCGTGCCCACCTTGCTGCAAGGCGGCCATGCGGAGAACGCGTTGCCGCAGATGGCCCGCGCCACCATCAACTGTCGCCTGCTGCCGGACGAGGATCCGGACCAGGTCGACGTCATGCTTAAAAATGCCGTGGCAGATAACGGCATCGACATCAGCCGCGTCGCAGCACCTCAGCCCAGTCCGCCCAGTCCGGTGGACGCGGCGTTGTTTGCGCAGATCGCAAGCGTGGCGAAATCGCTGTGGGGTACGGTGCCGGTGTCGCCGATGATGTCGGCCGGCGCTTCCGATAGTGTATTTCTGCGCGCAGCGGGCATGCCGTCGTATGTGTTCAACGGCTTGCCTTATGACGTGGACGATGACCGCTCGCACGGACAGGACGAACGCATTCTGGTCAATTCCTACACTCAGTCGTTAGAGTTCAACTATCGGTTGCTCAAGGACCTATGAGAAGCGTCTGCCGCCTTATGCCGACCGCCATCACCCTGTCCATGCTGCCATGGACGCGCGCACGATGACGGCGCGCGACGCCAGCGGCACCCTGGAGCAGGCGCTGGCGCACGCTGCGCGCCTGCTGGAGAGCCACCCGTCGATGGCCGCCGAGCAGGCGACCGAAATCCTCAAAGTCGTCGAGAACCAGCCGGTGGCCATGCGCCTGCTCGCAGGGGCGCGCGCGGCGCAAGGCGACATGCAGGGCGCCATCGACGTGCTTCAGGAGCTGGTGCGCACGCAGCCCAATTGGGCGTACGCGCAGCTCGACCTGGGCATTGCCCTGGGTCGTAGCGGGCAGGGACAGGAGGCCATGACGGCACTGCGCCTGGCGACGGTGTTGAAGCCCGAGCTGCCGCAAGCGTGGCGTGCGCTGGGCGATGTCCTGATGGCCGCTGGCGAGCACGCGCAGGCCGATGCGGCTTACGCCCAGCACGTGCGCTGCTCGACGCGTGATCCGCGCTTGCTGTCGGCCGCCACCGCCCTGGTTGAAAACCGTATACCGGATGCCGAGGCGCTGTTGCGCGAACATCTGAAACAGGCGCCGACCGATGTGGCAGCGATCCGCATGCTCGCGGAAGTCGCCGCGCGCCTGGGGCGGCTCGAAGACGCGCAGCATCTGCTCGCGCGTTGCCTGGAACTGGCGCCCAGTTTTCATGCGGCGCGCCAGAACTACGCGCTGGTGCTGCATCGGGGCAACCAGCCGGAGCGCGCGCTGGCAGAAGTCGAACAGCTGCTCGGCGTTGAGCCGAACAATCTCGGTCACCTCAACCTGAAGGCGGCGGTGCTGTGCCGCATCGGCGATTACGAGCCGGCCATCGGCATCTATGGCGACCTGGTGGCGCGCGATCCGCGTCATCCCAGCGTGTGGATGAGCTACGGCCATGCACTGAAGACGGCAGGGCACACCGCGCGCGCCATCGAAGCCTATCGTCGCGGCGTGGCGCTGCAGCCTTCGTTTGGCGAAATCTGGTGGAGCCTGGCCAACCTCAAGACCTTCCGCTTCAGCGCCGACGATCTTGCCGTCATGCGCCGGCAGCTGGCACGCGCCGACCTTGGCGAAGACGATCGCCTGCACCTGGAATTTGCCATCGGCAAGGCGTTGGAGGACGGCGGCGAGTACGAGGCGTCGTTCAGTCATTACGCGCAAGGCAACGCGATACGGCACGCACAGCTCAACTACCGCGCCGATGAAACCGCAGCGCGCGTCGAGCACATCCGCGAACGCTACACCAGCGAGTTCTTTGCCGCGCGCGCCGGCTGCGGCCATGCGTCCGGCGATCCGATCTTCATCGTCGGCCTTCCGCGCGCCGGCTCCACCCTGATCGAGCAGATCCTTTCCAGCCACAGCATGGTGGAGGGCACCATGGAGCTGCCGGAAGTCACCTCGATCACCCGCAGCCTGCGCGAGCAGGCGCACGCCGCCAGTGAAATGCCGTACCACGAAACGCTCGCGGCGCTCGATGCGAACGCGCTGCACGAACTGGGCGAACGCTATCTCGAACACACGCGCATCCAGCGCAAGACGTCGGCGCCGCTGTTCATCGACAAGATGCCCAACAACTTCATGCATATCGGCCTGATCCACCTGATGCTGCCGAATGCGAAGATCATCGATGCGCGCCGGCATCCCCTGGCCTGTTGTTTCTCGGGCTTCAAACAGCACTTTGCGCGCGGACAGAGCTTCAGCTACAGCCTTGAGGACCTGGGTCGCTACTACCGCGACTACGTGGCGCTGATGTCGCATTTCGACCGGGTGCTGCCCGGGCGCATCCATCGCGTCATCTATGAACACATGGTCGAGGACACCGAAGGGGAGGTTCGGCGTCTGCTCGACCATTGTGGCCTGCCGTTCGAGGAATCGTGTCTGCGCTTCTTCCAGAACGAGCGGCCGGTGCGTACGGCCAGTTCGGAGCAGGTGCGTCGGCCGATCTACCGCGAAGGCGTGGATCACTGGCGGCATTACGCCCCATGGCTGGAACCGCTGGAACAGGCGTTGGGACCGGTGCTCGGGTGTTATCCCGAGCCGCCGGCATGGGGAGTCCTATAGCAAGTAGATCGTCGTCACTACCGGGGAGGGTAAGTCGATGCATAGGGTCAGGCCGAGACAGCCAATACGAACAGAGAGGGTGCGACTAGCCCGGTTGCCGCTTGCCGCGGCGATCTGCCTTGCCGTAGCGCCATCCGTGTTTGCGCAAGACAACAGCCAGCAGAATCAAAACCCGAACCAGAGTCCCGCCGCGGCGCCCGCCGCTCCAGCCAAACCCAAGACGCTGGGCACGGTGACGGTGACCGCACAGAAGCGCGAGGAAAATCTGCAGAAGGTACCCATCAGCATCGACGTGCTGGGCGGAGAGCAGCTGCAGGAACTGCACGTCAAGAGTTTCGACGACTACGTGAAGTACCTGCCCAGCGTTTCGTATCAAACCTTCGGACCGGGTTTTGCGCTGATCTATATGCGTGGCGTGGCCAGCGGCGGCGACGGCAACCACTCCGGCTCCTTGCCAAGCGTGGGCGTCTATCTCGACGAACAGCCGGTCACCACGATCCAGGGGCCGCTCGATATCCATATGTACGATATCGCGCGCGTCGAATCGCTGTCGGGTCCGCAGGGCACGCTTTACGGTGCCAGCGCGGAAGCGGGTGCGTTGCGCATCATCACCAACAAGCCCGACCCGAGTGCCTTTGCCGCCAGCTACAGCGTCGGCATGGACTCGGTCGATCATGGCGGCATCGGCTACGAGGCCGACGGCATGGTCAACATCCCGCTGTCGCCGAGCACGGCGATCCGCCTGGTGGGCTGGCACGAGCACGATGCGGGCTACATTGACAACGTCGTTGGCGAGCGCACGTTTCCCACGTCCGGCATCACCGTCAGCAATGCCAAGGGTTGCTCGACGCCGGAGCTGGTCTGTACCGGCGCTGCCAAGAAGAACTACAACGACGTCGACACCAGCGGCGCGCGTGCGGCGTTGAAGATCAACCTCAACGACGAGTGGTCGATCAGCCCGACGCTGATGGGGCAGCAGACGATCGCCAACGGCAACGTGGCCTCCGATCCGCAGGTGGGCAGCCTGGCGCTCACGCACTTCTATCCGGAAAAGACCAATGACCGCTGGATCCAGGCGGCGTTGACGGTGGAAGGCAAGATCGGCAACTTCGACCTGACCTATGCCTATGGCCGCCTCAAGCGCAACCAGGAAGAGTACAGCGACTACAGCGACTACTCGTTCTGGTACGACACCCTGGCCGGCTATGGCGCCTACATCTACGACAACAGCGGCAAGCTGATCAATCCGTCGCAGTTCATCCAGGGCAAGGACCACTACACGATGAACAGCCACGAGCTGCGCATCGCCTCGCCCAAGGAGGATCGCCTGCGCGTGGTGGGCGGCCTGTTCTGGGAAAAGCAGGTGCACGACATCGAACAGGCCTACATGATCAATGGCCTGGCCGATTCGCTGGCGGTGCCGGGCTGGCCCAATACGCTGTGGCTGACCGAGCAGCAACGCAATGACCGCGACAAGGCGGTGTTCGGCGAGGTGTCCTACGACTTCATACCCGAGACCTTGACCGGCACGATCGGTGGCCGCTACTTCAAGACGGACAACAGCTTGCAAGGCTTCTACGGCTTCAGTTCCGGCTACTCACCCTCATCGAGCTATGGTGAAGCCGGCTGCGTGACGCAGGAGCCGTATCACGGCGCGCCTTGTTCGGACTTCTTCAAGAGCACCAACGAATCGGGCTCGCTCGGCAAGGCCAACCTGACCTGGCAGATCACGCCCGAGCAGATGATTTACGGCACCTGGTCGGAAGGCTTCCGTCCCGGCGGCATCAATCGCCGAGGCAGCCTGCCGCCGTACAAGTCGGACTATCTGACGAACTACGAATTGGGCTGGAAGACGACCTGGTTCGACAACCGTCTGTCGTTCAACGGCGCGGTGTTCCGCGAAAAGTGGAAGGACTTCCAGTTCAGCATCCTGGGCGCCAACGGTCTGACCGAAATCAAGAACGCAGGCCAGGCCCAGATCGATGGCCTGGAGTCTGACCTGAACTGGGCGGCCACCTATAACCTCACCATCGGCATGGGCATCGCCCTGTACAACGCCAAGTTGACGGAAAACTACTGCGGCTTCACCGACACCAGCGGCACGCCGATCACCTACTGCCCCGCGGGTACCGTCAATCCGCTCACGGGTGACACAGTGACCGGGCCGCAGGCGCCCAAGGGCACGCAGTTGCCGGTGACGCCGAAGTTCAAGGGCAATTTGATTGCGCGTTATGCCTTCGACGTTGCCGGCATGGAGGCCTTCGTGCAGGGAGCTGTGGTGCACGTGGGCGAGCGCACCTCAGATCTGCGCATCCTGGAACGAGGCCTGGTGGGCAATCTGCCTGCGTACACGACGGTGGACTTTACCGCCGGCATCAAGAAGCACGGTCTGTCGCTGGATATCTACATCAACAACATGTTCGACAAACGGGGGCAACTGTACCGCTACACCGAATGCGCGGAGGCCGTCTGCGCCGCCCACGACGTGGTGCCGGCGTACCCCAATGGCCAGGTCTATACCGTCATGACGCCACCGCGCACGATCGGCATACGGCTGAGCCAGGAGTTCTAGTTCGACGCCGCCGTGCCGAGGACGGCAAGGCGCGGTGCGGGTTTGGCTCAAGTCATCCGATGTTGCGTTTCCCTAGCCGGGCCCTCGGGCCCGGCCTTTTTTTGTGACGATGCGGCAGCCCTTCGGCAAGCACCAGAAACCCCGGCCAGCGTTAAGATCCGACTCCAAGGGGAAAGTGGAGGCGGCGGTGATGTGGAAGCGGGTGGTCGGCTACGGGGCGCTGCTGGCGGCAGGTACCGTTGCCCTGCAGTGGCTCGACTACCAGCGCCTGGCGCGGATGCATTCGGGCGATATCTATCTGTTCCTGGTCGCGGCGGCCTTCCTGGTGCTTGGCATCTTCCTGGGCGTGCGGGTCTTTGCGACGCCGGCGGCCCCCGACTTTGACGGCAACCCGAAGGCGCAGGCGGCGCTGGGTCTTAGCGGGCGTGAGCTGGAAGTGCTGCATGAACTTGCCGCCGGCCATTCCAACAAGGAGATCGCCGCGCGCCTTCATGTGTCGCCGAACACGGTCAAGACGCACGTCGCCAGGCTGTTCGAGAAACTGGGCGCGAAGCGGCGTACCGAGGCGATCCGCCGGGCACGCGAGCTGGGTATCGTGCCCTGACGCTTTGTTATTTCGGATGAAATCGTCCAAATCACCCATTCGGGCGATTGCCGGCCGGCTCCCGAATGCAGTCAATAGCGACACCATTCATCACCGGGGAGCACACCTTGTTACGGACCATCCTTAAGTACGGCGTGATCGCCGGCGTGATCGTCGGCGGCTTCGAATTCGTCACCTTCATCGCGTTCTCCGGCATGCCGCCCATGAGGTACGGCATGCTGATCGGCTACACGACGATGCTGATCGCCCTGAGCGCAGTGTTCGTCGGGATCAAGCGGCATCGTGACGTGGACCGGGGCGGGGTGATCGGCTTCTGGCCGGCACTCGGCGTCGGCCTGGGCATCAGCTTCATCGCCGGCATCTTCTACGTGATCGCTTGGGAAGGGGTACAGGCGATGACCCATATGGATTTCGCCACGTCCTATGCGCAGGCGATCATCGCCAGCGAAAAGGCCAAGGGCGCCAGCGCCGAGGCACTGGCCAAGCTGAGCGCGGACATGGAGGCCTTCAAGATCCAGTACGCGAACCCGATGTACCGCCTGCCGATGACCTTCGTGGAAATCTTCCCGGTCGGCGTTCTGGTGTCGCTGATCTCGGCGGGATTGCTGCGCAACAGCCGGTTCTTGCCGGTGCGGCGGAGTTGATGCGCTTTCGGGCGCTCAGGGTTGTGCTGCTGACGAGCCTGGCCGTCAGCAGCGCAACTGCGAGATGAAGGCACGTCCGGTGGGGCCGGGAAGGGCGTCCTTGCGATAGACGATATGCATGGGGAGAAACGTGTCTTTGGCGATTCCCTCCACCTTGATCCTGACCAGGTTGCCGGCGTCCAGATCTTTCTTGACCATGTGCAGGGGCATATGCCCCCAACCCAGGCCGGCATTCAAGAACGCGTGCTTCGCACCCAGGTCGGCCAGGCGCCAGGTGAGTGGCGAGAGCACGCCGAAGCTCCGGCCATCCGATAGCGGCGTGCGATCGGTCAGCACCAGCTGGATCTGTTTCTCGATGAGCTTCTTGCTGATGCTGCCCTTGTGCCTGGCCAGCGGATGCGATGGCGAGACCACCGTGATAAAGGGCAGGTCGATCAGCGGCTCCGAGGCCAGCTCATCGGGTATCACCGGCAGCGAGCCCACGATGCCAATGCGGCACGTGCCATCCATCACGGGGCGGATCACTCCGCCCAGTGCTTCCACGTAGACACGCAACGGCGTGTTGGGGAAAAACTCGCGGCAATAGCCGGCAGCGCGGGTGAGCCCATCCATCGGATACATCACGTCGACCGCGACGGAAAGCTCGGGCTCCAACCCTTCCTTCATCGAGCGAGCGCGCGCCTTGAAGCCGTCCATTTGATCGGCCACGCCGCGCGCCTCGGTGAGTAGTGCCGCGCCCGCTTCGGTGAGTTTGGGATAACGCTCGCTGCGATCGAACAGCGTGACGCCCAATTGCGCCTCGAGATTGAGCAGGGTCTGGCTCACCACCGATTGCGCGCGCCGCAACTTTCGCCCGGCCGCCGAAAAACTGCCTTCCTCGGCAGCGGCAATGAAGGTGCGCAGCTGGTCCAGTGTGACGGCGTCGAGCATATATCGTCCAGAACGATAGTTTGCATCGAAATATATAGGCTATTCAGATGCATGGGCAAGGCCTAGCCTTTGTCCATCGCAGACGAGGTCGCATGAAGGCTGTCACTCCCCGCCTGGCGCCATCCGAACCGACCACCCAGCCGGTGGCCAATCAAGCAACCCACTTAACGAGAGACATCACCATGAACACTCAAGTTGAAACTGCTCGCTACGCCTCATCGATAGGCAACACGCAAGACACCGCTGTCTTCACGATCAAGAGCAGCGCTGAACTGCTCGGCCGCGTACTGATCGTGGCTCTGTTCCTGCTTTCCGGCATCGGCAAGATGGGTGCCTACGCGGCCACCGCGGGCTATATGGCTTCGGTTGGCGTGCCCGGCGCCGTGCTTCCGCTGGTGATCGCCACCGAAGTTCTCGGTTCGCTGGCCATCATCCTCGGCTGGAAGACCCGCATCGTGTCGGTGCTGATGGCCGGTTTCACCGTGCTCACGGCCATCCTGTTCCACAACCACCTCGCCGATCAGATCCAGATGATCATGTTCATGAAGAACGTGTCGATTGCCGGCGCCTTCCTGCTGCTGGCCGTCCATGGCGCAGGCCCGATCAGTCTTGACAGCAAGTCGCGCTGATACCTCGCCTCCATCCCAGTTATCGTCCACCAGGAGATATCTCATGAGCTACGCCATCATCGGATCAGGCGCCATCGGCGGCGCCCTCGCCAAACAGTTTGCCCGCAACAAGATTCCGGCCGTCATCAGCAATCGCCGCGGACCGGCTTCGCTGGAAGAGGAAGTGAAAGCCTTCGCTCCTTCGGTAAGCACGAAGGAAACGGGCGAGGCATTGAACGCGGAAGTCATCATCCTCGCAGTCCCGTTCGGGGCAGTGGAGGAAGTGGCGAAGTTGCGCAGCGACTGGACCGGAAAGATCGTGGTCGACGCCACCAATGCCATCGAGTTTCCTGCGTTCAAACCGCTGGACCTTGGCGGCAAGCCCTCCAGCCAGGTCGTGGCGACGAAGTTCAAGGGCGCCAAGGTGGTCAAGGCCTTCAATACACTGCCGGCCGCCGTGCTCGCCGACGAGCCGCGCGTGGGCGACGGCCATCGCACCCTCTTCGTCTCAGGCAATCATGCGGACGCCAACGAACAGGTCGCCGCGCTGGTCACCACACTTGGCTTCAGCCCGATCACCCTGGGCCGTCTCGAAGAGGGTGGTCTGCTGCAACAGTTCGGCGGCCCGCTGGCGGTGCATAGCCTGATCAAGCAGCGCTAAGAAAGCCTCCGCGCAGCATGCCAACGCAAGCCCATTCAGCCGCCCGGCTTCGACGGGTGGCTGGTTTGGCTTTCAACGTCGGAGGCCTATGGAACGCCATCAAGCGATGCTTGCTTGCGGAAGAGGGTAGCGGTTGACTCCCCTCTGATCGTCGCCGCGCAGGCCTTCGCGCAATTGCCGCAAGGCGATGCTGAGGCCTATGCGGTAACCGCTGCCGATGTTGCCGTTGATGATGACGGTGGCGAGCGGAGCTTTGTGAAAGCCGGCGTCGTGTTGCAGCTCGGCATCAATCTCTTCGTGAACTTCGATATACGGCGCGCCCAGATGGTCTAACGCGTCAGCCAGGCCGGCCTCGGGGTGCTCACGTACTTCTGATGCCAGGTCACCTGGATCGAGCAGTACAAACTCGGTGCTGTCGGTGCCGGCAGCGCACACCTGACCGACAAAGTGGCTCAGGTCCTTGCATCCTCGAAGCTCCAGCGTGCATCCCGCCGCGCCGGCTTGTTGCTGAAGTTGTTGTTGCAGTTCCTGGGGAAGCGAGTGGCCGGACGTGTGCGGCCCATGGACGATCACAATGCTCACAGCATGGTGCTTTTCGGCGCTCCTCGGAGCGGATGAGGCATGCTGGGTCCGGCGGGCGTAAAGGCGCTACATCGAAATACTGCGGGGGCGTAAATTTTCCGCCTCGAGGTGGGTGCTGCGGGAGTGCGCCGTCATGACTGGCCGTCCAGGCAGCCTGTTGGACGACATCCAAGGGAATCTTGGTCCCCCGCAGTGATGGCCGGCCATGACTGGGCGCTGGCCCGGGGTCTGTGAGGGATTTGCTCCGGGACCCTAAACTTTTTTCCGCGCCCTGGGATAAGGACACAAAGGCCCTTTAAAGAGGGCTCCTTTGATGACTTATTCGGGGAGTGGTCGCATGGTCGCAGTGATTTCAGGGAATGGGCTGGGTCTGGGCAATACGTCGTTGACTCAGCTGGGCCAGACGTCGGGAGGACAAGCGTCCATTGGGCAGGCCGGCATCGGCCAGTACCTCAATCTTGCGACCGGTAACCTAGTGCTGCAGAACGCCGACGAGGGCCTGATCTTCGACGGCTTGCCGCTCAACGTTTTGCGCACCTACAACAGCCTGGGTCAGCTGACTGGCAACCAGGGCTGGCTATTCGGCTTCACCCGCAACGTGGGCGGCTTGACCGGCACCCTCAACACGGCCGGCAGCACCATCACCCGCACGGCGGACGACGGTTCGACAGTGACCTACGCGTACAACGCCACCCTGGGCAAGTACGTCAGCCAGGGTCAGAACGGCGCGGCCGACACGCTGAGCTGGAACGCCGGGACGTCGACCTGGACCTGGACCGATGGCGGCAGCCGCGTGCAGGAAACTTACAACGCGACGGGCCAGTTGCAGACCCTGGCCGACCCCGAGACGGGCGCTCAATACACCTTTGGCTACACCGGCGCGCAACTGACCACGATCACCGCGGGCGACGGCGATCAACTCACACTGGGCTACACCGCGGGCGCGCTCAGCAGCCTCTCGATCAGCGAGATTCCGCCGGGCGGCAGCACGGCGGTGGTGCGCCAGCAGGTGAGTTACGGCTACGACGGCCAGGGGCGCCTGCAGACGGTGACGACCACGCTGGGTTCGGACACCGATGCCACGTCCGCCAGCTACACCACGACCTATACCTACGATGGCAGCAGCGACCGCGTCGCCTCGGTCACGCAGAGCGATGGCACCACGGTCAGCTACACCTATGCGCAGGACAGCAATGGCACCTGGCGCGTCGCCACCATCACCACCGGCAGTGGCGCGGCGGCTCAGACGCTGACCCTGGGCTACACGCTCGGCACCGACACCACCACGGTCACCGATGGCCTGGGGCGCGTCTGGGCCTATACGTATAACGCCGCCGGCCAATTGGCCAAGGTCACCGCGCCGACGGTCAACGGCAGCAGCCCGACCACGCAGTACAGCTACGACGCCAGCGGCAACCTGACCCAGGTCGTCGATGCCAATGGCGGGATCACGTCGTATACGTACGACAGCAACGGCAATCGCCTGAGCGTGGAAGATCCGACGGGTCACACGATCAGCTACACCTATAACGTCGACAACCAGGTCACCAGCCAGACTACCTACAGCGTCCCGGCGCAGGGTGTGATCGGGCAGGGTGGCTACGTGGCTCCCAGTGGCGCGCAAACCACTTATTTCGTTTACGACAGCAGCGATCGCCTCAACTACGTTGTTGATGCCCTGGGCCATGTGACCGAGCACGACTACGGCACCAGCAGCGGTGTCACCGTGCTGAGCAGCATCAAGCAATACGTCGGTGCGAGCTACAGCCTGGCGGGGCTGAGCCCAAGCACGCCGCCGACTCTGGCGCAGTTGCAGAGCTGGGTGGCCAGTAGTCCGGTACAGGCCGTGCTTGGCCAGATGGAACGCACCGATTACAGCTACGACGTGCGTGGCCAGTTGAGCCAGTCCATCCAGTGGGGCGCGCTGAGCAGCGCCGGCGTGGGCACGCTTAGCAGCGACACCAGTGCGGTGGTGACCAAGTTTACTTACGACGCTCAGGGCCGTTTGCTGCAGCAGGCAACGCTGCGCGGCAGCGCTCGCACCACAGCGGAGACCACCAGTTACGCCTACGACGGGCTGGGTCGACTGATCAGCAGCACAGACCCGCTGAACAATGTCACCAGCTATGTCTACACCGATAGCGGCAATCAGCTAGCCATCATCCAGGCCAACGGCCTGACCACCACGCAAGTGCGCAACAGCGCCGGCGAGCTGCTCAGCAGCGCGCAGTCGGCCAGTGGCCAGGCCAGCCGGGTGACGTCTTATCTCTATGACGCCGCCGGCCAGCCGGTGGCTGTGATCGATGCGGGCGGCAATGTCAGCTACACCTTCTACGATGCGGATGGTCGCGTGTCGGGCACGGTGGATGCGACCGGCGCCGTCACTGCCTATACGTACGATGCCGACGGTCACGTGGTGGCCACCACGCAGTACGCCACCACCATCAGCACGGCCGGTTGGGTGAGTGGAGGCGCACTGACCGCGAGTTTCCCGGCCAGCGTGCCTGTGCCGACGGCCAATGCCAACGATCGTACGGCCCACACGTTGTATGACGGGGCCGGTCGAGTTATCGCCACCATCGATCCCCTCGGCAACGTCGTTACGACGACCTATGACGGCGATGGCAATGCGTTGAGCAGCACGGCTTACGCAACTGCGCTGACGGGTACGCAAGTCACCGCCTTGGGTAGCGCGCCGACCTGGGCAGCCCTGCAGGCGGACCTGACCAGTAACGCGAACGATCGCATCACGCACTCCGTATTCGACGCCGACAACCAGCCGGTGGCATCGATTGACGCATCGGGCTACGTCACCGTGTCCGCCTATGACACGGCCGGTCGCGTCGTCAAAACCACCATCTACGCCACGGCGCTGACGCCGGCCCAGCTAACGGCGCTCGGCAGCACACCGACGCTCGCTGCGCTGCAAGCCGATCTGGCCACCAACGCGGCCGATCAAACCACGCGCACCTATTACAACGACGAAGGGCGGGTGGTTGCCCAGATCGACGCGGATGGCTATCTCACGACGACCGCGTACGACGAGACGACGCATACCGCGGTCACGACCCGCTACGGCACGCCATTCACCTCAACGCAACTGACCGCATTGACCGGCAGCGAGACCAACGCGGCGCTGGTGGCCCTGCTGGGCGTGTCACCGGCAACGCAGGCGAGCACGAGCATCTACGATGCGGATGGCCGTCTGCATCAGGTCACCGCGCCCGATGGCACGGTCACTGTCTACAGCTACAACACCGTCGGCCAGCTGCTGTCCACGACGGCAACGCCGGCGGCAGGCCAGGGCGCGGCCCGCACCACCAGCACGAGCTATGACGCCTTCGGCGAAGTGACTGGCCGTACCGACGGAAATACCAAGACCACCAGCTACACCTACAACGTGCTGGGTCAGCAGATCACTGCCACCGACCCGCTGGGCAATATCACCTACACCTATTACGACGCCGATGGCCGCGTCGCATACACGGTGCAGGGCCAGCCCAGTGGCGGCACGCTCAATGCATTGGGCGATGTCATCGCCTATTCGTACAACGCCTTTGGCCAGGTGGCCAGCACGCGCCGCTACGCGGGCATGCTGACGCTGGTCACGTCGGGCACCAGTAGTGGCACCACGCTCAATGTGAGCAACGCGACCACTGCCCAGGTGGCGGCGGCAGCGGCGGCACGTGCCAATCCGGCGACGGACACCACCACCAGCTACAGCTACACACTGGACGGCCAGGTGGCCGGCACCATCGATGGGCTGGGCTATCAAACCGCCAACATCTACAACGCGTTCGGGGACCTGATCCAGCAGCAGCAACAGTTGAGCACGCCGTGGAGCGGCCTGACGGCGGGCAACAGCACCACGACCACCTACACCTACGACGCGCGCGGCGAACGCACCGGCGAGACGGACGGCGTGGGCACGGCGGTGGCGCGTACCACCTCGATGACTTACGACGCTTTCGGGCGCGTGATCAGCGCCGCGGACGCCCGCGGCAGCGTGATCACCTACGGTTACGACAACCTCGGCCGCCAGGTGAGCGTGTCGCAGACGGTACAGGGCGCGGCCCGCACCACGCATACGACTTACGACGCGTTCGATCGGGTCGTCAACCAGACGGATGCGCTGGGCAACAGCACCATCTACCAGTACGACCTGGCCAATCACAAGACCATTATGACCACCGCCGACGGCGTCACCGTCACCACCGTGCGCGATGCCTACGGCGACGTGCTCACCGTGACCGATGGCCTCAACGACGTCACCACGTTCACCTACGACGGCGACGGCAACCTGCTCACAACCAAGGACGCGCTGGGCAACATCAGCAGCAATCAATACGACGCTGACGATCATCTGATCCAGACCACGGATGCCACGGGTCACGTCGTCTCTTACAGCTACGATGCCAGCGGTCGCGTGCTTACGCGCACGGTCGACCCGTCAGGTCTCAACCTCAAGACCAGCTACGCTTACGACGGCGAAGGTCGCCAGCTGAGCATCACCGACCCGATGAACTCGGTGACCACCTACGCCTACGATGCCGACGGCAACGTACTTACCCAGGTGCAGGACGCCGGCACCGGCAAGCTCAACCTCACCACCACCTACACCTATGACGGCGCCGGCAAGGCGCTGACGGTGACGGTGGGTGCGGGCACGAGCGCTGCGCGCACCACGCAGTACGTATACGACAACCTGGAGCGGCTGAGCCAGACCATCGTCGATCCGTCCGGGCTGCATCTGGCGACGACGTATGCGTACGACGGCAACAACAATCTCACCAGCGCCACGGATGCCAACGGGCATGTGACGCGCACCGTCTACAACGAAGCCAACCAGGCGGTTCTGAGCATCGACGCCAGCGGCGCGGTCACGCAGCGCACCTATGATGCCGATGGTCGCGTGACCTCCGTGCGCGCCTATGCCACGGCCCTTACCGGCGCACAGCTGAGCGCCCTGGGCAATGCGCCAAGCGTGGCCGCAGTAACGGCCGACCTGTCGGTCACCAGTTACGACCAGGTTTCCTATGCCGCGTACAACGCGGAAGGCCAGGTGCGTTACAGCATCGATCCGCAGGGCTATGTCACCGAAACGCGCTACGACAGCGCCGATCGCGTGAGTGAGGTGTTGGTTTACAAGACGGCGGTGACGGTGTCCGCTGGCGAAGCGACGGTGTTGCAGCAGTCGCAGTCGACGGCATTGTCGTCGGTCGGGTCCCTGGTCAGTGGCGCCGTCAATACCGACGCGAATGCGCAGGCCACGCTCTATCTCTACGACGCCGATGGCCACGCGCGCTTCACGGTGCAGCAGAACACGGTGAACGGCCAGTTGCTCGGTGTGGTGACCGAGCAGCGCTTCGACGCCGCCGGTCGCGTGGTGGCTACCGTCAGCTACGGCATGACCCTTGTGTTGTCCACGAGTCAGACGCTGGCCGCACAGCTTTCCACCAGCAGCGTGGCGCAGGCGCTGGCGAGTGCTCCCAATCACGTCACCTACAGCGTTTATGACAATGCAGGCCGCCTGCGTTACACCATCGATGCCACCAATCACGTCACCGAAACGCAGTACGACGCTGATGGCCGAACGCTGAAGACGATAGCGTACGCCAACGCCATCGCGTTGCCCGGCACGCAGACGGTGGCGACGCTGGCTACTGCGATCAGCGCCACCAACAGCGGTACCACGGGTGCGCGCATCAGCAGCATCACCTACGACGCGGCGGGTCGCATCACCGCGACGGGCGACGCGTTGGGCGCCAACGCCAGCTTCCAGTACGACGCCACCGGTTTGCAGACCGGTCGTGCGGATCGCGATGGGAACTGGACCTACGTACTGTTTGACAAGGCCGGTCGCAAGACCCTGGAACAAAGCCCGCCCGTCACGGTGGGCAGCTACAACAGCAGCAATGGCGCGTTCCAAAGCGTCACACAGTTTCTGTACACAACCTACAGCTACGACGGCGTCGGCAACGTCACAGCCGTCAGCAAGGGGACCGGACCGGATTCGGCGCACGTCACGGTCCTGAACACGACCAACTACGGTTACGACGCGGTCAATCACCAGACCAGCACCACCTACGCCGGCGTGGCTGCCACGCACGTGACCTACAATGCGCTTGGCCAGGCCGTGGTCGATCAGGACGCGGACGGCCACTATCAGTACAAGATCTACAACGTTGACGGCGAAGTGGCGTACAGCGTCGATGCCGACGGGTACATCACTGCCAACACCTATGACGCCTACGGCAATGTGCTCACCACGACGCGCTATGCCACGGCGCTCAATACCGGTGCGATTACCGGCTGGAGTGCCGGGCAGGCACTGAGCGTCGCCCAGCTGCAGCAGGGCTTGGCGACATCGGGCAGCGATCGCAGCGTCACCACGACCTACAACCAGCTCAGTCAGAAGACGCAGGTCCAGCAGTCCGCCATCAGCTACGTCTACACGATGGGCCCGCAAGGCGGCAGCGTTGCAGGGCCGATGTCGCCGACTACCACGTACACCTATGATGCGTACGGCAATGTCACCAGCACGTCCACCCTGATCCAGGGCGCCGACACCAGCGGAACGCCCGCGATCTGGGCCACCACGTACAACTATTACGATGCCCTCAATCGGGCGACGATGACCGTCACTCCCACCGGGAGCTATACCAGCCCGCAGGGTTACGTCACCACCACCAGCTATGACGCATTCGGCGACGCGTTGACGGTGACGCAGTACGCCACGGCCGTAAGCACGAGCGGCGTCAGTACGACGACGACGCCAGGCCTGCCGCCCGCGGGCACGCTGGCCACGGGCTATGACCGCACCATCACTTACGGTTATGACGGTATCGGCCGCAAGACCAGCGAGACCGACACCGGCGAATACAGCTACGTCAACGGCAGCGCCGGCTTTGCCAACGGCAGCTCGGTCACCTCCTATACCTACGACGGCGAGAATCGCGTACTCAGCATCACCGTCAACGGCATGACCACCACCACGGCGTATGACACCGTAGGCCGCGTCATCAGTGTGACCGCGCCAGCGCGCCAGGCCTTGGTCAGCAACTGGCAGAGCCTGTTGGCCAGTACGTCGGTCGACCTGACCAGCGCCAGCCTTTACACCACGGTCAGCCCGGTCACCAGTTACGTCTACGATGCGCTCGGCCATGTGTTGAGCACCAACGTCGCTGCTGGCGGGCTTTCCGAGCAGACCTGGTCGTACTACGACGCATTGGGTCGCCAGACCGGCGAGTACGATGCAAACGGCAACACGCACAGCACCACGTACGACAACAACGGCAATGTGCTCACGCAGAGCTTCACGCTGACCACCAATGGTGCGTCGAGCACCGTCACCACTACCTATACCTACGACGCCAACAACCAGCAGCTGACTACAGCCACGCAGCGTAGCGGCCAGACCGGCTATGACGCCTATACCCAGGTCAAGTACAACGCCTTCGGTGAAGTGGTGGCACGGGGTGACAACAACAGCTACGAAGCCACTTACACCTACGACAACGCCGGCAACCAGCTCACGGCGCCGGACGCCAAGTCGGGCGCCACCCATACCTATAGCTACGACCTGAGCGGCGACGTCATCGTGGACACCACGGTCACCACGACGGTCAACGGTGTCAGTGGTACTACCTGGACCCATAACGTCACCGACCTGTCGGGTCATGTTGTCTGGTCACGTGGCCCGAGCACGCAGGCAACCACGGGTGTGAACGGCGCCACACAGCAGACGCGCAGCTATGACCGCTGGGGCAATGTCATCTCGACGACCGATGCCGTCGGGAATGTCACGCAGTACCGGTACGACGTGCAAAACCACGTTATCCAGGTCATCGCGCCAAACGTGCTGGTGGTGTCCGCCACAGGCGTGCGCACCTGGCAGACGCCAACCAAGGAGTGGTACTACAACGTCAGCGGCCAGTTGATGGGCATGACCGACGAAAACGGCAACTCGTCGTGGAACACCTACGACAGCGCCGGCAACGTCACGGTGAGTCAGGATGGTGTTGGCAATAGAACGTATACCGGGTATGACGCCCTCGGTCGCGCCGTGGCCCAGCAGACGCCGCCAGCCAATACCGCCAGCGGCTCGTACGCGCGCATCACCTATACCAACTACGACAACCTCGACCAGGTCGTGCAGCAAGGTGACTTCCTGCTCAACAGTGCCGGCAACGCACGCGTGCAGCAGGCGCAGGAAACCTACCTGCTCAACTCCAACGGTGACCGCCTGCAGGTCACCGACGCGCTGGGCAACACCAGCTACTACAGCTACGACAGTCAGCATCGCGTGCTGACCAGCCAGACAACCATCCAGCATCAGAACGGCTGGCAGGAGACCTATACCTACGACGCCAACGGCAACAAGGTGGGTTACACCGATGCCAATGGCAATTCGGAAAGCTGGGCCTACGACTACTTCGGCCGCGTGCAGTCCCATGTCGACCTCAGCGGCGCCAACACGACCTATACCTATGACGCCGGTTCTGGCCTGCTGACCAAGGAAGTCAGCAGCTGGGCGCCCGCCGGGCAGGGCAATCCGGGCTATCTCCCGGGCATCCTGACCGGCAGCGGCAGCGAAATTGACTTCTCCTATTACGCCGACGGCCAGGTGCAGCAGGAAGCGCAGATGTCGGGTGGTACGACGGCCCTGTGGGACAACTACCAGTACGACGCCAACGGCAACCAGACGCTCGATGCCACCTGGACCACCGATGGCGCCGGCCTTGCGGTCCACAGCGAGACCATTACCAGCTACGACAGCCACGGTCGCGTGGCCGTGGTTACCACGGAGAACCAAGACACCAGCGTGGCCAGCACGCGCACCGTGTACAACTACGATGCTGCCGGCAACCGCCGCGCAGTGTTCGTGCAGAGTGCCTACGGCGGCGCATCCGCGATCAGCGGCAGCGGCGGCGCGCCGACGACGTCCGGCATTGGCGGCCTTACCGCCAATCCGACCGGCCCGTGGAGCACCAGCATTGCGGGCTACTTCACCGACAACGTCGGCTTCGGCCTGACCTTCAGCGCCACCGGCCTGCCGGGCTGGCTGTCGCTCAACAGCAATGGCACCTTCAGCGGCACGCCGGGCGCGCCGGGCAGCTGGACCGTTACGGTCACGGCCACGGACGTCAATGGACAGAGTGTGACTACCAATGTGGTTGTGACGGTTCCCGTCGCGCCACCGGTGTTTTCAGCCGGCGCAGCAAATCAACTTGGCGGCGTGGGTGGTGCGTTGAACTTCAGCGTAGCCGGCGCGAATGACCTGAACGGCGGCACGGTCACATATAACGCTACGAACATGCCGTCGTGGCTGCACTTCGACCCTAACAGCCGGACCTTCACCGGCACGCCTGTGTCGGGAAGCGTGGGTACTTACACCATCACGGTCAAGGCAACAACTTCGGAGGGTGGCGTTGCGACCGAGAACTTCACTCTGACGGTGCAGGCGACGCCGCCCGTCTTGAATGGCACGCTCAGCAACCAGACGATGTATGGCACGCATCAGTCTTCGTTTGCATTCAGTACGAGTGCCTTCTACGAAAGCGATGGCGACACGCTTATCTACAACGCGGGCTCGTACCAAATGCAGTCGATTCCGGGTGAGCCCACCACGGAAGTGGATTCGGACCTTCCCGGCTGGCTGACGTTCTTTCCTAATTCGCTGACCTTTACCGGCACGCCCCCGCAGAGCGCGGTGGGTCAGACATTCAACATTTACATCCAGGGGCAGAATCCTCAGGGTCAATACGTCAAAGGCTACTTCAGCATCACCGTTGCCCAGTACGTGCAGCCACCGCCGGTGTACAACGGTAATCTCACCAATCAGTCAGGCGTGATCGGTGGTGCCTCGGTCAATATTCCGCTGCCAGGCAATGCGTTTAATGAGCCGGATGGCGGGGCGCTTACTTACAGCGGCATGGTGCTCATACCTGCGCACGTACTCACCATCAATAGGGGTGGGGAGCCGATTGACACGAACGTGGCGGCCACCTGGGTACCCATTGGCTCGGTCGGACTGAGTGTCAATGCTACGACGGGTGCGGTCACCGGCGTGCCGCAGACCATGACGTACCAGACCTCGTCTTTCTCGACACCCATCTACGCGTCTGTCAGCAGTTATCAGATCGAAATCATCGCGACCAATGCGCAAGGCGGCGCGGCGGCCGGCGCGTTCATGATGAACAACTCATACGCGCCCATCTCGGTAGCCAACCCCATGCCGGCGCAGACCTATACGCCGGGCGGGGCCATCCTCAAGTACACCATGCCGTCCAACGTGTTCTATGACCCCACCGGGAACACGATGACCTATACCGCCAGCAATTTGCCGAGCTGGGTAACTTTTGATGGCGCCACGTTCTATATCAACGGGGGTGCAGCAGCCGGGGCGTACAACATCACTGTAACTGCACACGATCCAGTCTCTGGAAATACCGCCAACACCATGCTAACCATTAATATGGTGAATGTGGCGCCGGTATTCTCCGGTAGCCCCGTCAACATCAATGCAACGCAGAATCAATTTTTCAGCTACCAGGCGCCGGGCGCATCAGATCCCAATGGCGACATAGTTTCGTACACGCCCTATTGCTGGAACGGGGCGAACTGGGCCAGTCTGCCCGGATGGATCAGTTTCGACTACAACTCACACACCTTCAGCGGGACGCCTCCGGCCGGCGGAAGTTTCGCGTTCGCGGTATTCGCTCAGGATAGTCACGGAGCGCAGGTGGGTGAGTCCTTTACCGTCAACGTGGCAACGGTGCCGCAGCCGCCGCAGTATATCGGCACCATCAACGGCCATGACTACGAGTACGGTGCACCAGCAAACGTCTCTATCGGTGTTGCCAACCAGTTCATGGATCCCCAGGGCGGGACGCTGACATACACCTACACGTGTCCGTCGTGGCTGATCTTCAATGCTGGAAACATGACGTTCACCGGCAACCCGAACATCAAGAACGATACGTTTCACCAATACACGGTGACGCTGACCGCTCATGACCCTGCCGGACTGTCAACGACCATTTCGTTCATCATCAGCTACCAGGGGCCAGGGGGTAACCTAGCGGCCCAGGTCGCAATGACGCAAGCGCAGACTGTTCAGGCAGGGGCGCCTGATATTCAGAGCTTCTGGTTCACCTACGACGGCGACAACCGCACCGTGGTGAACAATGGTGCCCTGACCAACGGCCAGATCGTGGTCACCGGCGGCACCTACCAGGACCCGTCATTCGCCAACCAGTACGACGCGGCCGGCAATGTGGTGATCCGCAACACGGTCAATGCGGCCACCTACCAGCAGGTCCAGGGAGCCACCACCACCACTTACAGTGCTGGCGATTTGATGAGCCAGAAGATGGTGTACGACGGCCGCAACGAACTGGTGCAGTCGTACAACACCGTCGACACGACGATCGGCCAGTCCAATCTGGGTGTGGGGACGCAGTACTGGTACGACGCCGATGGTCACCAGGTGGGCAGCAATAATTACCTGGCAACCAACACGGTCGAGAGCATCTACGGTCTGCCGGATCGGCCGACCGGCTATATGTATCTCAATATCGGCGGCTGGCTGACCACCGGCACGGCCACCCAGTACAACGCCGACGGTCAGGTCGCCCAGCAGGTGAGCTGGCAGCCGCCGCAGCGCAACTGGACGCAGATTGGCCAGCGCTACTTTGATGGTGATGGTTCATTGCCGGACAGCGGCGCCAGCGCCGTGCCGACCATCGGTAGTGATGGCCCGGCCGTGGTGGCCTCCACCACGACCTACACGGCCTTCGACCACGAAGACAACGTCACGGCCTACAGCTACAACCAGCCGGCTGTTCCGCAGGCAACACCTGCATACGGTGCGAACTACGTCGTCAACTACATCAAGAAGGACGGCTACCTCGAGCAGAGCACGACCGGCACACCCACTGTGTCCGGCTACGTGCCCGCCACCGACACCAGCTACTACGATGCCTTCGGCAATCGCATCGTCGTGTCGCAAAGCAGCCAGACCAATGCGGGTGCTCCACAGAACACGACTCGCGTGTTTGCGTATAACGCTTCAGGCGAGATCCTTGAGCGTCGCACGGGAGCGGCAAGCGGCAGCACGTTCACGCCCAACGGGTACACGCCCGATGACCACTATGTCTATGTCAATGGCCAGTTGATTGGTGACATGGACGGCGCGGGCGGGATCAGTGTCTCCGGAAATCTCACGGGCTTCAGCAGCGGCAACCCGACGCAGTACGTGGTGGCCGCCGGCGACACCCTGGAAAGCATCGCTCAAAGCGTGTACGGCAACAGCAGCCTGGCGTACATCATTGCGGCAGCGAATGGCCTCACGGGAGACAGCGGCCTAGTCGTGGGGCAGGGTATCACCGTGCCTTCGGTGACTACGCACTCAAATACCTCGACGACCTTCAAGCCGTATAACCCTGGACAGATCATCGGCAGCACCACGCCGAGTTTGCCGGCGGCGCCGCCGCCGCCGCCGAGTTCGGCGGGTTGTTCGGGGTTGGCGGAAGTGCTGGTAATTGCTGTTGTAGTCGTGGTGTCCATCTATACGGCTGGCGCATTTGCAACGATGGCACCGGAGGTTGTGGGTGCTGGCGCAACCGCCGCCGGTGCCTCCACTGTCACCGCCTCGGCCGTATTTTCAGCAGGCATCGGTGTCATGACGGGGGCGGCGGGAGTCGGCGGTCTCGGAGCGGCATTCGTCGGTGGGATGCTCGGCAACGCGGCAGGTCAATTGACTGGGGATGCCTTGGGTGTAAGCAAGGGCTTCTCTTTTGGGCAGATGATTGCCGGAGGGCTGACCGCCACAGCGGGTTCAGAGTTTGGAAGCTTGCTGCGAGGCGCTGGCTACTTCGCCAGCGCTAGCAATGCTTTCACGCCAGAGGGCGCCGGTATCTTGGGGGCGGGGAATTATGCCGCCGGTATCGCCGCTGATAAGGTTACAGGGCAGTCAGAGCATTTCAGCTGGGCGGGCCTCGTTGCTTCTGTCGTATCCTCCAGTGCAACGGCGGCTGCCAACCTTCAGGGCGGTGTCATGCAGAGCATGGGGCTAAGCTCAGGAATCGGTAATGATATCGCTGGTGGGCTAATGTCCGGTGCACTAAACCACGAAACGTCGAAGTTGCTTGGGGATAACCACGTCCAAGGGTGGGGTCAGATTGCGGAGGATGCGTTTGGGAATGCGTTGGGGAATGCGGCGATTGCGGGGATGAATAGCCCGAGCAGTGCGCAGCAGGGCCAGCAGTACGACTTTACGAAGCTTGGCCAGGGCGTCGGAGCGCAGGGCGATGCGCTCGCCTCATACAGCCCGTCAGACTTTCCTATGCTGGCATCCGCCGGATCGGCGTCCGATGGCGCAACTTGGAAGGTGCTGCCTGGAGATGATCCAAGTTGGCGGCTCCATCCAGAGAGTCAAGTAATTGCCTTCATACCCGACAGTAGCGATGCCGACCAAGAATCAGTGGCGAGCGCTAGCGCGCCGGTGTCGTATCTAAATAGCAGCGCCACCGCAGCCTATGGACTGTCTGATGGCACGCTTGCGCAGCCCATGGGCACGCCGTTTTACGAACAAGGTGCACCTGGAGTTGGCGGCAACGGAGATCAATCAGCGTACTCGTTGGCTACGGCCGGGGTGGGAGATGTGTCTGCCGATCAGCAAGGCCAGTCCTCGGCGCCCTATCAACTGGGAAGTTATCGAGCCCTTTCGGACACAGAGGCATTCTTCACCTTTAAACCCCTCGGGCAGGCTCTGTCGGGAGCCGGAGATCGCGTGAATGGACTCTTTAATTCACTGATCACGCCAGGGGTGGGTAAGGCGGCAATGATCGCTGCGACGAATCACTATCAATCGGCTTATCAAAACGGCACCTTTGGCAATACCGTTCTCACCGATACAGGCAACCTGATTCAGGGGGCGATTCAGTCCTCACCGCTGGGATTGATCAAGGCGCTCAATGAGCGCCAGAAAATGGGTGGCATGTACGCGCTCGGTGGCGCGCTATTTGATACGGCAACTTACGCGGCTCCGCTGGCCGCCGAGCGCGCCATTGCCGAGGGGAGCAGCCTACTTGATGCGGGTGGCCGCAGCTTGGTTGATCGAGGGGCTACAAGCGGCGCAGACTTCGCTGAGAGGGGCGCAAACACGATGAATAGCTCCAATCTTGGTTGGGGCGTAGAAAAGGCATCTCCAGAACTCATTGATAGCGTTGCTGGTCGACGCACTCTCGTCTTTGCCCAGGAGGGCAGTGAGGACATGGCATATTTGAATTGGATGCAGGCAGAGGCAAATGTGGGTGGTCCGGACTACACGCATATTCTTCTCCGTGACAATCCGAGCAAGGCGGCGGTGCTGGAAGAGTTCCTTCATGGAACGCAGTCCAAACTCGGCATTGTTGATAGGCTCGGCCCGCAGGGGTTTGGTAGTGCGGAAACCCATGTGAAAGACTTCATGATTCGCCATCAATCGATGCTTGGCTTGAGCAGCGAGGATGTCCAGATTCTTCGGCAGCTCAGAGACGCTGGCTTGTAAGGGCAAAAATAATGAAATTTGAAATGAAGGTGATGAATGTATTTCGCCTGTCAAGCGGCCGAACGGTGCTTGCGGGATTGGTCGATGGGCACCCGGGATTGATTCAATCGTGTATGTGTGAGCTTCAGGTTGATGGAAGATTTCATCAGCGATTCGAGTGCGAGGGTGAGCAAATCGTCAAGAAGCACACGGCCAATGACCTTCGCGCGATAGCGACAAATGCTGATATCTCATTGACGTCAGAAGATGCGCAATCTGGTGAATGGAGGCTCGTCTGTCTTGGATAGTTGAACGCCCGCCAAGCGCGGGCGTTCTTCTTTATGATGGCCTTCGATATATCGACGGAGCGTTGTGTGGCCATCACCAATGATCTACGTGTGACGCGTGTCATGCAGGTGGTGGAAGCGATATCGGGCGATCGCAGCAAAGCTGTTGCGTGGCTGCAGGAGCCACTGGCCACGTTCGGCGGCAAGACCGCATTGGAACTGGTCGCCGAAGGCCACTACCGGGGTCAGGTTCACTTCCTCGATATTGATGCCTTGCCGCTGAGAAACGCCCGCCTTGCGCGGGCGTTCTTCTTTTGACTGGCGGTTAGATCGGCTTGACCAGCACGGCCCGGATCGCCGCCTCATCGCGCGGCGATAGCGCTTCCGCCTCATCTTGCACGCTGATGTAGGCCTGCCGCAGTCGCTCGATCTCTTCTTCGCTGCTATTGCCACGCTTTGCTTCGCGGTATCGCCGGAAGATCTTTCCGGCTGCGTGGTGGAGGCGCTCCAGCGCTCGCTCAAAATCCACGCCGTAGTTGATGTCGACATCATTGCCCATGGTCGTTCTCCGTATCGTTGGGTGATCTTGCTTTGTCATCTTGCCGGCACTGTGTCGCACCATTTGCTACGGCACTTTCCTGGGCATGTTCTTGGGCATTGCTTCGATCATTGCTTCCAAAGATTGCCGCTTGCTGCAAAAAAACCATCAACGTCTCTGGACAAGGTATGGGTTTGTTATACCCCCGCCGCATGGGCGGGGATAACAAAGCGCGTGTCGCCAGTCGTTGCACTCCCTCTGCCACGCTCCCGACCTGCTCAGGGCGCTGCCCCGAGACCCCACTGCAGATGCCAGCGGACGGCCGTTATTAGCGGGCTAATCATTTCTCGGAGAGCCACGTCCTAGTGCAGGATAGGAAAAGCGCCGCCAGAGTGCTGCACGTTGCTAGCAAGCCTGATCTTTAGAAACAAAAACACCCACCTCTCAGGCTGCTGTCGCAGCCCGTGAGGTGGGTGCTATGCGATCCGTCCGAGAGGCGTGATCGTTTTCGTCTAGCCGCTCAACGACCCGGCACGGACGTTTTCAGTGTACTGAAAGACCGGACGTGGAATGGATCTAGTGCAGGATAGGCAATTGCCGGTAAAGCGGTACCACTTGGCAATGACGTTTTCAGTACGCTGAAAAGACGTCGAGGGTCTGAATCTAGTGCAGGATAGGCAAACACCGGTAAAGGTATATAACTCGGCGCCTTTGCCGCTTAGCGGCCCGCCTGAGCCAGCATGGAATCGAGCACTTCCGTGATGAGGCGCTGCTTGGCTTTAGGTAACTGACTGACCAGCTCCAACTGCCGTTGTAGTTTGGGAGCAGGGCCACGCTTGCCCGTGGTCTTTGCCGAGGCGCTACCGAGCAAGTCTTCCATGGCGACATCCAACGCCTTCGCCACCATCGTCAGCGTCTCCACGCCGATGCGCACGGTGCCGCCCTCGTAGTGGGCCAGGGTCTGCTGAGCAATGCCCAAGGCCTTGGCCAACTCGACCTGCGTGATGCCGCGCGCTTTGCGGTGCTCGGCGATGCGTTGGCCTAGTTGTTCGTAAAAGGCGCGGTCAGCGGCGGCCATGAGGGTATCTGGCAGAAAGGACGTGCTGGCGAGCATAGGCGATGATCCTCGGGTGACGAGTTGACAATACTCGTATTACGGGTACTCTGCCAGCGAGTTATTTTTCTCCCAACCCCCTTGACAGGTTTTTCGGCCGGAGACCGTTTTTGATGGCCCGCATTCCCGAACACGAGATCGAGCAGCTCAAACGCGAGGTGTCACTGGTTCGGTTGATCGAGGCCGATGGGATCGCCCTGGCCAAGCAGGGCAAGGACTATGCGGGCCTGTGCCCGTTCCACGAGGAGGCAACGCCCTCGCTGATCGTGACGCCAACCAAGAACCTGTATCACTGCTTTGGCTGCAATGCGGCCGGCGGTCCGATCGACTGGGTGATGCAGCGCCGTGGCGTGAGCTTCCGGCACGCGGTCGAGCTGTTGCGCGAGGGTCTTCCTTTAGCCGCCGGGGTGGAGGCGGCACCGGTAACACGTTCGACCGTGCGCACGCTGGCTGCGCCGCTGGCCACCGACACCGAGGATGCCGAAGCCCTGCAGCGGGTGGTCGGGTTCTATCACCAGACCTTGAAGGGCAGCGAGGACGCCCTGGCGTACCTGACGGCACGCGGCCTCAACCACCCCGAGCTGATCGATCATTTTCAGCTGGGCTATGCCAACCGCACGCTGGCCTATCGCTTGCCGGAAAAGAACCGCAGTGCCGGCGCGGCGATGCGCTCGCAACTGCAACGGCTGGGCATCCTGCGCGAGAGCGGGCACGAGCACTTCAACGGCTCGCTGATCGTGCCGGTGTTCGACGCAGCGGGGCGTGTGGTGGAGCTGTACGGCCGCAAGCTGCTCGACAACCTACGTGCCGGCACGCCCAAGCACCTGTATTTGCCCGGCCCGCATGCCGGTGTGTGGAACGCCGCCGCACTGACGGCCTCGCGCGAAATCATCCTGTGCGAGGCGCTGATCGACGCGATGACGTTCTGGTGTGCCGGTTATCGCCACGTCACCGCCGCTTACGGCGTGCACGGCTTCACCGACGAGATGCTGGCCGCGTTTCAGCAGCACCAGATCGAACGCGTGCTGATCGCCTACGACCGCGACGACGCCGGCAATCAAGCCGCTGAAACATTGGCCGAGAAGCTCATGGCTGTCGGCATCGACTGCTATCGGGTGCTGTTTCCGAAAGGCATGGACGCCAATGCGTACGCGTTGCGCGTGCAACCGGCGGGTCGCAGTCTGGGTTTGGCGTTGCGTCAGGCCGAGTGGATGGGGAAGGGACGTGCGCCCAGCCGACCGCGCGTGCTCGATGCCGTGATCGATCTGCCGTCAGCCGTGATCGCAGACGGTAGCAGCTTGGCTGTGCCGACCGTCGAGGCCAAGCCCGCGATGGAGCCTGTGTTACCGGCCTCACCACTGCCTGACGCGCCGTCGTCATCGACGCCGGCCTACCAGGTCGTCGGCGAGGAAATGCGCCTGTTGCTGAGTGACCGTTTTTACCGCGTGCGAGGCCTGCCCACGAAACCGCTGCCCGAGCAGCTGAAGGTGAATCTGCTGGTCAAAGACCCGGCCACCGAGGGCTATTACGTCGATACGGTGGATCTCTACAGCGCGCGGCAACGCCAGGTGTTCGGCAAGCAGGCCAGCCTGGAAGTGGGCGCGAGCGAGGAGGCGATCAAGAAGGATCTGGGTCAGCTGATTTTGGCCTTGGAAGGTTGGCAGGAGCAGCAGCTCGTGCAGGCCCGTCAGGCGCAAGCGCAGGCCACGTTGAGTGATGCCGATCGCGGCGCCGCGCTAGAGCTGCTGCAGACGCCGGACCTGATGACCCGCGTGCTGACCGACTTCGCCCGCTGCGGCGTAGTGGGCGAGGCGGTGAACAAGCAGGTCGCTTATTTAGCCGCTGTCTCGCGCAAGTTGGATCGTCCGTTGGCCGTGATGGTGCAAAGCTCCAGCGCCGCCGGCAAGTCGTCGCTGATGGATGCGGTGCTGCGTTTCGTGCCGCCCGAAGAACGCGTGCAGTACAGCGCGATGACCGGGCAAAGCCTGTTCTACCTGGGCGACAAGGATCTGCGCCACAAGATCCTCGCCATCAGCGAGGAAGAGGGCGCGAGTCAGGCCAGTTATGCGCTGAAACTGCTGCAGTCCGAAGGCGAAGTGTCGATTGCCAGCACCGGCAAGAACGCCCAGACCGGTCAGCTGGAAACCCAGGAATACCGTGTCGAAGGCCCGGTGATGCTGTTCAGCACGACCACCGCGATCGACCTGGACGAGGAGTTGTTGAACCGCTGCCTCGTGCTCAGCGTGGACGAATCGCGCGAGCAGACCCAGGCCATTCACGCGCAGCAGCGCCTACGGCGCACGCTCGATGGGCTACGGGCCAGCGAAGACAAGGCACGGCTTACCGCGCTGCACCAGAACGCGCAGCGCTTGCTGCGTCCGCTGAAAGTGGTCAACCCGTACGCCGAGCGACTGACCTTTCTCAGCGACAAGACACGCATGCGCCGCGACCACGATAAATACCTCGCGTTGATCGACGCCATTGCCTTGCTGCACCAGTGCCAGCGCGAGGTGAAGCGTGAGCAGTACCACGGCGCGGTGATCGAATACGTCGAGGTGAGCGTGGCCGACATCGCGCTGGCCAACCGCCTCGCGCACGCGGTGCTGGGCAGCACGTTGGATGAGTTGCCGCCGCAGACGCGGCGCCTGCTGGGCCTGCTCACCGCGTGGGTGCGCAGCGAAGCGGCGCAGCAGGGCTGCGCACCGTCCGCGCTGCGCTTCACGCGCAAACAGGTGCGCGAGGTGACCGGCTGGGGACAGACCCAGCTCAAGGTCCACCTGGGCCGCCTGGAAGACATGGAATACCTCGCCGTGCATCGCCAGCCCTTCGGCAAGGGCATCGCCTACGAGCTGCGTTTCGATGGCGAGGTGACCAGCGAGGGGCCGCACCTGATGGGCCTGATCGATGCGGCCACCTTGCATGCCTACGACGACGAAAAGTCGGGGCGCGTCGATGCATCGTCGGGGTCAGATCGGCCCATGGTCGGTACGGCATCGGCCGTGGATCGGTCGCCCGAAACGCTCGTGCAGGCCAATGACAGCGACGTTTTGGCTGCGTCCGTGCAACAAGCGCGGGAAACTGCACGTCGGAGCAAACACAGCCCTGCATCGCATCGTAATGATGGAACGCTTTCTTTAGCTGCTGTCTCGGCGTGATCCGATGGCTCGCCGCACCGCGCATCGCTCGCGTTTCCTGACGCCGGTCGGCAATCCGGCCGATCCCGAAGGCCTGTTTGCCTACCTGCAGCGCTACCTGGAACACCTCGGCATCAAGGGCTACACCGAGGCCGGCATCCACAACACCGAGCGCTACGTGCGCGCGTTTATTCGCTGGTGTGAGCCTCGCGCACTGACGCGGCCCACCGAGATCACCAAGCCGATCATCGAACGCTACCAGCGGCACTTGTTCTATCACCGCAAGGACAACGGCGAGCCGCTCAGCGTATTCAGTCAGCGCAGCGCCTTGGTGCCGCTGCGTGGTTTTTTCCGCTGGCTGACCAAGCAAAATTACTTGCTCTACAACCCGGCCAGCGACCTGGAATTGCCACGCCTCAAACGCGTGTTGCCGCGGCATGTGTTGACCGAGGCGGAAGCGGAGCGAGTGCTGGCCTTGGCCGATGTGCGCACGCCGATCGGCATTCGTGATCGGGCGATGATGGAAGTGCTGTACTCCACCGGCTTGCGTCGCATGGAGCTGGCCAACCTGCGCGTGTACGAGATCGACCGGGCGCGCGGCCTGGTGTTCGTCAATCAGGGCAAGTGGCAGAAGGACCGCTGGGTGCCGGTGGGCGAGCGGGCGATGGCGTGGGTGCAAACCTATCTCGACCAGGTGCGCCCGCAGATCGTGATGCCGCCGGACGACGGCACGTTGTTTCTGACACGGGCCGGCGTGCCGTTCAACGAAGCGTGGCTCTCCACCACCGTCTCGGCGTATGTGCAGAAGGCCAATCTGGGCAAGCAGGGCGGTTGCCATTTGTTCCGGCACACCATGGCCACGCTGATGTTGGAGAACGGGGCCGACATCCGATTTATCCAGGCCATGCTCGGCCACGCCGACCTCAAATCGACGCAGATCTACACCCACGTCGCGGTCACGCAACTGAAGGCCATCCACGAGGCCACGCACCCAGCCCGGCCGCGCAAGGCGGCAGCGAAGGGCACCGGCGAGCCTGCCGCCGCCGATGAGCTATTTGCCGCGCTCGATGCCGAGCGCGAGGCGGACGGCGAGTTTTGAAGGTCCATATACGCCATTGACGCATATACGCCATTGGCGTATATTGGCGCCATGATCTTCATCGAGACCCCGGTGTTCACCCGTCAGATCACCGCTCTCGTGAATGACGATGACTATGCCGATTTTCAGCGTTTGTTGGCGAACACTCCCGACGCGGGAGATGTGATTCCTGGCACCGGTGGCCTGAGGAAAATTCGCATGGCCGCTCATGGCCATGGCAAACGCGGCGGTGCGCGTGTGATTTATTACCACTTCACTCGCGAATCGCAGATTGCGCTTTTGCTGGCCTATGCCAAGAACGAAGCGGAAGACCTCACGCCGATGCAAAAGAAAGCGCTGAAGCAAGTGATCGAGCAGTGGAGATGACTATGGACAACGAACTTTTCAACGAGCTCATGCAGAGCGTCACCCAGATGGATGAAATCCGTCGTGGTGAGCGCGCACCTTCGCGCGAGACCTACGTGGCCTCCAAGCAAGTCAAGCGCATCCGTTCGCTGACCAAGCTCTCGCAGGCCAAGTTTGCCAAGGTCATTGATGTCGAACTCGGCACGCTGCAGAACTGGGAGCAGGGTCGTCGCAATCCGACGGGGCCTGCCCGTGCCTTGCTGCGTGCGATCGAGAAAGATCCCGAGCATGTGCTGGCCGCACTCATCGGGTGAGGCGATGTAACAAATTGTTACGTCGCCTTTAAGAGGCATGCGCACATCGCCATGCCTCTGGCGGTATCGGCTATCGCGAGCGAAACATGCCCTATGGGGCAAAAACTGCACATCGGGGGTGGCGAACTTTCGCCGCCCCTTTTTTGTGCGTTCCGCGCTGTCTAACGCGTTGCTATCACGACGAAAAATCGCGCCTCACTGAGCGAAACCGCGTCAGTCGATTCCGTTTGGGAATGCGTTGGGGAATGCGGCCATCGCGGGTATCAACGGGTACAACGCTCAGGGGGCTCAGCAGCCGGCAACGGCCGTCACGGGTCAGATCACTGGTGCTAACGGTGCGCCCGGGTATCAGTACAGCGATGGTGTGCAGACTTTTGCGCTAAACGATGGCGACGCGAGTCCGACTAGCGGCTTGCCCGGATCCTTCGTCAACACAAGTGGCCCATACAGTCAGAATTCGGGTGCTACGGCGTTGGCATCCGCCGCGGGCAGTCAAGGGCAGCAGGGTCCGGCGCCAACCTTCCCGGCAGTCTGGCCTAGCGATTCTTACGATGCCAACAATCCTGCGGACGTCGCTAAGCTTCAGGCGGAATACGCTGGACTGAAAAAATTCGTCCCCTGGTTTGCCCAGAATGGGGGGCAGGACTTCGGCGAGGTTCCTACACCGGATAATGTGGATGACCTGCGCAATTTCGGACTGAGCGTCGCCCAAGCCTACGCCGCCCAGCGCAACACCCTGCCAACAGTCGAGGTGGTGCCCCAGAGTCAGCTCGAACAAGATGCGCAAGCTACTGCGGAGTCTCGTGAAGAGTCAGCGCAATACCTCAATTCCTGGCGTACAAGCGACTTGGGTGACTTGGCCGCCGACAGTGTGACGCTCCTAACGGATGGCGGAAACAGCCTGATCGGCGCGGGGAAGAGCGTGTTCGATATAGCCACCGACTATCAGTCATTCCGACAGTTTGCGATTGGAACCACCCTGACGGTTGCTCACCCGATTAATACGTACGACCGTGTAACCAATGCCGTGGCAGACTGGTATGCCTTACCGCTGGACCAGCAGGCGCGGTCCATCGGCGACGCTGGCATGTCCATACTGACGTTTGGTGGCGCTGAAGCTGCGACGGCAAAGACCTTCGCGTACGCTGCCGATACATTTGACGCGATACGCAGCGTGACTTCTCCGGGGGCATTTGATACTTCGTTCTTGGAAGCTCCACAGGGAGTGTCTGTGCCGTTGACGGGGGCAGGCGCCTCAGGTGTTGCGAATCCAACAATTAGCATTTTCGGTTTTCGTGGTGCTGGTTCCGTCGAGGATCTGCTTGTAGATGGTGCACCTCACCCATATGTGATCACCGGCCATGTGGGCTATTCATTCGATGGGGGGCAGACGATCTACGGTTTTGGCCCCAGCGTGCCAGAGGGAATGTCGGCCTACGACGCTGTTCAGTCGCTACGAAATGGGGCGAGTTATCCCGGTGTAATCACCGATGACACAGCAATTTTTCAGTCTGTTGCGAACAATCCGGCAATGAGTCGTGGTGGGCTTCCGCAAGCTGTAATTGAACAGCAAATTCCCCTTGCTCAGGCTGACTTTGATGCCATACAGGCAGCGCATAACTCCATCGGGGTTGGCAATCCTATGAATGACGTGCTGTATGGCTTCCCGGGACAAAATGCGTGCACCTTCAACTGCGCTACATTCCCCAGCCACCTCGGGATACCTATCCCGGAAGCCACCGGCAACATGCGAAGCTATATGCCACTGCTTGAACAGCGCGGACAACTATGGACACCACAATGAGTAGCGTTCGAGAGTTCTTGTCCGACAAAGTGGAAACATGTGACCTAGTGATGGTTAAGGTCGTCGGTGCGCCGAAACCTCAGACTTTTCGTGCAAAGGTGCAGCGGATATATGCGGCAAGAAAAGGAATCCAAGTAACTGATCTTGGAGCGGAGATTGAATTTGTCGGCAGCCCTAATCATTGGGGGCAGGTGGCGCTGGCATTGGGTGACGAGGCACTTCTCTTCGTTCGATCAGTTTCCGGTCGGCTGTACGAGGATTCGTGGCATGGACATATGGTCTTGGAGCGAATTGATGGCATCTTGTATGCCATTTATCAGAAGCGGGAGCTGTGGCTAGGTGAAAGCGTGCCCGCATCGATAAAATCTTGTGCACGGCAAGATCCCGAGCGTCCTTACGCAACGGCGATATGCTTTGATGCCTTGGAAGACTATTTAACGAGTTTGATCACGAAAACGGATGGTGCTTTGTGAGCGAAAACGCAATCGATCTATCTCCATTTTGCATGAGGGCGAGAGGATTTCTTGCCCAGGGGCGCACTGAAGATGCATTCGACTTGTACGGGGACGTGCTGAAGGTCGACCCCGATAATGCCTTGGCATATGCTGATCGTGGCACAGCATACGCAATGCTAAAGAAATTCGACTTCGCACTTCACGATCTTGAGCGGGCCTTCGCACTTGGCTATGGCGAAGCTTCGGCGTACAGCACTGCTGGAACAATATATTTTGAGTTGAAACAGTTCGATAAGGCGCTTGGATGTTTCGCCAAAGCGGTTGATTTGGATCCCAGCTATCCGTTGACTTATTACAACAGGTCGAGTGTTCTCGTTCAGCTGGGTAAGACGCAGTCTGCTATGGGGTCAGAGTGGAGTTACCAGGATTTAGTGGACACCTGATCGTCGTCGCCGATGCGCGGCCTCGAACTCATTCGGACTGACGCCACCTAGGTAACTGTGGCGGCGAATCGGGTTGTAGAACTGATCAATGTACTCGGATACGTCAAGGATGGCGGTTTCGCGACTGGCATAGATACGCTTCTTGACGCGCTCTTTCTTGAGGCTGCCGAAGAAGGACTCTGCCACGGCATTGTCCCAACAGTTTCCTCGTCTGCTCATGCTTGGTTCCAAATGGTTGGCTTTGCAGAATCGTCGCCAAGCATCGCTTCCGTACTGAGTTCCTTGATCCGAATGGATCAAGGCTCTTCGAGGTCGGCGGCATTGCACAGCCTTCTTCACCGCTTCCAGCACTAGCTCCTTGTGGATCGTCGGCTTAGCCGCCCAGCCAACGATTTTGCGCGAGAAAAGATCCATGACCACGGCCACGTAGAGCCAGCCTTGCCACGTGCGGATATAGGTGATGTCCGTCACCCAGGCCTTGTTTGGCCCCGACATCGTGAACTGACGTTGCAGCAGATTCGGAATCAACGCGGCTGGCTTGGCTACCGGGATGTGTCGAGTACGATAGCCGTGCAATGCACGCAGACCGTTCTCGCTCATCAACCGGGCAACCCGATGCTTGCTGCAGGTCTCACCCTGCTCACGCAGGTCCTGCAAGATTCTGGGGGCGCCGTAAATACCATGACTGGCAATGAAGAAGGTTCGAATCCGAGAACTCGACACATGGCCTGGATGCTGAACTCGTTCCTATGGGCTTCGATGAACTTGTATGCCTGTCTGACCTTACTTAGGGGCTTGCCTGGGGACATAGCCGAAACCCTCAGCGGATCGTGTGGATACTAGGACTTGTCCACTAAACCCTGGTAACTCCACTCTGACCCCAGTTTCGGCCGATGGCGCAGGGGCAAGGGGTCCAGGCTACGACCGAGTTCCTCAACAGTCGCGACACGGGGGAGTTCACGGATATCTATGAGGCGCATGGTGTACACAGCGCTGGATCGCCAGCCATTGGTGTAACTGATGATCCCGCTGTAGCGGAGTACTTTGCCCGCGGGCCTAACCAAGATCAGAATGGTTACGTAACTGTTTTCCGAATGAGTGTTGAGGATGCTAACAAGTTCGCGATACCGAACTTCGACAATCCTCAGGCGTTCTTCGAGATCAATCCGAAGATCGGCTTGGCGGAACGCGAGTACCTATTCCATAATTTCATCGACACTAATTACATCCATCAGCAATATCCGGTGAATCCATGATCAAGGAATTGAGGTTGCGGTGGGAGCCTGAGAACACGACTCCGCTGAAAGATATCGAAGATCGAATGGTTTCGTACAAAAAAGGGCGCGATGGGATCATCATCCTTGGCAATGGAACATTGCTTTCGCTCACCACAGGTGAAGATGATGTGGCGGATGCAAGGCACGCGCTAGATGAAGCTCGCTTCATCGTCGATTTTCGTGTGGTGCCTCTTAAAGAAGGGGGCTACATGGTGGCTTTTCACGGCGCTGTTGCCGTGTTTGTGGGGCAAGAAGAGTTTGAGCAAAGAAGGAGTGAGATTGAAGCCAGGCAATTCGAATTGCGCTTCCCAGGAGAGTCATTCATCGTCCCTCCAGACATGCCAGCCGAGCATGTTCTGATAGGACTATATGCGCGCGGAAAGCTTCAAAGGGACGCCTATAACTTTCATTTCTACAAGAAGGTTTAAGTTCCAGACACAGAAGCGCCATTTAGCCCCATAGTTGACGGCGGTGGACTGCAGGCTCATGAAGATGCCGGCGGCCATCTCTTGGAGAAGCACGTTGGGCAGTCGGAGCAGGACCTTGGGTCCAGAACGGGGTCAGGTTCACTTCCTTCGTGGTGGGCGATGGGCGGGGCGAATACCGGCGAAGCGCTGGGTCTTGGCTTCAACCATCGCTCTGAACGCATCTCGCCCCAAGGCACGTTGTTGTTGAAGATGCGCACGAAGAACTGGGGTCAGAGTGCACTTTTAAGGGCCGGTCGACTTGCGCGGTCGTCCGATTTTGGCCGGCGCTACGCGGCGCGCGAGCTGCGCCTCGATCGCCTCACGAAAGCGATCTGATCCAAGCGCGCTGTCGCTGAACATGGCCACGAATCGCCTCAATATCATCATCGGAGAGGATCTCCGTCACGAGCGCACGATAGGCCGCGCAGCGTTCGGCCTTCGCCGCACCAAGGGCCAAGTAGTTGGAAAAGAAAGATGCCCGGGACATTTTTCGGGAGCCCGAATTGTCCCTGGCACCTGTTCGGGTTCCCGGCATTTGTTCGAATCACTGGCACTCCTGGCGCCAATGCTTTCGCACCTGCGCGGACTCCAGCCCCCACTTAGCTCGCTTAATCAACGAGAGGGCGATAAGCGCGCACCACAGGCTTCGCCCTTTCCAGGTCGTACCGCGCCTGCAGTGCCAGCCAGTAAAAGGCGGTGGTGTCGAAGGCGAGAGAGAGGCGGATGGCGATCTTGGGCGTGATCGGGAGAGTGTCGGCGATGAACGCTTCGATCTGATTGGAGGGTATGCCGGTTCGACGGGCAAGTTGGGCGGGGTTGAGTGCGCTTGGGATCAGGTAGGCATGCAGCAGGATGTCGCCGGGGGCTCGCAGGGGTTGCGAGGGGTCCACTTCCGAGTGCGGGGTGAGCTGGATCAGTTCCATGGGGGTTCCTCCCTGTCGGACACGGCCGCACGGCGGCTCAGGCGCTTACAGCGCTCCGTGTCAGTGAATGCTTGGCAGCTTCGTCGGTGATCGCTCGAATGCGGCGCATCGCCACGCCGGCCGATGCGCCGCAACGGCGATCATCGGAGGCGTGTGGTGTTCACTCGAGGCTCGTCAGCGAGCAGGCGGGCGTACTGCTGTAGGCAGTGGATGGCCGTGCCCAGACTGGCCGTGACGGCCACGGGAAGCGGCCATGGCAGCGCCCTGCCGGGGAATCCCCGCGCCTGCGCGTTGCGGCACTGCTCGCTGTCGAGACGCAAGCGCGTGAGGGCGAGCACCGCCAGGGCGATGTCACCGCGAGTGCTGTGACGCAGGGTTTCGGGCCATGCCACCGCCGTGGATGACGGGTCATTAGGCAGAGGAGTGAGGGTGTCGTCAGGGAGAACGGACGAGCGAATGCGTACCGTATGATCGTGGGTAGCCATGATCAACTCTGCTTAGTTGGTGATGGTTAGCGGGTCGTGGGTGTTACAAGCACTCACGGCCCGCGCCTCATGACCTAGTGGTCATGGTCACTCGCGAGGCCGTGCAATACGACAGCGCGAACGACTGACTGACCCTAACAAGCAGGTTTGGGAACGTCTGTCAGGGATCGGCGAGATGGGTGTCCACCTAGGTAATGCGGCGCGTGACGGCGCCAGGCCGATCGAATGTCAGCACCATTCCCATAGATGACCTGAAGGCAGTGCGCGCTCTCAAAAAAACGTGCACTCATGGACTATGAAATTGTCTCCGGCACCTTTTCACTTTGATGCCTTTGCGTATGCGAAATGAAAAACGATGGTCAGCGTGCGCATTTATGGAGCGGTCGACTTAGGTAGCCGGTCAATTTCTTCGGTTGCGCCCGCATGACGCGCAAGCTGCGCCTCTAATGCTTCACAAAAGCAGAAAGTTGCTGACCTTCACAAGGCCAGCAACTTCCAGTCTCCTTAGTTCGGAACCGTCAGATTCCCCGAATTGCCAATCACAGGATTGTCCCCGTTATACGGTGCAATGCCGTGAATGTAGATCTTGTGGCCCGCCCACTGCGCCCTCAACGCAGACGACAGTGGAATGGCGAAGCGGAAGCTTCCCGAGCCTGCGGCGCAGGCATTGGCAACGGCCTGCTCGCTACTCACGTTGGCCAAATACTCGCCCACGCCCGTGCCGCCTTGCCCGTAAGGGGCGTCCATGTAGAGGTCGACGTAGATCGATTGCGGCATGCCTTTGGCACAGGCCCAGCCCGATATGGTGGGGGTGAAGTCCATGTAGTAGACGCTGTCGATATTGCCGATGACGGGATTGGACTGCTGTTTCAACGTTTGGCCAATCTCGGAGTACGGCGTCAACAGGGCCGGTAGATCACGTACGCCAGGGCAATTGACGTCGGGCGTGAACCAACGGAAAGGCGCCAGCCAGACGGCCTTGGCATCGGTCTCGATCAGGTTGTACATCACCCACGGGTCGGAGTAGGCCGTCGCACCGCCGCCAACGCCACAGACGCCGCCCTTGGTCGCCTTGGGCACGAGGATGGTCCGCTGATTGGCAGCCAGCATGCCCTTGAGCTGGTTGTAGGAGCTGTTCCACTGGGGTTGGGTTTCACCGTAGTTGTCGAAGCCGACCCAGTCAAACAACGCCATGGTCCGAGGGTTGTTGTAAAAGCTCCAGCCCATGATGGACGCAAGCGGGATGCCGCTGGTGTTGCCGTTGCCGCGAATGGCGTTCACCGCATTGACGACAGCCGCGTCGGCCCCGCCATTCTTGTCGCCCAGACCCGCAAGGTCCGGCTCGTCGATCACATAGATGGCCGCAACGGTACTCAGTGTCGGATTGCCCGGCACGATATAGCCGTTGGCGACCAGTTGATTGACGAAGTTGGCCCACTCTGCACCTGCGTTGGGCTCGGCTTGCCAAGCGGTGCCGTTCAACTGAAAAACAAACGGCGTGGCCGTCACGATGGCCTTGACGCCGTTCTGGCGAGCCAAGGCGAGTTGCCCGAGCGTATAGGAGATCGTTCCGGCACGACCTCCCTCGGTCGTATTGCCGCTCCAAAAAGCGATGTGATAGAGGTTGATGCGGTTGTAGTTTTCGGTGAACGCGGGGTTGCCGCTGTTGTAGCTGGTCGCGTCGTTGTAGAAGTAGCCGAAGTATTTAGTGCCGCTTTGCGCGAATGCCCCGAACGGAAGCATGAGCAAAAATATCCCTATGGCTCGAATCCACCTCATGTGTTTCCCCTTGATAAGCCGGCCAGCCGGCGAAGACAAAACGGTCCCTAGGTATCGTCTTGTGTTAGCGCTTGCTCTGACAGCGTCGAGACGTAGGGTTTGAGTTGGTCACGCTGTAGGGGGATGCCTAGTTTCGCAGCGCCGTGATGCCGATCTCACATGGGCAAAAGGGTTGCCCGATTTCTGCTGCGCCCGTGGCAAGACTGGTTCGATCGCCTGTTGCGCGGCAGACCTAAACTTTTTCCTCTGACCGCGGATTAAATTGAGATGCCCTGCGAGCCAGGGCCAGTTATCAATCGGCGGTCGTTGCCTGAGGGTGGTGACGACTTTTTTTCGTGTGTTTCGACAAAACAGGGGATTCACGGGATGAAAGGTATTTCTTGGAAGTCCGCCATGGTGGCCGGCACGCTCTTGCTGGCGGGTTGCACCGCCACGCCGACCAAGCCGGGTGATGGCACGCCGAGCGTCGTTTACGACAAGCCGGCCGTTGAGGTTCAGAAGGCCGCCGTGGATGCGCTGGTCGCCAATGGATTTGTTGTAAGCAAGACCACCGCCGACTATATCGAGGGTGCGCGCCCCCATAAGGTGGGCCTGGTGGTTGGTTCGGGCGGCGAGTCGGCCGGCGTGTGGCTGTCGCCAGTGGGCGGCACCAAGACCTCCGTCAAGGTGAGCACCGCCAAGTCGTTCGCGGGCATGGCCGGCCAGAAGAACTGGGATAAGGAAATCATCGCGGAAATGGACAAGGGTGTCGGTCCGCACGAATAAGGTCGCAGCGCAATGACGGGGAAGATCATCATGGTCAGAAATGTCGCGGTGATCTTCCTCGCCCTGTGCCTCTGCGGCTGCATGGCGACCACGGGGAACTACCGTCCGCTCAATGGTGGCGCTACCGCACGGGCAGCGGACTGCCAGGTTTCTGTTTACAAGGACGCGCCGCCGAAGCTGCCGTACGTGGCGATATCGCGGCTCAATGTCCATCTTGAGAAGACCTTCTTCGTGTCGTCGGACTATGTTTCTGCAGCCGCCGAGTTGAAGCGGCAGGCGTGCCTGTCGGGTGCCGAGGCGGTGGTCGTTCTGCCGGAACAGTCGTCGAGCTATCTCGAGACACGCATTGACAATCTCTCGGGGACAGGCGCGCGTTTTCTTGCTCAAGACGCGTCCCGCTGAGAGAAAAAATTAGGCACGTAATTGCTGGTTCCGACCGGGAGATTGACGCGTTGAGGACTTCGCTCTTGCGTCGCCTGTAGCGGGTGCGTCGAAGACGCTCGCTCTTGCCTCAGTCCAACTGGCGAGCGTTACTGGCGCTTCAATCCGCGCACCATTTCGACGAATTGCGAGCGAAAGCGCTCATCGATGTCGATGGCCTGATTGATGCGTTCCACCATCGGCTGAAAATGCGTGCTCTGCCGAAAATCGCTGCCGAATTCCCAAAGAATGATTTCTCGCAGCGCGGGCTGCTGCACGGCCCGCATGGCCTCGTCATCGTCAGGGTCGACATCGGCAAGTAGCGCGCGCAGGCGCTGGCGAAGCTGTGCGGTGGAATGACGCGAAATTGTCGGAGTCCGGTCGTTCTTGACCGAGGGCGCTGCTGCCGACCCCGTGGTGGATCCGGCCTTGCCTTGAGCCAACGCCCGCATCGTTTCCAGTAGTGAAGAACCTGGGGTGATGCGATCGGCGGGCATGGGCATTTCCTAGAGATGGGCGGGCGAAGTGTAGCGGTGTTGCTGTACCGATATAAAAAGTGATGCACATCACATTCAAAATGCCCACTTCTGACAAACGAATTCAAAGGCAATTTCTTGAACACACCTAACAGCGGCGGAGTTCGTCCGTACGGTCTTCAAGCTTTACATTTATATCCTTGATTTTACGGCCCTAAGTATCGCAAAGATTTACGAGCCATCTGGCTTATTGACACGCTCTTCACAGCGCACCTAGTCTCGCCGCGTCGCAGCCCAGATTAGTGTGTTCGATCTGCTGGACAGCGCGGGGGCGCTGTTTTGAAGGGCTGGAATGCAAGGGGGCGTACGGTCTTCGCCGTGCGTAAATGGAATTACGTGTTCAAGACCATGTTGGATGCAGGACGTCGTGACGTCCCGCCTGAAGTAGTTGTCCGTCTGCAGCGCGAAAAGTTTAGGGGTTGCCGGTGAGCCGCGTTGCCTCGCTGGAGGCTTATGCGGACCGCGACCCTTCCAATGCCGACCTGCTTTGCGAACTGCTTGATCAGCTGCTGATCGAGGGTCAGGTTGCGCGAGCGCGCCAGCGCCTTGGTCAGCTTGCGCACCCGTTGAGGTCGTTGCCGGGCGTGGTGTTTCGCGAAGCCCGTTGCGCGCTCATGGATGGCGATTTCGCGACCGTGGAAGGGTTGCTACAGCCGCTCGTCACCGCGATGCGCCCGGCTCCTGCTGGGTTATGCCACGACCTTGCCTTGGCACAATTTCGCCTTGGCAAGTTGGACGACGCGCTTCGTGTGCTGTCATTGGCGGGCGCGGAAGACGACGACACCTTTGCCGCTATCGCCTTGCTCAAAGCGCGCATCCTGTTCCACCAGCAGCTTATCGCCGATGCCATGGCGGCGCTGGATAGCGTGGGCGCGAATCACAGGGGCGCAGAGTTTCATGGCTTGCGTGCTCTCTTGCTGCTCGATAGCGGCGACACGGCGCAGGCTGCACAAGCCGCGGCGCATGCGCTTGCTCAGGATCCGGCGCAGTTCGATGCCATGCTGGTAAGCGCCACGCTTGCGCTATCGGAACGTCGCGATGACGTCGCTGTCCCGATGTTCCAGCAGTTGATTGCTGCGCAGCCCAGCGCGGGCAGGGCATACCTCGGTTTGGGCGAAGGCTTGATGTTGCGTGGCGATATTGTCGCGGCGCGCGCCGTGCTGGATCGCGCCGTGGCCTATATGCCGGAACACATCGGTACCTGGCACGCCATGGCGTGGTGCCAGCTGTTGCAAGGCAACCTGGACGGCGCTCAGCAGAGTTTCGACGCCGCTTTTACGCTGGATCGCACCTTCGGCGAAACGCACGGTGGACGCGCCCTGATCCATGCGCTTCGCGGCGAACGGGAGGCGGCAGGCGAAGCGATCAAGCGTGCGCTGCGGCTCGATCCGAATGGTCGCTCGGCACGTTACGCACAAAGCGTCCTGCTGCTGGACGAGGGCAGGGAGGCAGAGGCGCAGGCGATCATCCAGTCGCTGACCGCCTCGTCGGCGAACTTGCGTGAGCCGATCACGGCAGAGTTCGTTTACACGCTGCGGGATCTCGTGCGTCCGACACAGGAGCGTACGCGTGGACACTGACGTCGCCATGCATCTGCTCGCGCAGACGTTGCTGACGGCGGCGAAAGTGAGCGCGCCGATTCTGGTGGCGACCCTGCTGGTGGGTGTGGTGATTTCCATCGTGCAGGTGGTGACGCAGATCCAGGAGATGACTTTGACCTTCATCCCGAAGCTCGTCGTCGTCGTGATGATGTTTGTGATGACGGGCGCCTGGATGATGGCCGTCGTTGTCGAGTTCACGCGTCATCTGTTTGGCTTAGTGGCGGGGATGTAAAGCTCGTGGAAGTACTGGATAGGGATATCGCGGCGTTTCAGTTGGCGATGGCGCGCTTTGCGCCCCTGCTGATGGTGCCCGCGCTCGGCCCCTTTGCCTGGGTGCCGGGAACGGTGCGCGTCATCGTGCTCCTCGCGCTCAGCTTGACCGCGGTCGGGGCGGTGGACGCGGCAACCGTGTCGACGGCAACGCTCGATTCGCCTCTGCTGTTCGGGCTTGCGCTCGGCGGCGAGAGCCTGGTGGGTCTGACGTTTGCGTTGGCCGTCGTCCTGCCCATGGCAGCCCTGGGGTTCTCTGCACGCATGCTCGACATGCAGTCGGGCCTGGCAGCGGCCAGTCTGCTCAATCCCTCCACGCACACCACCGAGTCACTGTTCGGCACGGTTATTCAATGGGCCGGGATGGTGGCGTTCTTCGCCTTGGGTCTTCACCTGGTTCTGCTGCGCGGGCTGGTTGCCTCGATCAATCTGGTTCCGCTTGGCAGCGGTCGCGTGGTCATGACTCCTTCGGCGTTCCTGAGCCTGCTTTCAACGCAATTTCTGCTGGGCTTGATGGTGGTGCTGCCCGTCGTGCTCGGCCTGTTCGCCATTGATCTGGGCACCGCATACGCAAGCCGCTCGTTGCCCCAGGCCAATATCTATTTCGTGGCGCTGCCGTTGAAGGTGATGGCGGGTTTCGCGCTGCTGGCGGCCACACTGCGGTTTGCGCCACCGCTGATCGAGCGGCTGTTTCGTGCCGCGTTCTCTTCTTTGCCGATGCCGGCGGTGCACTGACATGGCGGAGAACGAGCAGAGCAAGACCGAGCAGCCAACCCCTTTTCGTCTCCAGGAGGCACGCAAGAAGGGGCAGGTGGCGCGCAGTGCGGAAGTGAGCGGCCTGTTGGTGACCGTGGTCTTCAGCATCACCTTGTGCGCTACCGCTGCCACGCTGGCCGGTGCCTGGGCGCATTCCTTCCAGCGGATGATCCTTATGGCAGGCAACGCGCCCACGCCATCGGTGAGTCTGATGCAATGGATAGGGGCGACGTTTCGACCGGTTTGGCAGGCCATGGTGCCGCTGGTGATTGCGCTGATCGTGACGGCGGTGATCGCCAACCTGGTGCAGACCGGCCCGGTGTTCAGTACGGAACCGATGAAGCCGGACTTTTCGCGACTCAACCCGGCGCAGGGGTTCAAGCGGATTTTCTCACTGCGCTTACTTTGGGACCTTTTCAAGCTGGTGCTCAAAGTGTCGTTGCTCGGCGCGATGGCCTGGTGGCTGACCGGCTCGCTACAGCATCAGTTGTTGGCCACGGCGACCGCGGCACCCAGCGCAGCAGGAGCATTGCTGCAGTCGATCTATGTGCGCGTCACCACCTGGGTATTGGTGGTACTGGCCTTGGTGGCGCTGATGGATCTGCTCTTTTCGCGCAGAGAGTTTCTGCGCAAGCTGCGCATGAGCCGCAATGACATCAAGGACGAAGTGAAACGCCGCGAAGGTGATCCGGACATCCGGCACAAGCGCAAGCGGCTGATGGTCGAGCTGCTCAAGCAATCGCGCTCGGTACGGCGCGTGCCGGAAGCTGATGTGGTGTTGACCAACCCCACGCATCTTGCCGTGGCGATCCAGTACCGCCCGCGCACGATGCGATCGCCCGTCGTGCTGGCCAAGGGAACCGACGCGGTGGCGGTGGCCATGCGCAGCAAGGCGGCCGTATCGGGCGTCCCCTGTCTGCGCTCGCCCGCGCTGGCGCGTGCTTTGTTCCGGGAGTGCGGGATCGATAAGCCCGTGCCTGACCACCTCTATGGCCAGTTGGCACCCGTCTATCGTTGGTTGATGGGCCGCGCCGGCAACAGGATTTTTTCGTGAGCGCACTTTTTGGACAGCTGTGGAGCGGCAAGCGCGATATGGCGCTGGTGCTCGGCATGGTCGGGATCCTGGTCATCCTGTTCACGCCGATTCCGCCAGGCTTGCTCGACTTTCTGCTGGTGTTGAATTTCACGTCGGCGCTGCTGGTGCTGCTGATTACGTTCTTTACCGAGACGCCGCTGAGCTTCTCCACGTTCCCTTCGCTATTGCTCATCACCACGCTGTTCCGCCTCTCGCTGAACATTTCGGCGACGCGCCTCATCCTGGACAAGGGCAACGCCGGCCGGGTGATCAACGCGATCGGCTCTTACGTGGTGGGCGGCAACTACGTCATTGGCCTGGTGGTGTTTCTGATCCTGGTGGTGGTGCAGTACGTGGTTGTCACCAGTGGCGCCCAGCGCGTGGCCGAAGTGGCTGCACGCTTTACGCTGGACAGCATGCCCGGCAAGCAGATGAGCATTGATGCGGACATGAACATGGGCCTCATCGATCAGCACGAAGCCAAGCGGCGCCGTGCATTGGTCGAGCGCGAGGCGAGCTTCTATGGCGCGATGGACGGCGCGACCAAGTTCGTGAAGGGCGACGCCATCGCCGGCATCATGATCATCCTGATCGACATCATCGGCGGCCTGGCCGTCGGCATGGTGCAGCGGGGCCTGCCCTGGTCAGAGGCGGCGCACCAGTACACGCTGCTGACCGTGGGCGACGGCATCGTGACGCAGATCCCCTCGCTGGTGATCGCCGTAGCCACCGGCATCATCATCACCCGCGCCGCGTCCGACGCCCAGCTCGGCACCGAGATCACGCGCCAGGTCTTGTCCAATTCACGCACTCTGCTGATCGTGGCAGTGGCCTTGATGGGGGTGATGCTGCTGCCGGGCCTGCCTGCGTGGCCGGTGCTTGTCGTGCTGGCCGGCGTAGGCGCCATGCTCTTCTTCTCGTTCCGCGGCAAAGCCTCCGGTGAAACGAACGAGGTTGAGGAACCCTCGCTTGAGTCACCGGCGAGTCGCACCGAAGAAGACCTTTATAAGCTGATGGTGGTCGAGCCGATCGAGATCCATCTCGGCACGGCCATCGTGGCGACCTACAAGGCTAAGAATCTCGACCTGGGCGAGCGTATCGCGACGTACCGCAAGCAGTACGCACTGGAGGCCGGTTTTATCCTGCCGAAGGTGAAGCTCATCCAGGAGGCGCCGCTGGCCGAACGCGGCTATGAGATTCATGTGCAGGGATCGCGTGTCGGCAAAGGCGAGCTGCACTTCGATGCACTCCTGGCCATTGATCCGGGCGGCAAGCGTCCGCGCCTGGAAGGCAAAGAGACCAAGGACCCCGCCTACGGCCTGCCCGCGCTATGGATACCGCCGGAGCAGCGGCAATTTGCGCGCGGCGCCGGCTATACGCTGGTCGATCCGGAAACGGTCTTGATCACTCATCTCGGCGAGGTCGTGAAGCGGCACGCTCCGGAATTGCTGACCCGTGCTGAGACCGAGCGCCTGGTTGCGCGGGTGAGGGAACAGCAGGCATCGCTGGTCGACGAACTCATTCCTGGCGTGCTGTCCTTTACGGATGTGCAGAAGGTGCTCCAGCAGTTGCTCAAGGAGCAGGTGAGCATCCGTAACACCGAGTCCATCCTCGAAGTGCTGGTCGATGCGGGCAAAACCTATAAGCAGACCGACGACCTGGTTGAGCGAGTGCGTGAACGCCTGGGGCCGACCATCTGCCAGCGCGTGAGCAATCCCCAGGGCGAGCTGCACGTATTGACTCTCGCTACCGAGCTTGAACGCCATATCGTCGCGGCGCTCAGGCAGCGCGAAGGTAGCGGCCTGCTGCTTAGCGATCCTGGGCAGCTCGAGGCCCTGCTCGGCGGATTGGCCAAACAGTCCGAAGCGATGATGGTGCGCAACCACCTCCCTGTGCTGCTGTGTCCCAGCGCGCTGCGACGTCATTTGCGCGCACTCATCCAGCGCAGCCTTCCCCATATCACCGTGCTTGGCATCAACGAGGTGCCGGCGTCTTTGGCCGTGAAATCTTTCGGCGTCGTCAGCGTGTCTCCATGAGGAATTCATGAGCAACGTCATTTCCAGTATCGCCAGCTATCTCAGTCGTGATGTTGAGTCGCTGGATATCATTGGCCAGAACGTGGCCAATATGCGCACGGTCGGCTATCGCACCGAACGACTCAAGGGCGATTTTCGTGCTGCCACGGCCAGCGGCGATCGCACGCTCAGCATGCTCGACGGGAACCTCGACAAGACCGGGGCTTCGCTGGACCTGGCCATCCAGGGGCAGGGCTTTTTCGTGGTCGATGTGAATGGCCAGGAGCGCTTGACGCGCAACGGGCAATTCCATCTCGACGAAGACCGGCAGCTGGTGGATGCCATGGGCCGTGCCGTGATGGGCGAGTCCGGTCCGATCACGCTTGACACCGCCGCGGTGCAGATCGGTGCCGACGGCACCATCAAGGACGGCGAGAAGCAGGTCGATACCTTGAGGATCGTTGGCATCGCCGACGCAAACGGTCTGCGCGAGATCGGGGATGGCCTCTATGCGTACAGCGGCTCGACTGGCGAGTGGAATGGCAGCCTGCATCAAGGCGCGCTGGAGCGCTCGAACGTGGATCCCGGCACCGAAATGGTGCGCCTGATGGAAGTGACTCGTCATGCACAGTCCGTGCAGCGGGCCATTCAAGCCTACGACACCGCGATGCAGAGCGGCGTTTCCCACCTTGGCGACAACGCCTGAGGAGCTCGACATGATTGACGCGCTTTACATCGCCACCTCTGGCTTGAAGAGCCAGCAGAGCCAGATTGATACCCTGTCCAACAATATCTCCAACATGCAGACGCCGGGCTTCAAGGCCAAACGCGTGGCGTTTGGCGATATTGCAACGATGTCGCCGGCGCAGGTGGCGGCCGGGCTGCCGCCCGAGAGCGAAGGAGCCGGCTCGGAGATCATTGCAACCACGGCGTTGTTTTCGCAGGGCCAGATGGTCCAGACGAATAACACCTGGGACATCGGCATCCAGGGCAGCGGTTTTTTGGAGGTTGCCGACAGCAATGGCAATCGTCTCTACACGCGTGCCGGCCAGCTGCACGTCGATAGCGAGGGCTATCTGGCGACGGTCGATGGCAATCGTCTTGCGCAGAACATCCAGATTCCGCCGGATGCCGCGCAGATCCAGATCAACCAAAGCGGTCAGATCTACGCCAACGTCGGCGGCAGCGCCACACAGACGCTGTTGGGGACGCTCGAGCTGAGTGTTTTTCCGTCCCCGGATGGGTTGCAGTCGGTGGGCGGCAATAACTTTGCCGCCACCCAGGCGTCGGGCGATCCGAGCGTGGAGAAGGCCAACGAGAACGGTACTGGCAGCATTCTGCAGGGCTCCCTGGAAAGCTCGAATGTGGATATGGTGTCTGAGATGTCGTCGCTGGTGATCGCGCAGCGCGCCTATCAGCTCAATGCGCGCGTGCTGCAGGCGTCGGATCAGATCCTCGACACCATCAACAACCTCCGCCAATAAGCATGCGCTACATCCTGTTCGTGCTTGCCGTCCTTCTGTCTGCGCCACTCCTTGCGGAGAGTACTGCGCAGGTGGTGGGTGCGTCGCGCCTGGTCGGCGCGGCCGAGGATGTGCTGCGCGAACATCTTTCCACGGGCGGCGAAGTCACGCTCACCACGATTGGTACGCCCGAGGATGTGCACGTGCCAAAAGGCGGCGTGAGCCTGCAGGTTCATCCGATCAGTGGGCGTTGGCCGCGCCCTCGGGTGGGGATGCCCGTGGATGTGCGGGTGGATGGTCGCGTGGTGCGATCTGCCACGGTGTGGTTTGCGGTGAGTGTCCACAACAAGGTGCTTACCTACAGCGACGATGAACCCATCGGCATGAAGGCGCAGGCGCTGCGTATCCAGGAAGCGGACGTCGACGTGGCAACTTTGGCGGAAACGCCGGTGGACGGACCGGCGGCACTCGATGGCATGCGGCTACGCAAGCCGGTTCAAGGTGGTGCCGCGGTGCTCTTGAGCGACTTTGAAAAGATTCCAGACGTGGATCGACGTCAGAAGGTCCGCGTGCTTGCCAGTTACGGCGCCATTCGCTTGGCGACGCGCGGCGTGGCCAATGAGAAGGGCAATGCGGGCGATGTAGTGCCTGTACTGGTCGATGGTGCGGACGAACCCGTGCGTGCGCGAGTGACAGAGAAGGGAGTAGTCGAAGTTGTCCAGTAAACGTGCCATACCATCATTGCTTGTCGGCGCTCTGATGACGTTCACAGCGCAGGCACAACACGCCAGCGGCTCGATGATCGAGCCCGATGCCTACCACGGCCTGGCGGCGGATCGGCGTGCTCATACGGTGGGGGATACGCTGACCGTGGTGGTCACGGAGACGGCACAGGCCTCAGCCAGCGCCAACACGGACGCTGACAGCGCTGTGCAACTTGCCGCCAACACGCAGAACAAGCACGTGCAGCACAACTACGGCGTGGGCCTGTCCGGCAGCGATACCGGCGAGGGTAAGACGACCCGCGCGGGCATGCTCCAGGCCCAGTTGACGGTGCGTGTCACCGGCATCGAGGGCAACGACATGCTGCGCGTCCGCGGCGAGCAGACCGTGGTGGTCAACGGCGAAAAGCAACATTTCGCGCTCACGGGCCTGGTACGTCCGGAAGACATTTCAGCGACGAATGTCATCCTCTCGACCCGGATCAGCGAGGCGAACATCGAATTCACTGGCCAAGGCGATGTGTCCGAAGCACAACGCCGAAGCATTCTCTATCGCATTGCACGCTGGCTGCGCCTGATATGAAATACCGTGTACTCATCGGCGTGCTGTTCGCCGCCTGCGCACTCTCCGTGCAGGCAGACACCGGCAGCGTGCGCCTGAAGGAAATTGCCCGCATCGAAGGCGTCCGCGACAACCCCTTGACCGGCTACGGCCTGGTCATTGGCCTTGCCGGCACGGGCGACACCAGCAAAAACCATCTTACGGTGCAGTCGGTGGCCAATACGCTGAGTCATTTCGGCGTCAACATTAGCCCTGACGACCTCAATAGCCGCAACGTCGCTGCCGTTCTCGTGACTTCAACGCTACCGGCGTTCGCAGAGTCCGGGCAGAAGCTGGACGTTTCGGTGTCGTCGCTCGGCGACGCGCGCAGCCTTTCCGGTGGCGTGCTGGTGTTGACGCCGTTGAACGGACCTGACGGGAAGATGTATGCGCTTGCTCAGGGTGCGCTTTCCGTTGGTGGATACGACGTGCGTTCGTTTGGCAGCATCGAGCAAAAGAATCACCCCACCGTGGGCCGCGTGCCCGACGGTGCCTCGGTCGAACGGGAGGCGCCCCTAGGCCTCAACACTGACAGTCGAACACTTGACGTGGTGTTGTATCAGCCCGATTTCACCACGGCTGAGCGCGTTGCCGAGTCGTTGCGGCGAAATGCGAGTGTTTCGGCCGTGGCCGAGCATGCCGGCAAGGTCAGGGTCGTGTTCTCCACGCCACCGACGGACATGGTGCGCATGATCTCGTCGATCGAGAACGTGCCGGTGATGCCGGATGCGATTGCGCGCGTCGTGGTCAATGAGCGCACTGGCACCGTGGTCTCCGGCGGCGATGTGAGGCTGGGCAGCGTGACCATCTCGCATGGCGATTTGCGCGTGTCGGTACAGACCGATTACCTGGTTTCGCAGCCTGAGGGTCTTATCAATCCTTCCCGCAATATCGGCACGGCCGTCGTGCCCCAGTCGACCATCCACGTGCAGGATCCCGAGGCACGCATGGTCAATATGCCCAATGGCGCCACGGTTGCCGACCTCGTCGGTGCACTGCGGGCCATCCATCTTTCGACGCGCGACGTCATCACCATTCTTCAATCCATCAAGGCTGCCGGTGCTTTGCACGGCGACCTGGTGATTCAGTGAGGTAGACCGTGGATCTAACTACCGAAGCATTGCGTCTTGGCATGGGTCTGGCGCGTACGCGTGCCGAGATTGCGAGCGCCAACATCGCCAACGTCGATACCCCAGGGTTCCGGGCTCAACGAGCTGACTTTGGTCAGGCACTCGGACTGTTGCAGCAAGCGGCAGTCCATCCAGAGATGAGCAGCGATACGCTGAGGCTGGAAGGCAAGCACACCACGATCACGTCGGTGGCCACTACGGATGCCGCTGACGTGAATGTGCACCTGGACGGTGAAGTGGCGGATCTTGAGGCTGCCAGCACCGACTATCAGTCCATGACGGCTGTGCTCTCCCGTCGTTTTTCGCTCATGCAGCTTGCGCTGGCAGGCAGGGGTTGATCATGGTTGACCAGATTTTCGCGGCCACGCGCTATGGCCTGGAATACGAACGTCTGCGGCTGGAGGCAGCAAGCCACAATATTGCCGTGGCCAATACGCCCAGCGACGCCGCGCAACCGGAGCGACTCATGCGCGTTTCCACCACGTTCCTACCGCATGTGGGAACGTCGGCGTCGCTGATGGCTGGTCACTTGCCGCGCCCGGTGATGGTTGATGCCGAGGCTGCCGAGCGCAAGGTACATGACCCATCCGACCCGGCCGCTGACCAGAACGGCATGGTCAGCTACCCCAAGGTCGACCTCGTGCAGGAAATGAGCTCATTGCTCGATGCCAGCCGCGCATACGAGGCCAATGTCCGCGCTTTCAACACGCTGCGTGGAATGGCGCTTCACGCTTTGGATCTGGGAGGTGGCGCATGAGTGTGGCGCCGATCCAACCGATCTCGCTCAGCGCCGTCGATGCTGCGCGCGAGGCAACGCCGCTGTCGTCCCTGCAGGGCAACGGATTCATGCATGCCCTGGGCGATGGGCTGAACGGCATCAATGCCGATCTCTCGCAAGCCGACACACTCGCTCGCCAGCTGGCGGCAGGCGACAAAATTCCGGTGCACGACGTGATGATCGCGTTCGAACAAGCGCACCTGAAATTGCAAATGGCCGTCGAGGTACGCAATCGCGTCGTCGATGCGTATCAGAACCTGACCAACATGCAGTTGTAACAGCACGTGCAGGACGGCAGTCCTATCCCCGGAGCAGGTATGCAGCAGTTTTTTTCCAATCTTTCACGCCGGGCACGTCTTGGCTTTGCACTGGGCGTGCTTGTCATCGTCGGCCTTGGTGGTGCTGTCGCTTGGTGGGCAGCCCATCCCGACTACGGCGTGCTGTTTCGGGACCTCAAGGAAACGGATGCGGCGGAGATCACCACCGCGCTCGGGCAGATGCAGGTGCCCTATCACATTGCCGATGGCGGTCATTCGATCCTTGTGCCGGAGACGGCGGTCTACGACACCCGCATGAAGCTGGTGTCGCAAGGCGTGCCCAAGGGCGGCAGCGTGGGCTTCGAGCTCTTCAAGGACTCGGACTATGGGGTTACCGAGTTTGCGCAACGGGTGAATTTTCAGCGCGCGCTGCAGGGCGAGCTGGAGCGCACCATCGACGCGATGGACGAAGTCGCTTCGTCCAGGGTGCACCTGACCATACGCCGCGAGGACATGTTTGCGCACGATGGCGACGCCTCCAAGGCATCGGTGACGATTGCGATCAAGCCGGGCAAGCACCTCGAGGCACGGCAGGTGGTGGGCATCCAGCGCCTGCTGGCTTCCGCCGTGGAGGGGTTGTCGTCGGATGCCGTTGTAGTGCTGGACGGTAACGGCTCCGTGCTTTCGGCCCATGGCGCTGACGGTGTGGCCGCGGTGGGCGATCGCATGGACGAGCAGGCGCGGCTGGAGCTGCAGTTGCGGCAGAAGGTCGGCACGTTGTTGCATCGCGTGCTGGCCAATGACGACTTCACTGTGTCAGTGGATGTTCGTGTCAACTACGACCATGTGAAGCAGGTTCGTGAGCGCCTGATTGCGCAAGGCAAGGATGGCAATGGACTGCTGGTGAGAGAGAAGACCGGCTCGACCGGAAGAACCGCGGACGATTCGGACCCGGATCATGCCAAGACCGGTTCGTCCACCAGCGACCGCGAAGTGGAATACGCCCACGGTCGCGAGCAGGAGGAGATCGAGCAGGCGCCCGGGCGCATCGAGCGCATCTCTGTGGGCATCGTGGTGCCGGATGCCATGCCGCAGACCGAGTTGTTGAAGCTGTCGGACGTCGTTTCCGCCGGCCTTGGGCTGGACCTGGCGCGTGGGGACAAGGTTGATATTGCCTCGATCGCGCCGCCGGCCATCGCCACCGTCGAGAAGCCGCGCAGCTCGGTGGCCGTTGTTGAGAGCGCGGCAGGCAATGTCGTGGAGGATCGCAGCCAAGCTGACGCCACGAGTTCGGGCGGTCATTTGCCTTTGTGGGCGTATCTCGCGCTCAGCGCTGGCGTGATGCTGGTCGCTTCGCTGTGGATGGCCTTTGGTGCGCATCCTCGCCAACGCCGACTGACCGCGCCCGAACGCGAGGAAGCCCTGCAACGCCTGCGGCAATGGGTTTCCTCTGCGGAGGTGAAGTCGTGAGCACGCCTGGCATGCGCAAGGCCGCTGTTTACCTGGCGACGCTGCATCCCAAAGACCGGCGTTGGTTGCTCGCCCAGCTGCCCGCGTCCCGAATGTCTGCATTGGATGCGCTCATCGCGGAGGCGGAGCCGTTGGTAAAGGCGGCGCCCGAGCTGGTCGTCGAGCTGCTGGCGGACAACGAAGCAGGAAAGCCGGCAGAAGTGCCTGCGCCGAACCTGCTGATCAGTACGCTCAACACGCTTGATGAGTCGTGGGCTGCACGCATGATTGCGGCCACGGCGCCCGATCATGCAGAAATCTATCTGGCCGCCTGCTTTCGGCAACGCGCCATGGGTATTCGCAGTGAACTTGGCGCTCTCCCCGCGGCATTTCCACCAGCGCTGGCTCGTTGCATGGCCGATGAGCTGGCCGTGATGGCCCATGAGTCGGAGGCGACTGCCGCATGATCCGGCGACTGTCCGACGCCGCAGCCGTGTCCGAAGCTGCGCGATTGCAATCCATGACGTTGTCGCACGAGGCCGTCGTTGTGGACGGCGCGGACGCGGCAAGGTTTGGCGACGGCTACCGCGAGGGATTCGAGGCGGGGGAGGCAGACGGTTTGCGTGAAGCGGAAGCACGTTTCGCAAAACTAGAGGCCGAGCTACGGGACCGTCATGAGCTAGCAGAGGCATCGCTCCTGGTGGAGCGCAGTCGATGGAGCGAGCTTGCCGCAGGCCTGGCCGACGCCGAACGTGCCCGCGTAGCCGACATGGAAAAGGACGCATTCGAGATAGCGCTGCTTGCACTGAGCGCGGTGCTTGGAGAAGGCATGAGCGAAGGCGAAAGATTGGGGCGTGTGGTGGCTCAGCTCATCAACGAGTACCGCGCTGACGCCTTGTGTCTTCAGGTTGCCGCGGCTGACCTCGCGCACCTTCCTGATCAGGTCAACGGTGTTCCAATCGAAGCTGGTGCAGCCATGGTGCCGGGTTCATGCGCGCTGATGACGGCACGCGGACGCTTGGAGACATCCATCAAGGATCGTTTGGACGCCGTTCATCGCGCGATGCTCGACGGGCTCGCGAGGGCGACACCGTGAACGCGGCCGCGGCGACGACGTTCAAGGCCGCGCTGGGCGCCATGCCATGGGTCAGGCGCCTGGGTTGTCTTGTCGCATTCAATGGGCTGGTTGTCGAAGCGCAAGGTCCTGATGCGGTCGTCGGTGAGCTTTGCCAGCTTTCCGGCCAGGGAACGCAAGCGCCGGTGCTCGCCGAGGTGGTGGGGTTTCGCGATGGCCGGGTCCTGTTGATGCCGTTTGGACATCTGCGGGGCATGCCGATTGGCGCCACCGTGGAGGCCTTGGGACGTCGCGCCCGCATCCCCGTCGGCAAGGACATGATCGGGCGAGTGCTCGACGCCTTCGGTGCGCCGCTCGATGGTAAAGGACCGGTCCGTGCCGAACTCGAACGAGATATTCATGGCGTAGCGATCAACCCGATGGCCCGCGCGCCCTTGAGCGAAGGACTGGAAACCGGCATCAAGGCCATTGACGCTTTGGTCCCGCTGGCCAAGGGTCAGCGCGTAGGCATATTCGCGGGCAGCGGTGTTGGCAAAAGCACCTTGCTAGGCATGCTTGCGGGACACGTCCGCGCCGACGTGATCGTGGTTGGCCTGATCGGCGAGCGCGGCCGCGAGGTGGCCGACTTTCTGCACGATGCACTGAGCAAGGAGGGTCGCGAGCGCTCCGTGCTGATCGTGGCCACCGCCGATCAGCCGGCCCTCACGCGCACACACGCCGTGCACGCGGCGCACGCCGTCGCCGAGCACTTCCGGGAACTTGGGCTGGATGTCCTGTTGGTCATCGACTCCATCACACGCTTTGCGATGGCGCAGCGCGAAGTCGGCCTGGCCACGGGTGAGCCGCCCACATCGCGTGGCTACCCACCATCGGTATTCAACCTGCTTCCACAGATACTCGAGCGGGGAGGCAGCCTGAAAGGGGCTGGCACTATCACAGCAGTGTATAGCGTGCTGGTCGAAGGCGACGACATGAACGAACCCGTCGCCGATCACATGCGCGCGATTCTGGATGGCCATATTGTGTTGTCGCGCGATCTGGCTGCGCGCGGTCAATTGCCGGCGATCGATGTGCTTTCAAGCATCAGTCGGCTCCAGTCAAAGATTTGCCAGCCAGATGATCTTGACCTGATGCGGCAGACACGGGCCATGGTGGCGATCTACGAATCGTCGCGGGATCTGGTGGAGATGGGCGCGTATCAGGCGGGCACGAACCCCGGGCTGGACCAGGCGCTGCGCTGTCAGCCGCGCATCGTCGACTTCATCCGCCAGTCGCCCGGTGAACGCAGCACTCACGATTCAAGCATGCGCTTGCTCCGTGAATTGGTTTCGGAGGAGCCCGCGTGAGCAAACACTCGGTTCGTTCCTATGAGGTGCTGCATCGCATCGCCCGCGTCAAGGCATCACAGGCAGCGTTGGCGCTTACGGCGGCAAGCCGTGCCGAACAGGCTGCGTCGAACGAGGTCGATCAGGCGACATCGCTTTGCGCGACCGCTTCGAACGCGCGGGCTCGTTGCATCCGTGACGATGGCAGCCTGCGCCTTGGTGAGTACTCGATGTTGAGCGATTTGCACGCTTCGCTGGAAACGCGCCGTGAAGCCGCTATCGATGCATGGAGCGAAGCAAAGGACGAACAGAGGGCGCGCGGTCTCGCCGCCGCCTCGACGCAGCGTTTCGCCGATGGCGTACAGGAAGACCTGGAACTGCGCCGCCGGGCAGTGACGCTTGGTACTGAAGGTCGGCTTCTGGCGGAATCGTTAGATCTATGGATGCTTCATCGGAAGGAGTCGTGATGGATTTGTCCCCGATCCTTGGCATGCAGGCGCGCGCGCCTGGCCGTCTGTCGCAAACCAGCTCCAGTGATTTTTCCGACCAGTTGAACAAGGACATGCCGCGCGAGGCGTCGAAGTCCCCTCGCGAGGACCTGTCTCAAGAACGGATCAGTCAGACGAGCGAGCAATCTGCGAGTGATGCGTTTGCGGCGTCGCAAGATGAGAACGGCATTGTGCTGGGTCCGCTTGCGGTCACTGATACGGGGGCCCTGTCTACCGTGGCAAGCGTTGAGCAGGTCCTTTCCGCCCGCGTTTTTGGCCTGCACCTGCAGGCGTCTGGCTATTTGTCCGAATACCGGCTCGCCTCCGCGGAGAACGAGACGTCGGCGTCGCACGCGCAAGTGAGCGCGATACAAATGGACGAACTTCCGGCTCGGTCGCCATTGCAGGAAAGCTCGGTGACGGCGAGCGCGCTCAGGGATGCCTCTGGATCGGCCTTTGGCGCGATGGGCATTACGAATGTCGCGCTACCGGAGATTGCCGCAGCCGCATCGACTGAAGTCGACGCTATGGCGCCGCCATTGTCCGGCGCCGCGGCGTGGCGCGAAATCACGTGGCAGCAGCGCGCGTTGCGATTGATCGCGCGGCCTGATGGAAAGCACACAGCCTGGTTGCGCGATTACAGCGTTTCCACGGACGAGGCGCGCCAGCTGGCAACCAGCCTGGCTCGACAGTTGAAGGGGCAGGGCCTGGCTCTGCATAGCATCATTTGGAATGGCCACGAAGTGTGGTCATCCGTGGACGTTGACTAAGGAAATCAAATGACCGTCCAAGCCATCGGTAATGCATTGAGTACCAGTGATGCGTCCACGCTCTCCAACTCAGGAATCAACGAGCAGGACTTCATCAAGCTCTTTGTCAGCGAGCTGCAATTTCAGGATCCCATGCAGCCGCTCGATAACAGCCAGTTTCTCACCCAGCTGGCGCAATTCGTGAGCATCGAGCAACAGAGCGAGGAGGTGAGCGGCATCAATAACCTGCTCACGCTCGACTCGTCCGATCAGTCGCTTGGCCTGCTGTCCCATACCGTGCAAGTGGCCAATGCGGATGGATCAACCACTACCGGCAAGGTCACCGGCATCCAGTACACCAGCAATGGTGTGCAGATGACCATTTCCACTGGCACGAGCAATGTCGTCACGAATGTCGGCTTGTCCCAGATCCAGCTCGTCACTCCCTGAGGCTTGAGTCATGCCCAGCATCATGCAAGCGCTATACAACAGCGTGTCGGGTCTTTTCAGTTTCTCGCAGACGTTGAATACCATCAGCAACAACGTAAGCAACATGAATACGCCGGGCTTTCGCGGCAGCGACTCGTTCATGGAGAACGTGCTCGACGACGATGGATCGAAGGTCGCCGGCACCGGCTTTAACCTGAGCGAAGGCCAGATCGAGCAGACCAGCACGAGCACGGACGTCGCGATCGATGGGAAGGGCTTTTTCATCCTCAAGGATGCGCAGGGCGCCACCTATTACACGCGATCGGGCCAGTTTGAATTCAACGAGCAGGGGCAGCTGGTCGACTCCGTCAACAAGTATGTTGTTCAAGGCTATGCGACGGATGGCACCTATGGGGCCATCGATATCTCTTCGCTGGAGAAGCTCCCAGCACAGCCGACCACCAGTATTTCTATGGCGGGCAACATCGACCCGACCAGCCCTTCGGACACTGTAAACAATGTCACTGTGTACGACGCGCAAGGCAACGCCCACGTCCTGACCGTGGCGCTCACGAGCAATACATCGGTGACGGCGGGTAGCTGGAAGGTCAGTGTCACCGATGCCAGCGGTACATCGCTGGGGAGCGGTGAAATACGCTTCAGCACGGACGGCACGCTGCAGCCCGGGTACACCACGGTATCGGCCAGCGCAAACTGGGGTCCCACCGCCCAGGCATTGACGTTTAATTTTGGAACGGCCGGCGGCTTATCCGGTACGACGACGTTCGCGGGAACCACGTCCACACTCGCCGCCCAGGTCAAGGACGGGCACGGCGTCGTTGGCCTCTCCTCGGAGAGCTTTGATACCACCGGCACCTTGCAGCTCGCCTATTCCGATGGCGAGACCAAGGCCGGTCCGCAACTCGCACTGGCGACATTCCAGGATGAGTCGAACCTGCAGATGATCCAGGGAAATCTCTATCTGCAACCGCAGACCCAGATTGCCCAGGTCGGCCGGCCGAGTTCGACGGTGTTCGGCAAGATCGATGGCGGAAGCCTGGAAATGTCCAACGTTGACCTCACCCAGGAGCTCGCCGACATGATCGTGATCCAGCGGGGCTATCAGGCCAGCTCCCGGGTGATGACGGTATCGAGCGACATGCTCCAGCAGCTCTACGATTCGACGCGGGGCGGGTGATGATCGACGTTCCGCGTTTTGGTTGGCTCGGCGAATCCCGGCGCATCGAATTTCATGCGCTGCTGGTTCGCGAAATCTCCGAGTGGTCGCGCGACTGGTGGCTGGAGCATTCCTCGGCGGCGATCGACGTGTTCCCACTTGATGCGTGGGCACCCAGCCAAGAGTCGCTTGCTACATGGCGCCTGGGTACGGGGACGCTCCAGTTGGTCTCACTGAGCGGCGAAGCTGCGCTTGGAAGCCATCTGTCTGGTCATGCCGGTGACAACTCATCCGCGCTCGCTGCGCGCATCGGCAACCGAGCTCTGGCGGACTTGGCCCAGCGCTTGGCTCGTCGCGCACACGTGCCGCTTGGCGGCATGTCCGAAGGCGATAGCCCAAATGATGCCTGCCATCAGCTTGAGCTTGGCGCGTACTTGGCGACGGTGTCTCTGGGCAGGTTCACGTTCCTCCTCGCTATAGACCGGGCGGTTGCGGATCTGCTGGCGCCTGCGAAGAGTCCAGAGAAAGCCGCATTGGCTTCGCGCGCCCAGGCCATGAACGGCCTGGTTGTCGACCTGGAGGTGTGCATCCCTCTGGGCACGGCATCGCTGTCGCACTTGGACAATCTAGGCGTCGGTGAAGTACTGGTCGGCGACGCCTTGTTATCTGCGCCAGTCGAGATACGCGTCGTCGATGGCCAGGCCATCGCCTTCGCGACACTTGGCGAGAGGGATTCTTCCCGCACCGTCACGCTTACCCATTCCCTCTGAGCACGAAAACTTATGAATGAAGAAGTCGCTACCGCCGCCAATTCCATTGCAGGCAAAAGCGAGACTCAGGAAGTCGCGCCCCTCATCAAACGCAATATCGCCTTACTGGGCCATGTCAACGTCAAGCTCGAGGTGGTGGTTGGCCAAGCCAACGTATCGGTCGATCGGCTCTTTTCCATGGGCAAGGGTGATCTTTTGACGCTGGACTCCGGCCTGGATGAGCCAGTCTCGATTCGCCTGGATGGAAAAGTGATCGCGAAGGGACATCTGGTACCCGTTGGCGATCAGTTTGGCGTCAAGATCTCGGAGATCCTCTGACATGCTTCAAGGCGGAAGCATTGCGTTGGCGCTCGTGCAGGCCGCGCCCTCCGGGCTCCCTTTTCGCACTGAATCAGCCGTCTCCACGGACAGGTTCGTGCTCGCCATGCTCACCGTGACGCTGCTGCTTGTGGCATTGATAGCGGCGCTGTACGTCGCGCGCAAGAAGGGCTGGCTCGATGGCGTGATGCTCCGATCATCAGTCTCTCAAGGTGATCGGTCCGAATTGTCGTTACGCGCATCCAGGCGAGTCAGCACTTTCACCTCGGTCCATGTCCTTGCCAGGGGAGACCAGGAGTTTCTGGTCGTAGAGTCCGTTCGCGGTGCGACAGCTCAGATCCACATGATGTCGAATACTCTTGAAGGGCGGGGGGACGGTCTGTGAAGTGCCGCTCCTGGTACATGATCAGTGGCGCGCTGGCGTGCGTGCTCGCCAGTGGCGTAGCTCACAGCGAGCCGATGGCGGGGCTCATCAGTCGCCTGGCCAATGACGACTATTCGCCGGTTCTCCGGTCCTTCGTCATGCTGTCTGCGCTGGCGTTCCTGCCGCTGATGGTCATTGCGCTGACCAGCTTTACCCGGATCATCGTGGTGTTATCGCTGCTGCGGAGCGCGCTCGGCCTGCAACAAACACCACCAAACAGCGTGCTGTTGACGCTTGCTATTTTCCTGACACTGTTCTCGATGAACCCCGTGTTCGAGGCGGCGAAGCAATCCGCCATCGACCCTTACAGTCGGCACGAAATCCCAGCGGACGTGGCGATTGCCAAAGGGTTCGAACCGTTCAAGCATTTCATGGTGCGCCAAACTCGCGAGGAAGATTTGCGCGCCGTCGTGCAGATGTCGAAGCTGCCGATGCCCAAGTCGATCGATGAGGTTGGCGCGCTGCAGCTCATTCCCGCATTTATGCTGAGCGAACTTCGCACCGCCTTTCAGATTGGCTTCGTAATCTTTCTGCCGTTCCTTCTGATTGACCTGGTGGTCGCCGCCATCCTCATGGCGCTTGGCATGATCATGCTGCCGCCGACAACCATCAGCCTCCCACTCAAGCTGCTGCTTTTTCTCTTGGTCAACGGCTGGGCACTTTTGGCCCAGGCGCTCCTTAGCAGCTATCACTGAGGGGCCGCGGCTTGGATGCGCACGAACGTCAGCTATGGGACCGCTGGAAGGTCCATCAAGACGTTGACGCCAGGAGCGAGCTGGTTGTGCGCCACTCGGACTGGGCGCGGCAAGTAGCGCGCTCCGTGTATTGCCGAATCTATGGCATTTCAAGCATCTGGGAAGACTGCGCCCAAAATGCGTTCATCGGGTTGCTTGAATCGATCGACCGCTTCGACCCTGCCCGTGGCGTCGATTTTGAGCCGTACGCCAAGTTCCGTATACGCGGTTCCGTTTTCAACGGGCTACGACAGCTACTGCATCGTCCCGGACGCGTTGACGTCAAGGATGAAGCCCGCAACACGCTTCGCGAACGCGTCGCCTCGATGCAGGAGGATTCATCCGATGACCCACTCGAAGCTTTTGTAGCCGCGACGGTAGGGATGGGCCTTGGCTTTCTGCTGGATGCCCAGTCGCTGCCGTCGCCTAGATCTCAGTCGGACGCGTACACGGCAGTTGAAGAGCGAGAACGGGAGGCGCTGGTCTCTGAGTTCGTCAAGTTGCTACCGGAACGAGAGCGTTCCATCGTTGTCATGCACTACTACCACCACATTCCGTTCACCCAGATAGCTGAGAAATTGAATGTAACGAAAGGTCGCATCTCCCAGTTGCACAAGCAGGCGCTGGGACGCCTCCGAGTGCTGCTCCGCGATCTTTGGACCGAGTCAGCATGATTTGATTAAGGTTAGCGCATGGGTTTGCGCTTTCAATCGAAGTGATGGACATAGCCAACCTGAAATCCCCCGGGTAGCAGCGAAAGAATCCAGGGCGAATCGCGATGCGTGGCCCATATCCCGATGCCCGTTCCGATGGCCGCGCCTATCAGCACGTCGCTCTGCCAGTGCCCATGCGTTTTTACGCGAGCCACCGCGTCGTACGCGGGCAGGAGGGCAAGCAGGTAGACCGCGGGATGGTCGCTGCCATAGTTGACGATGAATGGCGTAACGGCGGCAGATATGGTTGCCACCTCGCCACTGGGAAAGCTCTCGGCGTGCAGGCCCTGGAACCACTTGTTTGGGTTATTGGTTTCCGACGGGCGCTCGCGCTGGAAGGTCCACTTGAGCGCTTGCGTGCTGACAGCGGTGATCGCCACGGAATCGACCGATCGCCAGAAGGTGTCGCCGAGTTTGTTGTCATCGCCAAACCAGAGCGCTCCCGCACCCACGGTGGCGATGGTTCCATAGAACAGGATTTGCTGATTGCTGCGCTTCCAGATGCCGCTGTTGTCATAGGTCACAGGGTGATCAAGACCCAGGATGCCGCTGCCCGCCCAGCTGGGGTTGCAGGCAAGCACGAGGACCAAGGCTGCGAGTTGTCGAATGGACATACGCCCTCCGGTCACTTCGGAACACCGTGTACGAGAAACAGCAGGTTGTTTCGCCACGCGCCGGCGGACACGACGGAGGCGCCGCAGCTGTTCAACAGCGCCTGCGCATTGGCGGCAGGGATGTCGCGATCGACCAGCAGCAAGGACGTTCCCTGTGCCTTGGCAGCGGCGCAGAGCTGAGTGCCCACGTCGGGGCTGCGCCACCAGATGCCGTAGACCGGCCGGTTGAGATAAAACCTGAGGCCCCAGAGGGTTTGTTCTTCCACGGCATAGGTGTCCGTGGCCTCTTCCAGAAAAAGCAGCGCACGGTAATCGGCTGCGCCCATCGTTGCCGCAATCTGTTTTGCTGCCTGGCGGTTGTCGACGTTCGTTCTGTAGCCGTAGGCCGCGATGGCCTTGGTCGCGAGCAGAAGCACGATCCATGTGGCCAGCAAGGCGATGGTCCGCTGGCTGCCTAAATCGAAGGTGCGCTCCATGCGCGATGCCGTGAGCAGGGCAAGAGGGAGAAACAGCGGCAGCAGATAGAGCGGCAGGCGCGACTGCGCGAGACAGAAGATGACGAAGGGCAGCGCAAACCAGAGCACAAGAAACAGCTCAATCGATTGCTCCCTGCGCCAACGGATCCACTGGGCGGGCTTGACCATGTCGCGGATCGACAGCGCAAGGCCGCGCCACCAGGGGATGGTTCCGAGCACGAGCACGGGAAGAAATGCCACAGCCCATCCAAAGGCTCCCGCATGGCGTTTGTGCATGGCGGTGAAGATGCGGCCGTACACTTCCTGATGAAGAAAATAGTGGAGCAGGCCGGGATAACGAAGAATGACCACGGCATACCAGGTGAAGCCAACCAGTACAAAGATCACCAGGCCGGCCGGATGAAACAGTCGAACGACGGCACGTCCACCGCCGCAGATCGCGGCGAAGGCGATGACCGAAAGCAGGGGGAGCAGGCCCGGAGGTCCCTTGGTCAAGAAGGCCAGACCAAAACCGAGCCACATCACGACCAATCCGTAACGTCGTTCGTCGTCGCTCTCAGGCCATCGGTGCAGGATGAAGCCGAGCACCGCCAGGCCCTCAGTCAGCGTCAGCAGCACATCCGTGCTGATGATGTTGGAACTGAAAAACGTGAACAGGCTGGTCGCATAGACCAGCGATGGAAGCCAGGGTTTGCCCGGGCTGGTGCGCTTGCCCATGGCGAACAGCAAGACCAGCGTCGTCAGGTAGGCGAGGGCGTAAGGCAGGCGCGCCGCCCACGCATTGCGGCCCAATAGCCGAAGCGACGCGGCAATTGCCCAATACGTCAGCGGCGGCTTGGAGAAATTGAGCGAAGCAGGACTATAGGCGGGGGCGAGATAGTTGCCCGAGTCCATCATCTGCAATGCAACGCCCACGTAGCGCCCCTCGTCGGGGCTCCACAAGCCACGAGAGCCCTGGAAGCCAAAACCAAGCAACAGGCCAAGCAGCAACACCCACGCCAGAGCACTGGTGTGGATGCGCGCGGCCGCTCGCGTAGATTCAACCGACACACTCAGGCTGCTGTTCATGCGTGACAACCGGTCAGCGATGCCCTGGTCGCCTCCCTTGTGCAAACGAAATTTGGTGGACGTTGGCAGGCAACGTTCCATGCGTTGCCGCCTTGTTGGCTCAGGCACTCGCTGGCAGAGGAAGGTGACTGGCTAAGACATGGCGTGATGGGAAACCGATCGAGAAACGTACCGGCCGTTGCGGGCATGGATGAAGCTCTGCGTTGGCGAATGTCTGCTTATCCATTTGCCAATTTCATGCCACGCCACTAAGTGGCTGAGCGAGCGTCCATTTGGACGCTGATAGCGCACCGCCAGCAGCATGCAAAACCTGCACCCTGCAATTTTCGTTTGCAAAAAGGGTAGGAGCGCGCGCTGGATCGCGCGCATCGCGTCACAGGTTTTCTTGAGGAAGCGCCTGCGCGAGGGCGTCTGCGGGCCATACGGCCAGCGATATGCCGCGGAACGGTTGGATATAGATGGCGTGTGCGCGATCAGCGTCGCTCAGGCGCCTGGGATAGATGATCACCAGGCCTTCGGGGTGTTGGTGCGCCCACTCGCCTAGTGCGTGGAGGCTATGCACCGATGCGACCGGCTGGGTCAGACGTCCGAGGAAGGTGTACTGCCCGTCGTTCGATTCGAAGTTGGCAACGGCTCGCCCCTGCTGCTGGGCAGTAGCAAGCAGGCGGGCCACGGGGGCGAAGTCGTAAGCGGGCCATAGCGTCATGCTGAAAAGCCCGTTGGCCGTCACCACGGCGAGCAGGCCTACGCCGGCCACACGGTACAGTTCTCCTCGTCGCGGCACGGCAAGCACCAACGCCAGCAGCAGATACAGCACGCCGAACGGGCGACTATGCGTGGCCAGCGTTGCAAACATCGGATCAACGAGGTGCCCATGGGCAACCAGCCCGTCCATGGTGATCAAGATGGCGCCAGCCATCGCCAATAGCAGCGCCAACGGCCATGGCGACCACCAGCGGCCAGGCCGCGCCTCGCGCAAGGACAGGCGGGCCAGCGATGCCGCGACCAGCACGGCAAATCCGGCAAACTCAGGCAGCAGGTAGTACGCCTGCTTGCCGCTGATCAACGAGAACGCCAGAAAAACAGAGCCGAGCCACGCAAGCAAAAACCGCAGGCCGGGCTCAAGCGGGCGACGCCAGCTAGCCAGCGCCAACCAGATGCGCGGCCATAGCGCGAACGGAAACAGCAGCACCGGCAGCAAGGGCAGGTACCACCAGAACGGTTGCGCATGAGCAAAGGCGTCGACAACGCGACCGGCAGTCTGATGTACCAGCAGCGTGTGTCGATAGACCTCGCCGCCACTCCACGCAGCCAATAAGGCCCACGTCAGCAGCACCCCGCACGCCGCCAGGCAGGCGGCGCCTCCTCGTACATACCACCGCCGCGCATCCCGCCGTGCGTATTCGCTCCACAAGGGAGCCAGCAGCCAGGGCAGCCCGACATGCAGCAGCATGACCGGTCCCTTGGTCAACAAGCCGAGGCTGAGCGCCAGGGCAAACCTGCCCAGACGCGGAGGTTCGCCATGCACCGAGGGTGCAAGGCAAAGCAGGGCCGCCAGTACGCAGTCGGCCAACAGGACCTCGTACATCACCTGCAGGCCAAACAGGAAGCCATAGGTAAGCGCGAGCACGATCCATGCCGTGCCGTGTGCAACCAGCGCAGTCCGTGGAAACAGTCGGCGCGCCAGCCGCCACGCCAGCACCAGCTGCAGTGCGCCGAGCGCCACTTCGAGCAGACGCGGCCACACATCACCGACGCCGCCGATCACCCAGCCCAACTGGATCAGCCACAGCAGCAAAGGCGGCTTGTCGCTATAGGGCAGGCCGTTGAGGTAAGGAACGAGCACGCTGTGGTGCGTCCACATCTCCCACGCCACCGACAAGGTGCGGGTGGAATGCATGGGCATGGGGCCGTGCTGAAAAATCGCGATAAGCGCCGCCACGATCCACAACGGTAGCCATGCCCAGGGCAGGCAGGACGCCAGGCGAACATGCAACGTGGTGCGAGGTGCGTGGGTGTCTGGAAAATTCACGGGCGACTCGGGAGCGTGGTGGCACAAGGACGGGAGGCAGGTGCATCAACGGTGACTGTCGATGCCGCCCCAGTCCTCGACGGCGCCCGTGGGCACCTGTCCTTGCCGGCACGCAGCAGCCACCGCGTCGCTGCGAAACAGTCGCCAGTCGCGCCCGCTGGTGATGCCTGCATCCACGGTTGCCGAGCGGAGGATGCATGGCCCCATCACGTCCGCCAGCACCAGCACCCAGCGCCGTTCCGGCGCCTGGGCCTGCCAGCGTATTGCCGACGCCAGCTGCTGATGCCAGGGCACGACAAAGCCGAAATCGGTGAGCGGTCGCGCAAAGGCAAGCGGCAGTTCTTCTTTCCAGGCGACCAGGGCGAGCTCGGCTTGTGGACCAATGGTCTGCTCGACGCGATTGGCCAATGTCGCCGGGGAGCTGGCGCGCGCCAGCATGGGTGCCATGCCGAGACCCCAGATCGCCCATACGCCGGCCATGCCGGCGAGCATGGCAACACCGGCGCGACGAGGGCGAAAGATCGCCGCCTGCAGCAACAGCCATGTGCCCAGGGCGATGCACATGCTCCACCACAGCGAGGCTTGCTCGCCCAATTGGCGCGCAGCGATGAAACGTGCGGTCGCCGCAGGATGGAAGCCAAGCGCAGCTACGCCGATACCCAAGGCGGCACTGCCGAGCAGGAGCAGAAACCCGATGGCGACGAACGACAGCCAGCGTTTGCGCAGCGCATCTTCCAGATACGGGCCCGCGCAAAGTGCCAGCATCGGCAGCGCCGGCATGATGTAGACGTCGCGCTTGGCCCGCGTCAGGCTGAAGAACACGATGACCATGACGATCCACGCCAGCGGCAGCAGGATGCGTGCATCGCGCGCCCGCAGCCGTTCCATCCAAGCCGGCGCCAGTGCGGGCAAGGCAAGGCTGAGCGGCAGCCACGAGGTGATGATCACCGTGAGATAGAACCATGGCGGCTGGAAGCTGTTCCAGGGATGCACGTAGCGATGGAGGGTCTGGTTGAAGAAGATATCGTGCAGATAGCTGCGCGCGACGTCGCTGTCGTCTGCGTGCACATAGAAAAGCAAAGGCACCATCCACAGCGCGATGGCCAAGGCGAAAGCCAGCAGGCCGCCCATCCAGTGCCCGACTTGGCCACGAAAGCCAGGCATCCAGAGCCAGCGACGCCGCGCGGCAAAGGCCCACGGCAAGAACATCATCAAGGCAAGAAAGCCGACACCCTTGGTGATGACGCCCAGGCCCGCGGCAAAGCAGCCGAGCCAGAATGCGCGCCAGTCCGGGCCCAGCAGCAGATGCCGCAGCAGACCCACATTGGCGAGCGTGATGAAAAACGTGACGGTCGGATCGATCTGTCCGCGCTTGGCCTGGAATACGAATTGCACCGTGCACAGCAGGGCCAGGCCGGCGAACATGCCGGCTCGATGCCCCCATAGCCGGCGCGCCAGGTCGTACACCAGCCACAGCGTACCCAGGGCGCTCAGCAACGAAGGCAGCAAAAATGCCACCCACCAGTTGCCCGTGAGCGTATACGACAGCGCTTGCATGGCCATGAACAGCGGTGGCTTGTCCGAATACCAGTCGCTGCCGCGATGCGGAATCAGCCAGTTTCCCGACGCCACCATTTGATGCGCCACCAGTGCGAAACGGGGCTCATCCGATGGAGTGGGTCCGCGCAGGCCGATGCCCGCCGCGAGCAGCAGCAAAGCACCCAACATCAACAGCCAGCGCTCCAGTCGATCGCGTGACCAGGCCGTCGCCGGAGCATCGCTGGGTGCGTATCCCGACCTGGGTTGATGCGGGGACATCACGTCGGCACGCTCTGCAGAAGGCTCGCCAGGCGTGCGTAGTGGTTCCGTCATGGTGCCCATGCCCGCTCGAGGAACAGGTCTTCGCCCGCCGTGGCTGACACGTCCCCCGGTGACGACCCGAACACGGGACGCCCCAGCAAATCCGGGTGCGCCGCCACTACGCGGCAAGCGACTTCGCGTGCGGAAAGCCCTTGCGTGGGCAGGGAGCAGTTGCCCTTTCCGTAAGGGGCATACACCGAGGCATCGGTGACGCAGAACATGCCGACCGTGGCCACGCGCGATGCCACGGCCAGATGCATCACGCCACAATCGGCCGTGATCATCAGGTCCATGCCTGCCATGACCGCGCCCATGCGGCGAATGTCGGAGGAGTAATAGCCCGGCCATTCGGCGCCCAGCATGGAATGGCCGTGCATGGGGATCAGCTCGAGCATGCTCGCTGCCGGACATAGCGTCTTGAAGGTGTCGATGAACTCGCGCCACCACTCCATCGGGTAACGCTTGGCGCCCGTTGCATTGGCGAACACGCCGACCACCGGGGGCGAACTGGTCTGGCGCGACACGGCCAGCAGTTCGCCAATCACATGGCGTCCGTGGGACCGCTCGACATCCGTCAATCGGATATCCAATGGCGGATAGCCAGGCTCCTCGCCCTGGCTGCGGCCCAGCGCCCAGCGCAGCAGGTTGACCGGGCGTTTGGCCATATGCTGCATTGCGATACTGGTCGGCGCAGCGTGGGTGAGACCTGCGCGCAGGGGAGTGTCGCTGAAGCCCAGCTTGTACGTTCCCTGGAGCAGGCGGGTGACGGCGCGACTGAAGCCCGAGCCCAGGCAAGGGTCGATGATCAGGTCGTAGCGGGTACGGCGCACGCGATGCAGCAGGTGCAGGAAGGGCAGCGGGTGCTTGAATCCGCGCCTGGGCAGGCAATAGACGTTGCGGACGCTGAAGAACGTCGCGAAGATTTCTTCGGCGATGTCTCCCTCGGAGATCACGTCGATCTCCGCGCCCTTGAAGTGCCGCTCAAGCTCCGCGATCAGCGGCGTGAGCAGGATGGTATTGCCAAGACGATGATTGGGGCGGCAGACCAGGATGCGAAAGATGCCTTTGCGAGGCAGCGGCTCGTTGCAATGGAGTGTCTTGGTTTCGTTCAAGCGGCACCGGTAGGCATGAAGGAGGCATGAGGCGAATTCCGCTCCGGGCTCATGCCGAGATCCGCGCAACTACCGCCAACCGCATCATGCCCTAAGAAGGGTGCAAGAAGTTGACACAGAGAAGACAAAGGATCTGGTAGCTCGCAGCCGGACAGTGCTGCGGTGCGATTTTCGTGCCACCGGTGCAAGTGGCTGATCATTCGATGAAAGAGCACACCGGGCAGGATCCAGCGAGCGCGCGGCATCCTGCAGAGTGCAAAGTTTGTCTGCAATGATTGGCGCGGCGGCCGGGTGACTCAGGGCGCAGGATGTTCCGGACAGATCGGAAGATCTTCGGCCTGGTGCGCCGGCAGGGTGATGGTGAGCACGACGCGCACGCTGGCATCTGCCTGGCAGGGTTCCACGTAACCAATCGCACCCGGCGTGGTCGCCACAAAACGGACCACGGCATCGGCCGAGGCGAGCACGTAAGGCGGACTGACACCCTGGAAGTATTGCCGATCCCAGTAGTCCTGCAGCTGGGTGTCGTCCATGTGCAGCAGCGCGCGCGAGAACGCTACGCGCATCGGCGCGCGGCTGGGGAAATTGACCGGCGTCAGCCGCTGCCCCTTGCCGTCCACAAAGATCTTCTTCAGATACACGTTGCGCACCGTGTTCTGATCCAGCGTCATCTGCGGCCCATCAAGTGCCGTGATGATCGCAATCTGCGGCTGTGCGGCCCAGGCCGAGCCCGCCCGCATCAGCAGCGCACTGATGATCAGCCAGGTGGACCATTGCCGAAGTTGTCCGCGCATGGGGGCGACGCTCAGAACAGCACCGCGACGGACGCCAGCCAACCGGTCGGCGCGAGCAGCTCGTTGTGAGAGCCATCGCGATATTCGAGTTTGAGCACGACCCCTTCAACCGGCTTGAAATTGATGGCCGTGGTGCGGATAGTGCTGGTTTGGGCGGGCGTCGATGATCGGTAGCGCTCGTAGCGGCCGATCAGGTACAGCCGTCGCCATAGCGGCACCTCTGCCTGCACGAAGCCGCCTCGCTCATCGGGGCGGTTACTGGTGCTGCTGCGGTAAATGCCTTCGCCCGTGAGGCTCACGTAGCGGCTCGTCCAGCTGAAATCGATGCCGTTGAGCCAGTATTTTTCGCGAGGCTGCTGCAGCTCGTAGTTCAGCGTGGAGGCGCCGATACTCAGCGAGTCGCCCAGCAGGTGGTAGAGCACCCGGCCACCAATGGCCTGGCGAAAATTGTTCTGCAGCGTCTCGGTGGTGCCGAAGTTGGTATACGCATTGTCCTGATCGCGGCCGATGTTGAGGTTCTTGCTGTCATCGGCAAAGACCCAGTAGTCGAGGTCGTTGCCCTTCACCGGAAGCGTGCCGAACATCATCGCGCCGTTGGTATGGAGCGCAAACGCAGCCGAGGTCGACAAGGGACGCGATACCGTCCAGGTCAGCGGGTCGGCATGCACCAGATTCCACTCGCCCACGGGCGTGAGGAACTTGCCAAAGCGGAACGTGATGGCCTGGTTGGCGTGGTAGTCGGCGTACAGGCGCTCGATGTCGAGCTCGGCGTCGTCATCGTCGGTGCGCCCGGTGCTGTTGACCGGGTTGGTGGCTTCGATTTCGCTGAAAAGCTGCCAGCGCGTGCCGATGTCCTGGGTGATGAACAGGCTCAGATCGCGCACGTTGTAACTGGTCTTGGTGCCCTGGACGCTGAAGAAATTGAGGTCGGCATAGCCGCCGACACGCAAGCCCACGCCAGGAAAGTACAGGCCCTGGCCCAGCGTATAGGGCGCCGGTTGCCAGCTGCCGTCGCCATCGTCCGCGGCCATCGCGCCCGAGGCGTAGACCAGGCCCAGCAGCAGGGCGACTGCGCCAGGGAGCGAGTGGCGGCGAGGGTGCCTGTTCATCGGTCATACCCACCAACATGGAATGGAATCGAGCCGGCACGCCTGGTTCGGGCGGCAGACACAGCGAAACGAAAGGCTGGCGAGCGACTATTTCATCGGAGGGGCTCGGCACTGCGGCGGATTCTGCGACAGTGCAGGGGCCGCCGCAAAGGCGTGCCATCCAGCTCGGGCGGCGACGCACTCCCATCATCAGCGCGACGACAGCACTTTGACCACACGATCAGCCCTGTTCCGCCTGCTGTTCCTGACCCTGCTGGGCACCGTCATGGTGGTTGGGGCGCTCTCGTTCTATCAGTTTCGCAGTGCGCTCAGGTCGGAGATCGCCGGCAACCTGCGATTTGGCGCCAGCACCGTGATGCAGCGCATCGACACGCTGCTGTTCTCGCATATCGAAAACATGCGCGTGTGGAGCGGGCTGGAGGTGATGCAGGACATCCGCGTCAACGATGTCGACAAACGCCTCTCACACTTCCTTTCGGATCTGCATGCCGGGCAGGGTAACGCGTATGCCGCGCTGCTGTGCACCGACGAACACGGACGCGTGGTGGCAGCCAGCCAGCCTTCCCTGATTGGCACGGCGGCGCCGACCGGTGCTGTGTGGCGCCCCATTTCGGGTGCTCGCCTGGGTGGCGCATCCATTGCCCAGACGTGGGGCGCTGATGGCCAGGGCGCCATCTTGCGTACGCCGGTTGCCAATACGTTTGGCCAGGGCAGTATCGGCTACCTCTACGTCGTGCTGAACTGGCAAGCCGTGCAGGCGCTGCTGGACGAGGCCGTGGGTCACGGGTCACGAGGGCTCCTGCTGGTGGACGATCACGGTCGCGTCATCGCTGCCTCCGCTGCCTTGCGGACACGCGCCGTCCTTTCGCGCCTGCAACTGGATTGGCGCCTGCCGGCGCAGGGGGCGTTGTCCTATGTCCGCGACGGCAGTGCGCTTGGCTATGGCACTTTGTTGGTCGGTATCGCCACGTCGACGGGCTATCAGCAATTCCAGGGCCTGGGCTGGCATATCGTGATGATGGAGCCGACCTCGGTTTCCTTTGGCCCGATCTGGCGCTTGCTGTGGGCAATGCTGGCGGTGCTGGTGCTGACCTTGCTTGCGGGATTGTGGATTTCGTCGCGACTGGCCAATCGCATTGCGCTCCCCATCGTGGCCCTGACTGACTTTACGCGCAGCTTCCGTCAGCGCGACGCTGCGTTGCCGCAACTGCCGGCCACCCATATCTCCGAGATCCACGAGCTGCATCGCGCCTATGCGGAGATGATCGACGCCTTGGCGCGTTCACGCGAGCAGGTCGTGCGTGCAGGCAAACTCGCCGTGGTCGGTGAGATGGCCGCCATCATGGCGCATGAGGTGCGAACGCCCATGGGCATATTGCGCAGTTCCGCGCAAATGCTGCAGCGGCAACCACACTTGGGCGAGCGCGAGCATGAGCTGATCGGCTTCATATTCAGCGAGACCGAGCGGCTCAACCGGCTGGTCACGTTGTTGCTGGAATGCGCGCGCCCGGCGCCGCCCGATTTTCGTCCGCACGACTTGCACGCCATCGTCGACAGCGTGCTGGGCTTGCTAGCCTCGCGGGCGGACAAGGCCGGCGTTTCCCTGTCCAGCCACTTTGCCGAACCGGTGCTGGTGTTTCCCTGCGATCGCGAACAGATCATGCAAGTGCTGCTCAACCTGGTGTTGAATGCACTGGCCTTCGTGGGTGAGCACGGCCGTGTGCAGGTGGCCACCCGCTCCGATGCGGCCGCGGTGTGGATCAGCGTGATGGACGACGGTCCCGGCGTTCCCGAATCGCTGCGGCAGACGATTTTCGACCCCTTCTTCAGCCGTCGAGATGGCGGCATCGGCCTGGGCCTGACCATCGTGCAGCAGGTGGTGCATGTGCATGGCGGCGAAATCACCGTAGGCGAGAGTGCCTGGGGTGGCGCCTCCTTCAATCTTCGATTCGCAGTGGATGGGCAAAACCGATGAACGCCAGGCGGATACTCGTGGTGGACAACGAGGCGAAGATGCGCCGCATCCTCGAATTGTCCCTGAAGTCGCTCGGCCATGACGTGCTGGAAGCCGGTGACGGCATGGAAGCGCTTGCCGTCATCGAGAAACAGTCGGTCGACCTGGTGCTCACGGATCTGCGCATGCCGCGGATGGATGGCATTGCCTTGCTTGAGGCCTTGCGCGAACGCAACCAGGACGTGCCGGTCATCGTCATGACCGCCTACGCCACCATCGAGACTGCCGTGGCCGCCATGAAACTTGGCGCCGTCGACTACATCATCCGGCCGTTCGAGATGGAGACCGTCGAGATGGCGGTGACCCGAGCGCTGGCCATGCAGGCCGTGCAGCGCGAGAACCTTTTTTTGCGTGAGGAGATATCGCGAGGCTGGGGCGAGTTCATCGGCGTCAGCCCGGCCATGCAGGCGCTTTACGAGCTGATCCGCCAAGTGGCGCCAACGCGCAGCAATGCCTTCATCGTCGGGGAAACCGGCACCGGCAAGGAATTGGTGGCACGCGCCATCCATGAGGCATCGGGCCGGCAAGGTCTCTTCGTGCCCATCAATTGCGCGGCCATTCCTACGGAGTTGCTCGAGACCGAACTGTTCGGCCATATCAAAGGCGCATTCACCGGCGCCTTGCGCGATCGCGTGGGCAAATGCGAGCTGGCCAGCGGCGGCACCATCTTTCTCGACGAGATCACCGAGATGCCCACCAGCCTGCAGGCCAAGCTGCTGCGCGTGCTGCAGGAAGGACGCATCGAGAAGCTCGGCGCCAATGCGGCGATACCGGTGGACCTGCGTGTGGTGGCGGCCACCAATCGCGAGCCGCAAGAGGCGGTCGAAGCGGGCATGCTGCGACGCGACCTTTATTTCCGGCTCAACGTGGTGCGCGTCGACGTGCCGAGGCTGCGTGACCGCCACGGCGACATGGTCATCCTGGCCAATCACTTCCTCAACAAATACTCGCTGGAACTGGGGCGCGCCACGCCCCGATTGTCAGTGCGTGCACTTGAGCGACTGGAAACCTACGACTGGCCGGGCAATGTACGCGAGCTTGAGAATCTGATGGAGCGCGCCGCCGTGCTCTGCCGCGACGGTGAAGTTGGCGCCGCGTTGTTGCCGGCCGAGCTTTCGCGCGAGCCGACGGTGCCGCCGCCGCACGTCGCGCCACCGCCCGAAGGCTCTCTGGCCTTGAAGGATCGCGTCGAGTCCCTGGAGCGCCAACTCATCGGGGCCGCCTTGGCGCGCAGCGACAACAACAAGGCCGCCGCGGCGCGCCTGCTGGGCGTCAGTGAACGCACGCTTTGGTACAAGCTCAAGACGTATCAGATGTAGCGTTGCATTCATGCTATCGAAGCACTCTCTTTGAGGCCGTCGGCTGAAGAGTGCGCGCAGCTGGAGACGCCGTATCGGCCGCGCAAGCTGCTTGGCCATGAGTAGACGCAGCAGAAAAAGCGGCCTGCTGTACCAGGTGATCGAACCTTGACGCAGGGGCTGCATCGATGTGGCCGACGGCCACCGCCTGTTCGATGAGTCGTGCGCGGGAGAATCTGCGCAATCGGGCAGGCGTTGCATCTGTGTAGCAAGACTACAACCACTAGCTAATTGAACTGAGTATCCGTGGTGGTAGCGTCGCAAAGGTATGTTGCGCCATCTGCGTGCTCGGCGGGCGCATCTGGCAGTAGAAGGCCAGGGGTTTCGTAAGTCGTCTGCGTCCGCATAGCTCAGCGGAAGAAAGAGGCCTGTGCCTTAGCTTCGCATCGCGGTGTTGCGCGGACACGGCGCGATCGTCGAATGGGCTCCGGAGTGGCGGGGATGGGTCGCAGGGAGTGCGCCAAGCGTTCTTGCATCGATCACCGGTTACAGCGGCGGAGTCAGCCATGAGCCAAGTCGTTGGAAAAGACGCCAGCATTTACGAAGTCGTGCGGATTCCCAAGCCGGCATTTCGCCCACTGAAGGTCTATGCATTCGACCCCAGTGCGGGACACTACGTGGGCAACCGCATGACGGTGCGCGTGACCTACGAGCCCTTGGCTCCCGGTCCGGTGGGCGAGCGATTGGCTGTCGTCGACTACGATTATTCGCAGAAGACCTATTATCTGCCGGTAAATCTTGACGATCTTCGGCTCGTCATGCCCGGCGGCCTCGAGCCCAACGAAGGTGATCCCCGCTTTCATCAGCAGATGGTGTACGCCGTTGCGAGCGAGATCCTCCAGCGATTTGAAAACGCGCTGGGACGCCGCATCCGGTGGGCCCGGGCAGCGAAGATGAAATCAGGGCGCAACCAGTCGAAGCTGTTTCTCTTTCCACACGCGATGGTCGGCGCCAATGCGTTCTATAGCCGGGCAGTCCAGGGCATTGTGTTTGGATATTTCCGCGCAAGCAAAACCGACCCTGGCGCCAACCTCCCAGGTCAAGTCGTCTTCACGTGCCTTTCCCACGACATCATTGCGCACGAAATGACGCATGCCATCGTGGATGGCATACGGCATTACTTCATGGAGCCGACCAATGTAGATGTTGTGGCCTTCCACGAGGCCTTCGCTGATATTTCGGCGCTCTTCTGTCATTTTTCGCACAAGGATGTCTTGCTCGATTCGCTGCAACGGACTGGCGGAAAGTTGTATGAGAAGAATTACGGACCCGAAGCCGGTCCAGATACAAGCACGCCCGAGCCAACCAAGGCCACCATCCAGGCGCAGCTATCCAAAGCCAATCCACTATTGGGTCTGGCGCTGCAATTTGGCGAGGCATCCGGCATGCGGTCGGCTTTGCGCAGCGCGCTGGGCACGCCTCCCGATCCCAACGACTTGGCCACGAAGACGGAGCCCCACGAACGTGGTTCGATCCTTGTCGCTGCGGTGTTCGATGCCTATTTTTCGATCTACACGCGTCGAACGGCCGACCTGTTCCGGATCTTTCGTGCAGGAAGTGGTGGCACCAATCCCGTGGATTTGCCCCAGTCTCTCGCGGGGCGCCTGGCGGAAGAGGCGAGCCGCACGGCAGAAGAGTTCTTTACGATTTGCGCTCGCGCGCTCGACTACTGCCCGCCAGTGGATATCGTGTTTGGTGACTTCTTGAGAGCGCTGCTGACGGCTCATGCGGATCTGTATCCCGGTGATCCCGATGGCGTCCGCAACGCCTTCATGGAGGCGTTTCGACTGCGCGGCATCGTGCCGCAGGATGCGAGTTTCTTTTCGGAAAACGCGTTGTTGTGGCCGCAGGTCGATGCGGATGCGCTTGATCCGGTCGAGGGCTTGACCTTCGGCGACCCCAATGGACTGACCGACCAGGAAAAGAACGACAACGGCAGTGTGCTTCGAGCGTACGCCAAGGAACATGCCAAGAAACTTGGATTTCCCGATGACCATGGGCCCATCGATGCACCATCGTTCCATCCCATGTTTCGCATCGGCCCGCAAGGCGACCTGATCGTGGATATGGTGGTTGAGCTGGTGGAGACCTGTCCACTGGATACGGACAATCCCGAGGGCGCGCCTTTCCGTGGCGGAGTCACTTTGCTGATTTGGCAAGAGGCGCTGGTTAAGGGAAAGCGTCCACCGCCACGCATCCATTACGTCATACCCAAGCATCGTGATGCCGATCGGGCCACCCGTCAGCGCATGTACAGCGCAAGGCTTACCGGTGCATTGGACGATCACGATCACGATCACGACGACCAGCGCTCGCCCAAAGCTGCCAAGCCAGTCCCGATGCGGATCGACTTTGGGCTCATCCACGCAGGGCTATAGCCATGGCCAGCCAACCCAGGAATTCTCGCCGCGTGCGCACGAGCCGAGCGTCGGCCGGTGCAGTTCATCGTTCGACAAGCAAGACAGCGGCAGCGAAAGTGACCAAGACAGTGGCGCGCAAAGCGACAGGAAAGGTTGCCAGGGGAGCAACGAAGAAGTCCGGAGAAACCTCGACGCGATCCCCCGCGTCCCCGCGCGTAAAGGCGGCATCCCATAAAGCGCCATCGACGAGGGATAAGGCTGCGACCGGTTTGCGCGTGCGCATGTATCGCGTGGGCTTTGGCGACTTCTTCCTGGTCAGCGTGCCGGCGGCCAAGGGCTACCAGCACATCCTGATTGATTGCGGCGTACATGCGAAGGACACCGGGAGCATTGTGGCGTCCGTCAAGCAGATGGCCGAGGAAACCAATCATCGGCTGGCACTGGTCATCGTGACGCATCGCCATGCCGACCACATTTCGGGTTTCGCACGCTGCAAAGAAATCTTTGAGACATTCACGGTAGATCGTGTGTGGATGTCCTGGTTTGAAGATCCGCGCGATAAAAAGGCGAAGGCGTCACAGGCGAAGCTCGCCATGGCCGCGATGCGTCTGGGCGCGGCGTTCGCCGATCGCAATCTCGCGGGAGACCAAAGCTATCAGCACATGGTCATGAACATCACGGGAGGCGGCCTGAACCAGTCCGCGCTGGATATGTTGCACGGCTTTACGAATCGCCCACCGGTGGACTACTACGCCGCCGGCGCGACACCCACGCTCCCCGCGAGCCTGGTCGCCACAGGCCTGAAGGCTTCGATTCTGGGGCCACCCACCGACCCCGCCTTGATTCGGACCATGTCAAACAGCAGTCAGGAGTACCTGGCCCTGGCCGAGTACGCGGCGTCAGGCAGTGTGGCGCCGTTTGCGAAGGGCTTCAACGTGCCGCCTGAGCAGTACGACAGCGAAGTCTTTGCCAGCGTCGACAGGAACACGCTTCAAGAGCGCATCAAGTCGGTGCAGCCAGACCTGCTTGTCGCAGCGGCCGTCGAGGCCGACCGATACCTGAACAATCAGAGCCTGGTGGTGCTCTTCACCTTTAAAGGGAAAAGCCTTCTCTTTGCCGGTGACGCCCAATGGGGGAATTGGGCGAACTTTTTGTATGGCAGCGCGACGAGCGACACCCTGACCAAGGACAGCGCAGCGCTTTTGGCCAAGCTCGACTTCTACAAGGTCGGTCACCACGGAAGTCGCAATGCGACTCCCAAGGCGGCTCTGCAAGCCATGCGAGATGGTTGCGTGGCGATGTGTTCAACAGCGGATGGCGCTTTCAACGGCGTGCCGCGCGTACCCCTGCTGACAGCGATTGACGCGAAATCCAGGCAGCAATTGGCGCGAAGCGACCAGGTGGGCGTGCCCCAGGCAGCCGCCATTGCAGAGGTGCTACCCAAGATATTCAAAGCCACCTCGAAAGGCGGCTACGGGTACATCGACTACTTCCTTTGAAGCACATCAGGGCCGGTGCAGTGGATTTATCAGGAGCAATGCCATGAGTTGGGACCTCATCCAGTCCATCCAGAAGACGACCGATCTGCGTCTGATCTTGCCTTTTGGGCTCACCTTGAAGCTCGGCGACGTCGTGGCTGTCGGGCGCGACGGCGTCTTCTCACTCCAGGGCAGTGCACGTACGTTGCTGGGCATGGATGCAGGCGAGCCTCGCCCGAATGGGAGTGCCATCAATCTTGAAGAGCAGTCGGGCAGGGATACTGTCTGTCGCTTCAGGGCGGCCGGCGTCGCGTCGAGCCTTTTCCCCGACGCTCCGCATGCCAACGCCGGTTTCGATGTCTCTTTCCAGAATGCAGATAGCTGGCTGCTCGCCGTCATAGGGCGACAACTTAGCGTTCTCGATCAAGTCGATCGTTTCCGTCAGCCCATCCTCGCGGCGTACAAGCGCGGTGTGTGGAAAGCTGATTGGGCGCTGGTGACCGGCGTGGCGAGCGTGGAACGCATGACGCTACTCGCATCCAGTAGTGCCAGCTCCAAAGTGGCGCTTTCCGTCGGCGCAACCGTCACGGCAACGACGCCTTTGGAGGCGGCCCTCACCAGCGATGTCAGCATTTCGGCCATGAACCAGCAGATCATCAAATGCATGATCACTCAGCAGTCGGGGGCCTTCTGCACTGCCATTCGCGTCAAGGATTCCTGGTTCAAGTCGCCGGAAGTGGGAGATCTCTCGCTGGCAGGGAAGCATCGTGACCCCACTGCCGCCGGCCACGACGCTTTTTGGGAGGATGTCGATGATGTTTCCAAACGGTAGACAAGGCGATCCGCTGTGCTGAGCGAGGAGGAGTTTCACGAGCTGCGGCGGGCGCTGTATCGCTGGTCCGAGCGTGTTCCTGATGTCCCCGTTCTGGGCTTTCTCGACTCAGATTCACTGATGACGCCCCGCGAAGTCTTCGAGCACTTTGATCGTCGCACCAGTGAGGGGCGCGGCATCCGCACGATCCTGGAGCACGGTGTTCGGCGCGAAGGCTTGCCAATGGTGGTGGAGCGCTTTTCGCTCGGCAGGAACGAGGAACGCGCGCGATGACTGGCACGCGGGTCGGACAGCTCGCGCTTGTCGTGCCGCGGGACGATGCCGCGGCACGACAAGCTTGCGATTGGGCGGACGACCTTGTGGCGCGCTGGCCAAGTCACGCGGTTGCGTCCCGGGTGGATGATCGATCCCCCGCCAATCGACAGACGATACAGCTCCTGTTGGCTTCGAAGGCCGATCTCACACTTTATTTTGGACATGGCAATACCCGCGCCTGGCTCACGCTCGGTCGAGTGACGATGGGCGTGGCAGCTGTTGCCGCAGGGGCGGGAACAGCCGTGGTGTCAGTGGCCTGCGAAACAGGGCAGCGACTGGGCCCACAGGCTGTCACTGCCGGTGTGATTGCCTGGCTGGGCTTCACTATCAGAGTACCGGTCATGCCCACGCACAAGGGGCTCGATCCGATCGGTGACGCGCTTGTCGATGGTTTGGAGGTGTTGGGAAAGGCACAAAGCATGCAGGTCGCCAGGGATGCCGTCGTCAGTGCGCTCGACCGCACCGTCGACAGCTTTCGCAACGGCTCGCTGGCATCGCATCCGGGTGCGGCGCTCGGCTACTACGCAGCGATGTGCCTGCGCGATCACGTGGTGATCCACGGCAATGCGGCCCATGTGCCACTGCCATGAACGAGGTCGCGGCGGACAAGTGGGGGAGTCCGCGTCCAGCAAGTAACGATCGTGCCATTGCTGATTGACAACGAGGCATCGCCATGACCATTGGGGATCTGATCGTCCATTCCACGACACCGGCGCCGCCCGTGCCTGCCGAGGGCATTGCGTTGGCGCTCTCCGGCGGCGGTTACCGGGCCATGCTGTTTCATACCGGAGTGCTATGGCGCCTGGGGCAGCTTGGGTTCTTCAAGGACAAGGACCAATCACGGCAGGCGCCTCAGCAGGCTGCTCCCAACGCCGTCGGGAAGCTGGAGCGCATATCGAGCGTATCCGGTGGGTCTATCACTTCTGCCGTTCTTGCGCTCGCATTCGCACAACTGGAAACCCTGGACGGGGCCGCTTTCGATGAGGCGTATGGCAGGCTTGTGGTCAAGCCTATTCGTGGCTTGGCGTCGACGACTCTCGCGGGAACCTCGGCCGAAGGAGTGTTCCATGTCCTGAAAGACATCGCGTTACCAGGGAGCGTCAGCGACCATATCGCCGATGCCTACGACGAGCACCTGTTCAACGGCAAGACGCTGCAGGACCTGCCCGATCGCGTGCGCTTCATTTTCAACGCGTCCAATCTCCAAACCGGCTCGCTTTGGCGCTTCTCCAAACCCTACCTTGGAGATTGGCGCGTGGGCCAGGTGGTGTCGCCGGGGTTGTCATTGGCGAAGGCGGTGGCGGCGTCGTCTGCCTTTCCACCAGTGCTGGCGCCAGCGATCCTGGACTTGAGCAGGACACCGCTGGGACCCTTCGCCACGGATGGTCCGGCCATACCCTTGGAGCCGCCATTCACCACGCGCCCTGTTCTGGCGGATGGCGGTGTGTACGACAACCTGGGCCTTGAGACCTGCTACAAGCGTTATAAGACGCTGTTCGTCAGCAACGCGGGCAAACCCTTTGCGTCGCAGGCAAGCGTGGCCAAGAACTGGGTGTCCATTGGCAATCGGTGCCTTGATGTCGTGGACAACCAGGTGGGCAGCCTGCGAAAGCGACTGCTAATGCTGGCCCTGACCCAAGGAGAGCGCTACGGCGCCTTCTGGGATATCCAACAAGACATTCGCACACACAATGCACCAGGGGCGCTGCCGTGTCCCTTTGAAAGCACGGGTGCATTGGCCCAGGTGCCCACTGACCTGGCGAGCAAGCCCGCCGACATTCAAGAGCGCCTTATCAACTGGGGCTATGCCATTGCCGACGCGGCATTGCGGCGATGGTTCAACAGTGCGCTGGCTCCGCCGCCAGACTTTCCGTATCCCAAGGTTGGCGTGGGCTCCTAGTGCCAGGTATTGCCGAGGAGGAACTGGTCATGCTGAACGCAGTCATCGACATTTCTCACCACAACACCGTCGCCGACATGGCGAAGGTGAAGAAAGATGGAGTGCAGGGCGTTTTTCAGAAGGCGACCCAGGGCGCAACTTACAAGGATCCCACCTTGGGGCAAAACCGAACGAAGATCGAAGGCGCCGGGCTGCTTTTTGGGGCCTATCACTTCGGCGTGTCGGGTGATCCCTCCGCGCAGGCCGAGTTCTTCCTGGACACCGTCGGCAAAGGTGCGTTGCTCGTGCTCGACTTCGAACCAAACCCACAGGGCTACGACATGTCGCTCCTGGAAGCCGAGCAATTCGTGCACCACATTTACACGAAGACCAAGCGTTACCCGGGCCTGTATTCGGGACACACGATCAAGGAGGCGCTGGCATCGCAGGGCATCACCTCCGCCACTCAAACCGAACTGTCCAAGTGCTGGCTGTGGATTGCCCAATACGCAACCGCCCCGTTGATTCCCAAAGTCTGGAAGAAATGGGCCGTCTGGCAATACACCGATGGCGCCATCGGGTCGATGCCGCATGAGGTGGCAGGCATCGGTCGTTGTGATCGCGATCAATTCAACGGCACGGCGAGCGATCTGAAAAAATTCTGGACTGACAACATGTGGGCGTAACCGCGTGCCTTAGCACCAGCGCAAGGAGTGCAACGACATGCCGCTTACAAGAGACGACTATCGGTGGGCGATCGGCATCATCATCATTCCTCTGTTGGGAGGCCTTTGGGCGCTCCATCAGCAGGATCTGGCAAAGCGGGAAGAGGCCGTGCGGCGCGACCTGGAGAATGCCCAGCGCGGAACCACCGTCCTTGTTTCGCTTTTGCCCTATCTCTCCGATCCCGATCCTTCGCACGTGAAGCGAAACATGGCCATCCGCGTGCTCAATAAGATGCGCGAGGAAAACACCATATCGAGCGAATTGCTGGCGAGCCTGGTTTTGGGCGTGGAGTTGCTGGACCCCAAAAACCCCCTGGATCAGAAGACATTGAGCAGCTTGGCACTGTCACAGGACCTGCCAACCGTGAATTCGCCGTCAGGGGCGCCCGTGGCAGCCGCTGGGCCGGCGTCGGCGACGGCGTCAACATATGTCGCGCCACCCCAGCTCAATCTGCCGACGAGGATTTACATCCAGGTCTATGGCGAGCAAGAGATGGCCCAGGCAAGCAGGGCAAAGGAAGCTCTCCAGGCGGCGGGCATCATCGTGCCGCAGATAGAAGACGTCACACTCAAGCAGCAGAAGGGACAGAAGGTGCCGATCGGGTACGCCGAGTTGACCTTGTTGTACTTTCGGGCGTCCGACAGTGCGGCCGCGCAAACCGCTGCAGCGATTCTGCAAGACGCGGGTTTAGGTGCGGTGCACGTGGCTGATCGCTCGAAGTCAGGCTACCAGGTGCCAAGCGGGCAGCTGGAACTATGGTTTGGCCATTCTGTCGTCGCCGTCAATTAACAGGCGTGTGATCTGACGAGCTTTCGTTTGACCGAGGGTGCCGCCCATGGATGTTCGCAGGCCAGTTGATTTGGCCTGGACCATTGAGCGCTTGAATGCCTGAAGTGAGCTGCGCAGGAAAACCAGCGCGGATGACTTCAAGCTGCCCGCCGCCGAACTGGCGGCGAGCAGCCATTGACTCGCAAGAGGCGAACTGGAAAAACCCGGGGCGACATACAGGCACTCAGTCATCGCTACGCCGAGGAGATGGCAGAGCGACAGGCCGACTCGGGAGGAGCGATGGAAGAGCATCCCCTCATGCTTTCGCCTGCACGCCGAAGCTCGGTGGCCGATCCGCCATGGCCGAGCCGAACGCCGGATTGGGTTTGTCGCTCATCTGGAACAGCAGGGTGCCGCCAGCGGTCAGTTCGGCATGGGTGATCCAGCTCTTGGTCCACGGCTGGCCATTCCAGCTCACCGACTGGATATACGGACGGCCCTTGCCATTGCCCTGCGTCTGCACCACCAGTCGCTTGCCGCTGGCCAACTGGACTTCGGCGCGATCAAGCAGCGGGCTGCCGAACACGTAGTTCGTGCTCACCGGATCCACCGCATACAGGCCTAGCGCACTCATCACGTACCAGGCGCTCATCTGGCCGCAGTCCTCGTTGCCGGGGAGGCCGTCAGGGTCGGGCAGATACATCGTTTCCAACAGCATGCGCACGCGCACCTGAGTCTTGTGATGTGCGCCGGTATACGCATAGAGATAGGGCATGTGATGGCCCGGCTCGTTGCCGAAGGCGAACTGGCCAACCATGCCGGCGATATCCGGCGGTGCATCCGACGGCAATTCGGAGTCGGTGGTGAAGAGCTGATCGAGTTTTTGCTCGAAAGCGTTGGCGCCACCGAACATGGCCATGTACGTGTAGAGATCGTGCTGGTTGAGGAAGGTCGCCTGCCACGCATTGGACTCGGTGAAGTCGCGCCACTTCTTCGAGTGCCCGATGGCGCGCGGATCGAACGGCTCCAGCCACTTGCCATCACTGGCGCGCGGACGCACGAAGTTCACGGTCTTGTCGAACACGTTGCGGTAGTTCTGCGAGCGCGCCTTGAGTGCGGTGGCATCGTCGTGATGACCGAGCTTCTCCGCGTAGTGCGCCATCACCCAGTCGTCATAGGCATACTCGAGCGTCTTGCTGACGGCTTCGCTTTCGACATCGCTGGGGATGTAACCGCGCTTGCGATACTCGGGCAGGCCGAAGTAGTCGTCTTCCATGGCACGCTTGCGGAACACGGGCCACGCGGCCGCATAGTCGATGCCGGTGAAGCCCTTGGCTTGCGCCTCGGCAATCACGACCGCCGAGTGGTAGCCGATCATGCAGACCGTCTCGATGCCTTGCAGCGGCCACACCGGTGGGCCGGCAGGGCTTTCCTGCGCCATGCGCACCAGACCGTTGACCAGGTCGGGCACGCGCTCGGGCTGGTACAGCGTAAACAGGGGATGCTCGGCGCGGTAGGTATCCCACAGCGAGTAGGTGCTGTAGTTGTGCTGCCCCTTGGGCAGCTGGTGCACCTTCATGTCCATGCCGCGATAGCGGCCGTCCACGTCGCTGAACAGCGTGGGCGCCAGCATGGTGTGATAGAGCGCGCTGTAGAAGGTGCGCTTGATATCGTCCGACGAAGACTCGATGCGGATGCGGCTGAGCTCGCTTTCCCACGCGGCTTCGGCGGCTGCCTGCACGCCATCGAAGTCCCAGGCGGGAATCTCGGTCATCAGGTTGCGCAGTGCGCCTTCGATATCGACGCCCGAAATGCCGACCTTGACCAGCAGGGGTGCGTCGTCGAGCTTGTCGTAGAACAACGCGGCCTTGAGGTTGGTGCCCTTGACCTGCGTTGTGCCCTCGGACTGGGCGCTGTCGTTGGAGTACAGCGCGCCGCGCTTGAACGGTCGCGAGACCTTCAGCGCGAAATAGATGTGACGCCCATTGGCCCACTGATGCACACGACGTGCACCAACCACGGTGTCATTGCCCACCAGCTTCAGTTCGGCGTCGGTGACGCTGGCGGGCTTTTTCGGGTCGTCGTGGAAACCGTGGGCGAAGTCGACCAGCAGATGCGCCTCGCCCGCTTGCTGGAAAGTGTAGCGATGGATGCCGGCACGTTCCGTCGCAGTCAGCTCCGCGAGCACGTGGCTGTCCGTCAGTTGCACGCGGTAATAGCCCGGCCGCGCCTGCTCACCGGTGTAGTGCGAACGGTAGCCCTTGACGTGGGTCTTGTAGCCCTTGCGTTCGGCGCCCTGGCCGGCGTGCACGCCGTCGTAGCGCGAGGTGTAGTTGACGCCGTCGTAGTCGCGATCGCCCGGCTGCAACAGCACGGGCCCCATGGCCGGCACGACAAGCACATCGAGCATGTCAGCGGCGCCCGTACCCGACAGATGGGTATGCGAGAAACCCATGATCGAGCCGTCACCCTGGTGATAGCCCGAACTGCCGTCCCATTGCGAGTCATTGGTGTCGGGGCTGAGCTGCATCATGCCGAAGGGCATGCTGGGGCCGGGGTACGTATGGCCGTGGCCGCCGGTGCCCACGAACACGTCGACGTGACGCGACACGCCCTGGGCAAGCGCCGTCTTCTTGCCTGCGGCAGCCGGCAGCGCCGGGAGCGCATGGGCACCGCTACTGAGAACGCCGAGGGCGGCCATGCCTTGCAGAAAGCGACGACGCGAAACCATGATCTGACTCCTTAAAGCAAAACATTGGCCGCGGGGTCGGCCGGGTGGGGGATGGGGTGATTACGCCCTGCGCAACACCTGCGGATGGCGATCGGCCAGCGTCACGATCAGCTCGCCGAACAAGGTGTTGGCCCAGGCAAACCATGAGCGCGTGAATTTCGCCGGGTCGTCCTGATCGAAAGCCTCGTGCATGAAGCCGGTGCCGGCATGCGTGGTTTTGAGCCAGGCGATGCACTGGGAGATCTCTGCCGTATCGCTGCTGGTAAAGGCACGCATCATGATCGACATCGGCCAGATCATGCGCAGCCCTTCGTGCGGACCGCCGATACCCGATGCTGCGCGCCCTTCAAAGAAGTACGGATTGCGCGTGCTCCACGCCTGCGAACGCGTGCGCTGATAACGCGCATCGTCCTGCGTGCAGCTGCCGAGATAGGGCAGGGCGAGCAGGCTGGGCACGTTGGCATCGTCCATGAACAACTGGTTGCCGTAGCCATCGACTTCATACGCCCAGTAGTCGCCTTGCTCGCCGTGGATGACACCGTGCGCTTCGGCCGCACGCTGGATGTCATCGGCAAGCGCGATGCAATCGCCTGCGGTGCTGTCGTCATGGCGCATCGCGCGCAGCATCTCGGCGAGACGGCGAAGACTTGTCGCCGCAAACAGGTTGCCGGGGATATTGAACGGATAGACGGTGGCATCGTCCGATGGACGGAACATCGCATGGATCATGCCTGTTGGTCGCGTCGGGTTGCCGTAGCCCTGCAGGAACTGCGATTCGCTCGGCGTCGGCGACGTGCGCTGGAAGTGATACGGCCCCGGGCCATCCTTGCGCTGCTGTTCGCGGAAGGTCTTGAGCACGGTGCGCATCGCGGCGTGCCAGTCATCATCGAAGGGCGTGATGTCGCCGGTCGCCTGCCAGTAGCCGTGTGCCAGCCGGATCGGATAACACAGCGAATCGATCTCCCATTTGCGCTCCGCCACGCCCGGGCGCATGTCGGTGATGTCGTGCTGCGCCCATTCCAGGTTCGACTTCGCCGTCGGGTCGGGCATGAAGGCGTTGGCATAGGGATCGATGCTGATGCATAGCGCGTGGCGATGAATCAGTCCACGGAACAGCTGCTGCAGGGCCTTGTCCTGGCGGGCGAGCTGCGCGTACGGCCACACCTGCGCGGAGGAATCGCGCATCCACATGGCGTCGATGTCGCCGGTGACCACGAAGGTATCGGGCTTGCCGCGCAGCGTACCCACCTGGACGGTGGTATCGAGCGTATTGGGGAAACAGTTCTCGAACATCCACGCAAGTTCAGGATCACCGATGCGCGCCTTGGTGGTTGCGATCCGTTTCTCCACGGCGGCACTGGTGAATTTGCGCTGGCCAACCGGTGGGCGCTTGCTGGTGAAGGCCGTCTTACCGACGCCAGCCAGCGCGCCGTTTGACAGCATGGCGGCGGCAGGCGCCATCGCCATCCATTTAAGCAGGTCGCGTCGCGTGGTCCTCATGGCTTGGCCTGCGCCTGCGACTGCACCGCGTCGACCAAGGAGGTCAGCTTGAGGGCTGCCTTGAGGCGTGACACGTCCGTCGCACTCTTGACGGTGATATCCACGTGCTCCCCGGGTAGCAGGTCGAACGCATTGTCGGAAAGTTCGACATCGTTGCTGCCGAAATCCAGCCATACGCCGCGCGCCAGCTGTTTGGTACTGATGGTCAACACAATGCCGTTGCCGCTCTGTCGCCAGTCGGCCATCAGCCCCGGCTGGCCCGGAAGCGCCAGCGATTTGGCCAATCCGAAATAAAGCAGGTGATGAGCAATCACCTCGCCGTTCTCGATCACGTCGAACGAGGCCACACTGCGCGTCGGATTTGCGCCGTGCAACAGGTCTGCATCACTGAATTCGCCTGCCATGGTGCTGCTGAGTGCGGCGGCTTCGACCGGCCTGCTGCTCTCGCTCAGGCGCTTGCCGGCCATGTCGTAGAGGCGCGTGCGCAGTACCGCCTTGAACGGCGTCGTGCGATCGGACACGAGATGGAGTGTCGTGTGGCCGTCGCGACGGATCGGCACCACATCCACGGGCGCGTAGAAGCGCCTGGCATGGTATTGCAGTGCCTTCCAGCGACCGAAATAGTCGAGGCTGGACCAGGACGGCCCCGGCCACACGTCGTTGAGCTGCCAGTACAGCGAGCCCATGCTCTGCGGGCGCGCGCTGCGCAAGTGCTCGGCCGCCAACTCGATGCCTTCGGCCTGCATCAGCTGGCTGAGATAGACGAATGACGCAAAGTCCTTCGGCTCGCCGTAGTTGCCGCGGATGTAGAGCAGCAGGCGGTCGTTGCCATCGCCGTTCGCGAACTTCTGGTGCGCGCGCATCACCGGCGAGTTCGGCGTCATGTCGGCGGGCGTGGCGAAGCTTTCGATGGTGGCCATCACCGGAAACGACTGCAGCCCGTACTCGGACTGGAAGCGCGGCTCGACATCCAGGTAGTGCTCGATCGGCTCGGAGCCCGACCACACCTTCCAGTAGTGGTAGTCACCATCATTGAGCACATTGGCTTCGCCATCGAAATCCGTGCTGGGCGAACTGGCCCAGTAGGGCACGTCGGCATCGTTGGACTTCACCACGTCGCGCAAGGTGGTGCCAAAGAGTTCGCGCATGCCGCTTTCGATGCGCTGGCGTTCATCGCTGCCGATGGTCTTCTTGAAATCTTCGCGATCGGGCCAGGATTCCCAGCCCGTCTGCACCTCGTTGTTGCCACACCACAGCACGATGCTGGGATGGTTGCGCAGCCGGCGCACCTGTTCCACTGCCTCGATGCGTGCGTTCTCGCGGAATGCCTGGTCGTAGGGCGTGATCGCGCCGCCGAACATGAAGTCCTGCCAGATCATGATGCCAAGCTGGTCGGCCAGGTCGTAGAACGCATCGCTCTGGTAGTAGCCGCCGCCCCACATGCGCAGCATGTTCAAGTTGGCGTCGCGGGTGGAGGTCAACAGCTTGCGCAGTTGCCCGGACGTGGTGCGCTCGGGAAAGCTGTCGGTGGGAATGAGGTCGGCGCCCTTGGCAAAAATCGGCAGGCCGTTCACCACGAAGGCGAAGCCGCGACCCCATTGGTCACGGTCTCGACGCAGCTCGACGCTGCGCAGGCCGCTCGTACGGTCGGCGCTCGCGAGCGTGTTGTCGCCGCGCTTCACTTCAACATGGAAGCGATAGAGGTTCTGCTTGCCGTACCCCAATGGCCACCAGCGTGCCGGATGCTCGATGGTGAATGGCAGGCGCAACGCATTATCGCCAGCCGTGAGTGCGACATCTTGCGCCGCCTCGCCGCGGCTGCCATCCGGCGCCGTCCAGCTCAACGTGACGTGTGCAGAGCCGGACTTGGCTGCCTGCAATGAGACTTCTGCCGTGAGCGCTGCCTTGTCCGCATCGACGTGCGGCTGGGCGATATGGAAATCTTCCAGCCGCGCGTCGGTCCAGCCCTCCAGTCGTACGGGCTGCCAGATGCCGAGCGTAACGAAGCGCGGGCCCCAATCCCAGCCGTACTGGTAGTTGGCCTTGCGCACATAGTTGGAGGTCTGCTTGCCCTTGGGCTCATCGCCGAAGGCCGAATCGAACTCGCCCGGCAACGCATAGGGCTGCTTGAGCAACCAGGGCTGCAGCCTGGCGATCGGCGAATGCAGTTTGACGATCAGGTTATTGCTGCCCGCATGCAGCACACCCTTCACCGGTACGCGCCAACGGCGGAACATGTTGTCCGCGCTCAGCAGCGGCTTGTCGTTGACGGCGATGTCAGCGAACGTGTCCAGGCCATCGAACACCAGGTCCACGTGATCCTGTTTCAGCGTGGCCGCATCGACGTTGAAGGCGAGGCGATATTCCCAGTCGGCCAGGCCGATCCACTGCAGGCTCGCTTCGTTGTCGCGATAGAACGGGTCGCCGATCTTGCCGGCCGTCAGCAGATCCGTCTGCACGCTGCCGGGAACGTGCGCGCTGGTCCAGGCTGCCTGCTCCGGATGTCTGGCCGCCTGTGGCGTGCCCGGCAGCAGGCGGAACTGCCACCCCGTATCCAGTGGCGTCACTTCAGTGGCGTGGAGTTGGCTTGCACCAGCGAACAGGAGGCCGGCCAGCAGGCCGAGAGAACAGCGAGTCAAAGAGGGCAAGGCAAAGCGCTCCGCATCGTCGTGGTTGGAACGTCGGCCGTCAGAGCCGGCCGGCGTTGCAGGAAGGCGAGGCTTCCCGGCAACGGCATGTCGTGATGGTGTCAATTGTCCAGCGACGCCGTGGAGCGATGATCCAGTTCGCCGGATACTTCGTTCGCCGCCTCGATGAGCAACTTGGTAGTGGTCGCCATGGTCATGCTGGAGCCGCGCCGTTCGATGAAGGGAATGGTGATCGCGCAGATGGCTCGATCGTGTTGCATGACCGGCGCGGAAATATCGGTGACGCCATCGACTACCTGGCTCGGGATGGTGGCCACGCCAGCGGCACGGATCTCGCGTATCGCCTTCTCGACGGGTGGGCGTCGCAGCTGCGGTTCGTGCTCGATCATCATGGCGAACCAGCGTTCGCGCGTGGCGTCGTCCTGCCATGCCAGCAGCACGTGGCCGGAAGCGGAGTGGGAGATCGGGCGGCGATGACCCACGCGTACCACCAGGCCGATTTCACCCGGCGGATCGACGCGCGCAATCACCACGATCTGCTCCTGTGACGGCACGACCAGATGACAAGATTGATCGATGTCGTCCGAGAGCCTGTGCATGATCGGCAGGGCGGTTTCCACCAGACTCTTCACCGGCGGTTGTTCCATGCCCAGGCGAAACAGTCGCGGCGTGAGCGCGTAACGGCCCTCGCCATCCGGGCGACTGATGTAGTCGCGTTCTTCCAGCACCTGGAGCATGCGGAAGATTTCGCCGCGCGAACGGCCTACGCCTTCGGAGATCTCCGCGATGGTCAGCGGTGCGACGGCGCGCGCCAGCAGTTCAAGGATGTCCAATCCCTTGTCGAGGGCGGGGGCGCGATATTTGGGAGACTCTGCAGCCATAAGCGTCCGTGGTATTGAGTGGCTCGTCATGCAGACTACGGGCGGGTTTCAGATGCGAAATTCAACAGCCTCGCCGCCCACCATGCTGCGCCGCAACTTGTGATACATATAAACTATAAGTTCATATTTGCACAATTGTGGCGCCCAGGGCAGAGGGGGCGCTCGCCAACGGCCGGAGGATGAACATCCATGCACCCACAAGCCGCGCCGATCCCGGCGGGTGGTCGCTTTCGGGACAGGGTCCCGCTTTTTCCCCTGGCCTTGATCGTAAGTCTTTTCTTTCTCTGGGGTGTGGCCAACAACCTCAATGACGTGCTGGTAGCGCAATTCAAGAAGGCCTTCACGTTGTCGGACTTCCAGGCCGCGCTGGTGCAAAGCGCGTTCTATCTCGGGTATTTCGTCGTTGCACTCCCTGCGGGAGCCTATATGCGGCGATACGGCTACAAGTCGGCGGTGGTGCTGGGCTTGTGCCTGTATGGGGCAGGGGCGCTTCTGTTCTGGCCGGCCGCGGTGTCGGCAACCTATGGGATGTTCCTCGCGGCGTTGTTTGTCATCGCGTGCGGACTGGCCTTCCTCGAAACCTCGGCCAATCCCCTGGTCACCCTGCTGGGGCCGGCATCTTCGGCTGCCGCGCGCCTCAATCTGGCGCAGGCGTTCAATCCGCTGGGATCGATTGCCGGCGTGCTGATCGGGCAGCATTTCATCTTTACCGGCGTGCAGCACACGCCCACGGAACTCGCCGCCATGAGTGCAAGTGCCCGCGAGGCTTTCATGAAGAGTGAAGCCGCTGCGGTGCAGATGCCTTATCTGGTCATCGGGCTGGGCGTGCTTTTGTGGGCCGTGGTGATCGTGCTGACGCGATTCCCGTCGGTGGCCGTCAGCCAGGAGGGTGCGCCGGGCGAGCGGGGCGTGCTGAGGCACTTGCTGCGCGATGGCAGGTTCCTGGGTGCGGTCGCTGCGCAATTTTTCTACGTGGGTGCGCAGGTCGCCATCTTCAGCCACATGATCCGCTATGCGCAGGCGACGATGCCGGGCACCGCGGACAAGACGGCCGCCAGTTTCGTCACGGCTGGGCTGATCTGTTTCATGGTGGGCCGATTTGCCGGGGCGGTGCTGATGAAGCGCCTGAAGGCTTCGCGCGTGCTGGCCTTGTTCGCGCTCGCCAATGTGCTGCTGATGGCCGTGGCAGCGCTGGCGCCGGGGCGTGAGGGCATCTATGCGCTGGTGGCATCGAGCTTCTTCATGTCGGTGATGTATCCGACGATCTTCGCACTGGGCGTGGAAGGCAGGAGCGACGACGAGCGGAAATTCGGCGCGGCCCTGCTGGTGATGGCTATCGTCGGCGGCGCGGTACTTACTGCCGCGATGGGCGTGGTGTCCGATGGCGTCGGCATTGCGCACGCGATGCTCGTGCCCGGCGCGTGCTTCGTGGCCATCTTCCTGTTCGCGCAGCAGCACTGGCAGCGGGCGATGGCGAGCGTGCCGGCATGAGCTGGCAATGCCTGGCGCTCGACCTGCGCGACGATCCGGCGCTCATTGCCGAATACGAACACTGGCATCGTCGCGAAAACATCTGGCCGCAGATCGTCGCGTCGATTCGCGAGTCAGGCATCGAGGACATGCAGATCTTCCGCACCGGCACCCGGCTGGTCATGCTTATGCGTGTTGCGCCGGATTTCGATGCGCAAGCCAAGGCCCTGGCCGATGCGGCCAACGAGCGCGTGCAGGCATGGGAGTCATTGATGTCCAGGTTCCAGAAGCCACTGCCATGGGCCGCGGCAGGGCAGAAGTGGGTGCCGATGCAGATGATCTTCGACCTGGCCGACTGCGTCGGCTGATCAGCCGTTGCGCCACAGGATGTCGCGCGAGATGCGCGAAGCATCGCGTTGACCGGTCAGTGCCATGGTGACGCTCAGTTCGCGCCGGATCAATTCGATGGCCTGCGTCACGCCCTGTTGTCCATGGGCGCCCAGTCCGTAGAGGAAGGCCTTGCCGATCAGGCCGGCGCGCGCACCCAGTGCCAAGGCCTTGATCAGATCCTGGCCGCTGGTGATGCCGCTGTCGAACAACACCTCGATGCGGCCCGCGACGGCATCGACGATCGAAGGGAGCACGTCGATGGTGGCGGGCGCACCGTCGAGCTGCCGGCCGCCGTGATTGGACACCACGATGGCATCGACGCCGCGCTCGACGGCCAGGCGCGCATCCTCGGGGTCCAGGATGCCCTTGATGATGAGCTTGCCCGGCCATTCTTCGCGTATCCAGGCCAGGTCATTCCAGTTCAGCGTGGGATCGAACTGGTTGGCGATCCATTGCGCGAGCGTGGTCAGGCTGTCGGCCCCCTGGATACGTCCGTCCAGATTGCCGAATGAGCGGCTCGGCGCCCTGAGTACGTTCCAGACCCAGCGCGGCTTGCTCATGATGTCGAACACGTTGCGCAGCGTCACCTTGGGCGGCACCGCAAGACCGTTCTTGATTTCGCGATGGCGCTGGCCTTGCACCGTCAGATCGGCCGTCAGCATCAAGGCGGAGCACTGCGCGGCACGGGCGCGGCGGATCAGCTCGCGGGTGAAGCCGCGGTCGCGCATCACGTAGACCTGGAACCAGAACGGCGTGTCGCAGGCGGCGCGCACCTGCTCGATCGAGCAGATGGACACGGTGCTGAGGCAGAACGGTATGCCCGCCTCGGCGGCCGCACGCGCGCCGAGGATCTCGCCGCTGCCGTGTTGCAGCCCGGTCAGCCCGGTTGGCGCAATGGCGAGCGGCATGCTGGCCGGCGAACCGAGCATGGTGGTGCCCAGTGAGCGATGGTCTACGTTCTGCATGACGCGCTGACGCAGTTGCAGGCGATCGAAGGCGCGCCGATTTTCACGCAGCGTCACTTCATCGTAGGAGCCCCGGTCAGCGTACTCGAAGAATGCCTTGGGCACGCGCCGGCGTGCGATCTCGCGCAGGTCGGCGATATTCGTCACTGGCGCTTTCATGGCTCACCCCGTCGCCGTCTTGGGAGCATTCTTCCACACGATGCCATCAGGATAGAGGTGGTCGCGGATCGAGGCCTCGTGCATGCGCACGGAAAACCCCGGGGCCGTGGGCACCAGATAGCGTCCACGCTCGATCGTCACCGGCTCGACGAAATGCTCATGCAGATGGTCGACGAATTCGATCGCGCGATCCTCCTTCTTGCCGGTGATGGCCACAAAATCGGCCATGGCCAGATGCTGCACCAGTTCGCACAGCCCCACGCCGCCTGCGTGGGGGAAAACGCGCACGCCGAAGTGGGCGGCCAGCAGCAGGATGGCGAGGTTCTCGTTCACGCCGCCCACGCGTGCCGCATCGATCTGGATCAGGTCGACTGCCTGAGCCTGCAGCAGCTGCTTGAACAATACGCGGTTTTGTCCGTGCTCGCCGGTGGAGATGGGGATGGGTGAAACGCCTTGCCGAATCGCCGCGTGACCCAGGACGTCGTCGGGATTGGTTGGCTCCTCGACCCAGGCCAGGCCGATGTCCTTCAGCGGCTTGAGCCATTCGATGGCCGTCTGGACGTCCCAGCGCTGGTTGGCGTCCACTGCGATGGCGATGTCCGGACCCACCGCCTCGCGCGCGAGGCGGCAGCGTCGCAGGTCGTCTTCCATGCGCAGCCCGACCTTGAGCTTGATCGTGCGGAAGCCGTCTGCCACGGCTTTCCTGGCGAGACGCTGCATCTTCTCGTCGGTATACCCGAGCCAGCCGGGCGAGGTGGTGTACGCAGGATAGCCTTCGGCCTCCAGCTGGGCGATGCGAGCCTGCTTGTACGGCTCGGCCTCTTTCAGGATCTCCAGGGCGCGGGCGGGCGTCAGTGCATCGGTGAGATAGCGGAAATCGATCTGGGCGACCAGCTGCTCGGGCGTCATGTCCGCAATGAAGCGCCACACGGGCTTGTTCGCCACGCGCGCCGCCAGGTCCCACGCGGCGTTGATGACCGCGCCTATCGCCATGTGCATGACGCCTTTCTCGGGGCCGAGCCAGCGCAACTGGGAGTCGCCCGTCAGCTGCCGCGCGAACGCGCCCAGATCGTCGACGATGTCCTCCACCGTACGACCGACCACCATCGGCCGCAGTGCCGCGAGTGCCGCGGTCTGGATGTCGTTGCCCCGCCCGATGGTGAATACCAGCCCGTAACCGGCGAGCCCGCCAGGGGCGTCGGTTTTCAGCACCACATAGGCGGCGGAGTAGTCGGGATCGGGATTCATGGCATCCGAGCCGTCGTGCGCCAGCGACGTCGGAAAACGCACGTCGAAGGTTTCCAGGGCGGTAATTTTCACCATCGTGACCGGCCTCCGGCGCCGGTAACTCAATAAGGAAAAAGCAGGGCAGCGCTCAGGCGCGCGAAGCGGGATAGGCGAGCACGTCCTGTCGCTGCCGGCCAAGTCCTTCGATACCCAGTTCGATCACGTCGCCCGGCTTCAGATAGGTGGGCGGATGCAGGCCCAGCCCGACACCGGCCGGTGTTCCCGTGCTGATCACGTCGCCTGGCATCAAGGTCATGTAGCGGCTGATGTAGCTCACCAGCTGCGCCACGCCGAACACCATCGTGCGCGTGTTGCCGTTCTGGTAACGGTGACCGTTCACTTCGAGCCAGAGGGCGAGCTTCTGCGGGTCGGGGACCTCGTCCCGGGTGACCAGCCATGGGCCGATCGGCCCGAACGTGTCGCAGCTTTTGCCTTTCACCCACTGGCCGCCGTGTTCGAGCTGGAACTCGCGCTCGGACAGGTCGTTGATCACCGCATAGCCGGCGACGTGATCAAGTGCCTCGTTGACGTCGACGTAGCGCGTCACCTCGCCGATGATCACGCCGAGCTCCACTTCCCAGTCGGTTTTCGCCGAGCCGCGCGGAATGACGACGGCATCGTTGGCGCCGCCGATGGCGGTCGTGGCCTTCATGAAAAGCACGGGCTGCTCGGGCACCGGCGCGTTCGTTTCAGCCGCATGGTCGGCGTAGTTCATGCCTACGCAGAGCATCTTGCCGACGTGCGCCACCGGCACGCCGAAGCGTGGCGTGCCATCGACACGGGGCAGGGTGGCCGGATCCAGGGCCATCAGACGGCGCAGGCCATCGCGACCAAGCACAACTGCCGAGATGTCGTCGATCACGCCTGAAAGATCGCGCAAGGCGCCATCGCCATCGATCAGTCCGGGCTTTTCCGCGCCAGGTTCCCCATAACGGCAAAGTTTCATGCAGTGGCTTCCATCAGTTCGACCAGCCGCCATCCACGACATGGATGGTGCCGGTGGTAAAGGACGATTCGTCGGAGGCGAGATAAACGGCGAGCGCAGCGATCTCCTCGGGCGTGCCGAGTCGCCCCATCGGCTGCCGCGAGGTGAAGCTCTGCCATGCAGCTTCTTCGTCGCCGCCCAGGGCGCGCACGCGCTCGGCGAGCGATGGCGTCTTGACCGTGCCGGGGCAGATCGCATTGCAGCGTATGCCCGCCGACACATAATCGGCGGCGATGGAACGCGTCAGGCCGATCACCGCGGCCTTGGTCGCGCCGTAGGCAAAGCGATTAGGCACGCCCTTGATGCTCGAGGCGACCGACGACATGTTGACGATGCTGCCCGTGCCGCGACTCAACATGCCCGGAAGCACCGCGCGACACAGATGAAACATGCTGTCCACATTGATGGCGAACGAGCGCCGCCAGCTGTCGTCGTCGGTATCGAGGATGGTGCCGGCATGCACGTAGCCAGCACAGTTGAACAACACATCGATGCGCTCAGTCGCGCCCACCAGCGTCCGGATCGCCGCGTCATCGGTGACATCGAGCCGGTGGATACGAATCGAGGAATGGCTCGCGGCAAGCGAAGCCAGATGGCTATCGTTGATATCGGTCGCCAGCACCGTGGCGCCGGCCTCGGCGAAAGCGAGCGCGGTGGCGCGCCCGATGCCTGCGCCTGCCGCCGTGACGAGCGCGTGCTTGCCGGACAATCGGTCGTTCATGCGAGGCGCTCCACGTCGCTGCAATGGCAGCAGGTAACCCAGGTCTTCATGGCCTTGTTCCGGATGCGGTCGCCGATACGCGGTCAGCGAGTGAATAGACGGTCGCGGCGTTGCCGCCAAACACGGCTGCTTCGTGATGACGGGCAAACCGTCGCGTCAGCTTTTGCGCGCACGCTTTCCATTGCTCGTAGGTCGCATGGGTCGTGAGCACGGGCCAGTCGCTGCCCCACATCACGCGCTGCGCGCCGAAGCTCTCGAAGAGGTGCGCTACATAAGGTTCGATGGCTGCCATGTCGGCGTCCGGACCGGTCAGTGTCAGCAACCCCGATAATTTGCAGGCCACGTCCGGCACTTGGGCGACGCGTGCAATCGCACCGGCCCACGAGGCGAATTGCCCATCCGCGATGTTCGGCTTCGCGCCGTGGTCAACCACGGTGACCAGGCCCGGGTGCCGGGTCAGTCGCTGGGAAAGGGCGCGCAGATGCCGGTTGTCGACCAGTGCATCGAACACCAGGCCGTGGTCGCGCAGGCAGTCGAACGCGCGATCAAGCGAGGGTCGGGCGAGCCACTCCGTATCGGGGATGTCCTGGACCATGGGACGGATACCGCGCAGCAGCCCTTGTCCGCTCTGGACGAGGGCGGCGATGCGTTGCGTGGCGTCGTCCGCTTCCATGTCGACCCAGCCGATCACGCCGAGCACGCCATCGGTCTGTCGGGCGATATCGAACAAGAACAGGGTCTCCTGCTCATCCGGTGCGGCCTGGACGAGGATGCAGGCGTCTGTCGTTGCCTTGAGATCCGGCGGAAGAAACGCGCGCTGCAGCTGGGCCGGGGCATGCGCCAGCCAGCCATAGGCCAGGCGCGCGGGATCCCAGTAGTGGCGATGCGCATCGATGATCATGGTGTCGGCACGCTCTTATCGAGCAGGCCGTGCTCGACCAGCGACGCCCAGGCCGCATCGGGAACCGTGGCGCACATGCGGGCCACGGCGTCATCGACTTCGGCGACCGAGCGCAGCCCGCACACGACTTTCGTCACCGCCGGATGGGCGAGCGGAAACTGCAAGGCAGCCGCGCCGACGCTCGCGCCCGTGCGTGCGCACACATCGTAAAGTTGCTGTGCACGCGCCTTGATCGCCAGCGATGCCGGCGCGTAGTCATAGGTATCGCCAGGACCTGCGTCCGCGCCAAGCAGGCCGGAGTTGTAAGGGCCTGCGATCAGCACAGCCACGCTATCGGCTTGCGCCCGCGCCATGACGGCCTTGCTGCGCCCCTGTTCGAACAAGGTGTAGCGGCCGGCCAGCATGATCGCGTCCAGCGGAAAACGATCCATCACTTCCAGGCAGACCGCCTCTTCGTTCACACCCAATCCAATGGCGCCCACTACGCCCTGGTCGCGTAACTCGGCCATGGCGGGCAGCGCTTCATCGAGGGCTTGCTTCAACACGTGCGGGTGGCGCGAACCATGGGTGAGCTCGCCGATGTCGTGCAGCAACAGCAGGTCGATGCGACCGGTGCGTAGCCGCCGGATGCTGCTTTCCAGGCTGCGCAGGATGCCGTCGCGCGTGTAGTTGAAGTAGGCCCGGCGACCATCGACCGCGAAGCCATCGCCGCGGTCCGTGCGCTCCTCATCCATGTCGATGAGTCGGCCGACCTTGGTGGAGATGGTGTAGCTGGTGCGCTCGATGCCTAGCAGCGCATCGCCGATGCGCGTTTCGCTGAGGCCGTAGCCGTAATAGGGCGCGGTGTCGAAATGCCGGATGCCCTGGCGCCATGCCTGCAGGATGGCTTCTCGCGCCGCCTCGTCGCCCACGCCGGCATACAGGTTGCCCGCTGGCGCGCCTCCGAAAGCAAGGGCGCCCAGTCGGGCTTCGGCCTGGCCTGGCTGGCCGAAGGACTGTTGATGTTCGTGCTGGACCGGCATCAAAACCCCCAAAACCCGCCTCCTGCAAGGCCGGACGACTGCACCATCGGACGACCGCCACCCGGGCGGCGCCGCCTTTCGGGCATCGTACTACTTGTGCATAGATAAAAACTAGGTTTATATGTGAGCGGACGGGCAGGCCGGCAGACCTCGAGTCGACGCGCTGTGGCGTCACGATGGGCCTGCTATTGAATCGATCGAAATCGCCCTGTTAACTGGGGCGAGGCAAGCACAGCATCGGGGTGGGTGATGACGCCGTTGTCGGATAAGAGGCCAGTGCCTCCGCATAGGGACCACCTGCAGGACATGGGCGGGCCGATCGTCGCTGGCGTACTCGGACGGCAGCCGCGCCCGGTGTCTCCCTTTCTCGCCGCCGACCTCGGGGGCACCCACGCACGCGTCGGCCTGGTCGTGCCCGACGCCATCACGGGCAAGCCGGACATCGTCCTTTACCAAGTCTATCGCTGCGCCGAGCACGCCTCGCTGGTCGATATTCTTGGCAGCTTTTGCCGGGAGCATCGCGTGCAGCCGGATGCGCTGGTGCTGGCCTGCGCGGGATTCGTCGAACACGGCGTGGTGATCAACGAGAGCCTGGCGTGGCCTGTGTTGCTGGACAGCGTGTGCATTGAAGGCGGGTTCGCCTCCGTCGATGTGCTCAACGACTTCGAAGCATTCGCGCATGCGGTCGGCCATTTTGAACAGGAGAACAGCGCCGCCATCGTGGATGGTGTTGCCAATCCCAGTGGCGCCGTGGCCGTGATCGGCCCCGGCACCGGACTGGGCGCCGCCCTCTGGCTGCCGGGCCGGCCGCCTCGCGTACTGCATACCGAGGCCGGACACATGGAGCTGGCCGCGCGCCCCGGCATCGAGCAGACCATTCGCGCGCAGCTGGGGCCGATCGACGGATACGTGCCTTACGACCGCGTGCTCAGCGGGCCAGGCTTGTTGCGCCTCTATCGCGCCCTCGCGGCGGTGCAAGGCGTGCCGGCGACGCTCACGGAGCCGGGCGAGATCACCGCCATGGCGCTGGCCGGCATGGACACGCTGGCCACGCAGACGGTCGATCAATTCTGTCGCTGGCTCGGTGCGTTCTGCGGTGATGTCGCCATCGCCTTCAATGCGAGCGGCGGGGTTTGCCTGGCCGGCGGATTTCTCGCGCGCATCACCGGCGTGCTGCGCTCCGGGCCGTTCACCGAGCGGTTCCTGGACAAGGGAGTGATGCGCTCGTTCTTGAACAACACACCCGTGTTCGTCGTCGAGCACGGGCAGCTGGGCGTGCTGGGCGCGGCAAACTGGCGATTGGGCCACTGATACGGGTTTCTTTGCAGGGGCAGGGGAATGGGATTGAGGTGGGGTTACACGCTGGCGGTTCTGATTTCGCTGCTGCTGTGGTCGATGGCTGGCCATGCGCAGGTGCGCATCGACATGGATCACGACTGGCGCTTCCGTACCGACGCCGCCGATGCAGGCATGGCTGCTGGCTGGCCGCGAGCCACGCCGGCCGAAACGCAGCTGGTGGATGTGCCCCACACCTGGAACATCGGCAAGGATGACGACTACGAAGGTGTCGCCTGGTATTTCAAGTCCTTCACCGTGCCGGCGTCGATGCTTTCGTCCCACGTGGAATTGCATTTCGGCGCCACCTTCTATCGCAGTCGCGTCTGGGTCAACGGCGTAGAAGTCGGCGGCCACGAAGGCGGACACACGGCATACGACCTGGACATCGGCCGGCAGCTTCGTGCGGGGGAAAACCAGATCGCCGTACGACTGGACAACCGTCCCGGCGAGGCGACCATCCCCGGTTACGCGATGCGGCAGGTGGCCAGCGGCAGCGTGTGGTACGACTGGTGGCATTACGGCGGCATCGTGCGCGACGTGTGGCTCAGCGTATCGGACCATGCACTGATCCGGCGGCAACGCATCGCGAGCAAGCTTGGCGGCGACGCGGCCAGCGTCAGCAGTCAGGTATTTGTCGAGAACGTCGACGGCAGCGACGGCAGCTATCGCGTCACCGCAAGCATCATCGATCCGGACGGCAAGACGGTGGCGCAAACGCAGCAGGGCGTCTCGGCAAAGGCGGGGCAGTCCACCTCCACGACACTTGCCGTGAACCTGCCACACCCCCAGTTGTGGAACGTCGGCGACGCGCGACTCTATCAGTGGGTAACGGAGCTGCATGCCGCCGACGGCACGGTGCTGGACTCGCGCAGCGATTCGTTTGGCGTGCGCGACATCGTCATCCGTGACCGCCGCCTCTACGTCAATGGCAAGCCGGTGCGGCTGAGCGGCGTCAGTCGCCACGAGGATTCGCCCTGGGAAGGATTGGCCGAATCGGCGGGCACGATACGCCGCGACTGGTCCGACATGGCCGCCTTGCATACAACGCTCACGCGGCCGGTGCATTATCCGCAGAACGACGAGGTACTCGACTTCGCCGACCGCCACGGCATCTTGCTCGTGCCGGAAATCCCGGTCTGGCAATTCAGCCAGGCGCAGCTGAAAAACCCAAAGCTGCTCGCGCTCGCCAAGGGCATGATGCGCGAGATGATCGAGCAGGATGGCAATCACCCCAGCATCTTCGCCTGGAGTGTTTGCAACGAGAGCGATGCCTCCACGCCTGGTGGTCGCGCCTATGTGGACGCCATGGCTTCGCTTATTCGCGACATCGACCCGGGCCGCTATGTGACCTTTGCCGATGCCGACATCAGCAGCAAGCCGTGGAAAGAAGCGCCGGTGATGCACGACATCGACTTCATCATGGCCAATGCCTATTTCGGATCATGGAGCGGCGCGGGCAGCGACGTGGAACCCTGGCTGGATTTCATCGATCGCACTTATCCCGACAAGATGGTGATCATTTCCGAATTCGGCTACCCGGGCGTTTTCTCGCACGACAGCGCTGCCGCCGACAAGGCGCGCGCCGAGAACCTGCTCCAGCAGATGGATGCCTTTCAGCGGCGCAGCTTCATTGCGGGAACGATTTTCTGGACGTATCAGGACTATAAATCCCATCGCAATCTGTGGCCCGGCCAGACCGAAGGTTTTGTCGACCACGGCCTGGTCGATGAGAACCGGCAGCGCAGGCCGTCTTACGCGGTCTACGAAACGCGCAACGAGGCGTTGTCGGTGGCGACGCAATGGCGGGTCGACGCCAGTGGACTGCGTGGATTCGAGGCCACGGTGAGCGGCTATCCAGCCACGCATCTGCCTTCCTATCCCATGCTCGGCTATGTCGCCCACTGGCGCGCCATGGACGATCGCGGCCACGAACTTGCGCATGGCGATGACGTGCTGCGCGACCTGGCACAGCCCATCCGCTTTGAGGGTGCCTGGCCCGCTATGGGCAAGGGCGCTGCTGTGCATCTGGCCGTGGACGTCGCCCGGCCCGACGGCGTGCGCGCCGGCGGCGTGGTCAGCGACTACCACCCGCTGAACATCGGCAGCGCGCACTTTCTTCCGAACAAGGACGAGCAACCATGATGAAACCGGCCGCGCATGGCGCGCTTGTCGCGGGCTGGCTGCTCTGCGCCTCGGCGTGGGCGCAGTCGCCCACGGCGCCCACAGCCGATTCCTTGTCGCCGGCAGCGCAGGATCAGGCCTGGCAGCAGGCCAGCGCCAAATTCGCGCCGCAACGAAAAGCGATCCTTGATCGTGTGGCCAACGCAGCCGGCCGGGGGCCCTTTCGCAGCGACTGGACGTCCTTGCAGAAGTATCGTTCACCTGCCTGGTACGACGACGCCAAGTTCGGCATCTTCATCCATTGGGGCGTCTACTCGGTGCCCGCGTTCGGCAGCGAGTGGTATTCGCGCAACATGTACCAGCAGGGGACAAAGGAGTTCGCCCATCACGTGGCGACGTACGGGCCGCAGTCGAGGTTCGGCTACAAGGACTTCGTACCGATGTTCAAGGCCGAGCACTTCGACCCGGATGCCTGGGCGAAACTTTTCCGCGTTGCCGGCGCGCGCTATGTCGTACCCGTGGCAGAACACCACGACGGCTTCGCCATGTACGACTCGGCGCTGTCAGATTGGACCGCCGTAAAGAAGGGGCCCAGGCGCGACGTGATCGGTGAGCTTGAACGTGCCGTGCGAGGGCAGGGCATGCGCTTTGGCGTGTCCTCGCATCGCGCCGAGCATGACTGGTTCTTCGACGGTGGGCGCCATGTCGATTCGGACGTCAACGATCCGCGCTATGCGGAACTCTATGGCCCTGCCGTAGCGCATCTCAGCAAGGAAGACGAGAACCTGGCGCAGGACTGGACCTATGTCTCCCAGGCCTGGCTGGACGACTGGCTTGCACGCACTGTCGAACTCACCGACAAATACCATCCCGACCTGATCTACTTCGACTGGTGGATCGGCCATCCCAGCTTCCGCAACACGCTGCCGACCCTGCTGTCGTACTACTACAACGAAGGCGCGAAACGCGACGGCGTGGTGGTCAATTACAAGCTGGGCGACTTCGCCGATGGCGCCGGCACGCTGGACATCGAACGCGGGCAACTGCAGGGCATCCACCCCGCCCACTGGCAGACAGACACCTCGATCAGCAACGATTCCTGGGGCTACATCGAGCACGACACGTACAAGTCGCCGACCTTCATCATCCATCTGCTGGTGGATGTGGTCAGCAAGAACGGCAACCTCATGCTCAACGTCGGGCCGCGTGCCGACGGTACGATTCCCGCTGGCGCGCAGGACACGTTGCGCAGCATCGGCGGATGGCTGAAGGCGAACGGCGAGGCGATCTATGGCAGCAAGCCATGGCGCACGTTTGGCGAAGGCCCGACCGAAGTGGTCAGCGGCACCTTCCAGGACACCAAGACCAAGCCATATACCGCCGAAGATTTCCGCTTCACCACCGGCAACGGCAAGCTCTACGCGATCGAGCTGGATTGGCCGGCGAACGCCCAGGCCATCATCCATTCGATCAAGCCGGAAGACAAAGTCACACGCGTCCAGTCTGTGGCAGACAACCGCACCATCCCGTTTACCCAGGATGCCGGCGGCCTGCATCTTAGTCTGCCGTCCCACCCAATCGGCAGCGATGCGTACGTCTATCGCATCACCTTCTCCACTCCCCATTCACTCAAGGCTGCGCCATGAAACGATGGTTGTCCCTGACCGTTTCGCTGTGTCTTGCATTGGCGTCGACCGGCGCCTTTGCGAAGGCTCCCACCGCGTTGTTCTATATGATCGAAGTACAGAAATCGATCAACTCGTTCGAGGCGCACATCGACAAGGTCGACTTGCTGGTGCCCACCTGGTTTGGCGTGGATGGCAACGGCCTGGTATCGGGCGCACCCAACCTCTACGTGCTCAAACTGGCCAAGGCGCATCGTGTGCCGGTGATGCCCATCATCTCCGCTGGCGGCGACCGCAAGAAGTTTCACGATCTGCTGGTCAACGAAACCGCCAAGAAGGCGATGATCGAGGGCATGCTCGAACAGGCGAAGCTCTACGGGTTTGTCGGCTTCCAGTTCGATTTCGAAAACATCGCCTGGACCGATCGCGACGCACTGACCCTGCTGACGCAACAGACCGCCACGGCGCTGCACAAGCACGGCCTGAAGCTATCCATGGCGGTGGTGCCGAATGCGCCGGGCTACGCGGGCCGCGGCCCCTTCGCCAAATGGATATGGGAATACTGGAAAGGTGCGTACGATCTCAAGGCGCTGGGACAGGCACTGGATCTCGTCTGCCTGATGACATATGACCAGCACACCCGCTGGACCACGCCGGGGCCGGTGGCGGGCATGCCGTGGGTGATGGCCAACCTCGAATACGCCTTGAAGGTGGTGCCGAAGGAAAAGCTCTCGCTGGGCATTGGGCTGTATGGCTACCACTGGTTTGCCGGCGATCCGGTGGGTGCGGACGGCAAGGAGAGTTCGAACATCTCCGCGCAATACATCGATGCGGACGAATCGTTCCCGCTGGCCAGGCAGTTCAACGCCACCATGCAGTGGGATCCGGTGGAGCACGAATCATGGTTCTACTTCTATCGCGACCAGATGCGCGAGTGGGTGTTCCTGCCCGATGCGCACGCGTTCCGCGATCGCTACGACGTGGTGAAGCAATACGGCCTGGAGGGCTTCTGTGCGTGGGTGATTGGCGCCGAAGATCCCAAGATCTGGGAGGCGCTCCCCGATGCGGTGCGCTAAGCGCGGTCTGAAGGCGCCGATCGCGCTGGCATTGGCAACGCTGTTTGGGTTCGCCGTCGATGCGCACGCGACAGGCACGCTGCCGATTATTCCGCTTCCCGCGCAGGTGAGCATGGGGCAGGGCGGTTATGCCGTCAGTGCCGCTGCCGTCATCCATGTCGCGCCGGGTGATCGTGCGGCCGCCGAGGCGGCCCGCTATCTGGCGGACCTGCTCGTGCGAACGCGCGGACTTTCGCTACCGGTGAAAGAGGATGCGACAGCCACGAGCCACGGCGACATCGTCATTCGCAGCGATGCGGCCGCAAGCGTCACGCAGCCGGAAGGTTATGTACTCGACGTTGATGCGCAGGGCATGCGCATCACTGCGCGGGATGCGGCAGGCCTGTTCTACGGCGCCGTCAGCGCGTGGCAGCTGATGACGCCCGATGCCGCAAAGGGTGCCGTCTCGGTGCCCTTGCTGCACATCGCCGACTGGCCAAGATTTGCCTGGCGAGGCCTGATGCTCGACTCGGCGCGGCACTTCCAGCAGCCGGTTGAAATCAAGCAGCTGCTCGACGCCATGGCACAGCACAAGCTCAATGTCTTCCACTGGCATCTCACCGACGACCAGGGCTGGCGCCTGGAAATCCGCCGCTATCCCAAGCTCACGCAGATCGGCGCATGGCGCCAGCCGCCCGGGGATGGCGGCACCAGGTACGGCGGCTACTACACGCAGGCCGACGTGAAGGACATCGTCGCCTACGCCGCCGTCCGCCACATCACGGTCGTGCCGGAGATCGACATGCCGGGCCACGCGCAGGCTGCCGTGGCGGCTTTTCCGGATATCGGCGTCACCGGCGAGCGGCCGTCCGTCTCGATCAACTGGGGCGTCAACCCTTACCTGTTCAATGTCGACGAACACAGCATCCGTTTCCTGCACAACGTGCTCGACGAAGTGATGGAACTGTTTCCATCGACCTTCATCCACGTGGGCGGCGACGAAGCCATCAAAGACCAGTGGCAGGCGTCGGCCGCCGTGCAGGCGCGCATGCGCTCGCTCGGGATCAAGGACGAAAAGGCGCTGCAAAGCTGGTTCATCGAGCGCATGGGGCAATACCTGGCGCAACATGGGCGTCGCCTGATCGGCTGGGATGAAATCCTTGAGGGCGGCATACCGCCGTCCGCCTCGATCATGTCCTGGCGCGGTACGCAGGGCGCCATCGATGCGGCGCGACTGGGGCATGACGTGGTGCTGTCTCCCGCGCCCACGCTCTACTTCGACAACCTGCAGAGTCATCGCGACGATGAACCGTCCGGGCGGCTTGGCGTCCAGACGCTGGCCCGCGTCTACGCGTTTGAAGCGGTCTCGCCGGAGCTCACTGCCGAGCAGGCGAAGCACGTACTTGGCGCGCAGGCCAACATCTGGACCGAGTACCTCACGGCACCCTGGCAGATCCAGCATGCGGCCTTCCCACGACTGGACGCCTTGGCCGAGGCGACCTGGACGCCTGCCAACGAGCGGCGCTTCGACAACTTCTTGGCGAGGCTGCCCGCGCAATTCGATCGCTATCGCAAAATGGGCATCTACTATGCCGACAGCGCCTTCGCCGTCGACATGCGTGCGCAGCGTTCACCCGGCAACGGCGACAAAGTCGCCGTGACCCTTGTTGCACAGGAGCCGTCCACCACGATCCGTTACACCACCGACGCAACCGTGCCGTCGGCGAGCTCGCCTGTCTATGGTGGACCGATCGAGACTGCGCTGCCTGTCACCATCAGCGCAACGACGTTTACTGCCGACGGACAGCCGCTCGCGCGCGTCCGCACACAGCGTTTCGACGCGCGGACGCTGGCGAGCTACGACGGCAATGCGCTGGAGGCCTGTCCGAAGGGCGACCTTGGCCTGCGCGTGCCGCTGCTACCCGATGCCACCTCGCCGGCGCCGGTGTACAACCTCGACGTCATGAACAGCTGCTGGCGCATGGCGAACGTGTCCCTGGACGAGGTGGTCGCGATTTTTGTCGACGGTGCATGGCTCGCCCGCAATTACGGCCTGGCGCATGACGCATCGAAAGTCGTGTCGCGCCCGTCACGCCGGCCTGCGGGCGAACTCGAGGTTCACCTCGATACCTGCAGCGGCCCCTTGGCGGCCAGCTTGCCGTTGCCTGCCGAAGCCTTGCCCGGCAGGACGTATCGCGTTGCGGCCGCCGTGACTGCGCACGGCGGCACACACGACTTGTGCATCCTCTCGACGGCGCCGCTTCAAGGTCCTTTGGCAGGCGTCAGCCGCATATCGTTCAATTATCCCGCGCCGCCTGGCGCAACGCAGTGAGCAGGCGGAGCAGACGCGCATGAGGCGATTACATCAGGCCTGCCTGCTGGCGACCCTGCTGTTCGGCGTCTTGCTGGCGACGCCCGCTCCGGCCGACGAGGCCACGGAGCGGGCGGCCAGTCTGGTCGCGCGCATGACGTCGGCAGAGAAGATCGCGCAGTTGCAAAGTGCCGCACCGGCCATCCCGCGCCTTGGCATTCCCGCGTACGACTGGTGGAGCGAGGGGCTGCACGGCTTTGCCCGCTTTGGCGAGGCGACCGTATTCCCGCAGGCCATCGGTTTGGCGGCCAGCTGGGATCCCGCCTTGCTTCATGCCGTGGGCGGCGTAGTGGCGACGCAGGCGCGCAGCAAGTTCCTCGCTACGGGTCTGCAGCACAATCATGGACGCTACAACGGCCTCACGATCTGGTCTCCCAACATCAACATCTTCCGCGACCCTCGCTGGGGGCGAGGCCAGGAAACCTATGGCGAAGATCCACGCCTGACGGCAACGCTTGCCGTGGCCTTCATCGACGGACTGCAGGGCGATGACCCTGCGCATCCCACGGTGATCGCCACGCCCAAGCACTTCGCCGTGCATAGCGGTCCGGAGCCCGGCCGTCATGGCTTCGATGTCGATGTATCCGCGCATGATCTCGAAGACACGTATCTGCCCGCCTTCCGCGCTGCGATCGTGGAGGGTCGCGCGGGCTCGGTCATGTGCGCCTACAACGCGATTCATGGCGTTCCCGTTTGCGCCTTGCCGTGGCTGCTCGGCGAGCGCCTGCGCAAAGACTGGGGCTTCGAGGGCTTCGTCGTGTCCGACTGCGATGCGGTGGACGATATGACGATGTTCCACCACTACCAGAAAGACAACGCCGGCTCATCGGCCAGCGCGTTGCGCGCGGGCACGGACCTGGACTGCGGCTCGGCGTATGCGGGCCTTGGCGGCGCGCTGGCAGATGGCCGGATCAGCGAGCGTGACCTCGATGTGGCCGCAACGCGCCTGTTCGCCGCGCGCTATCGCCTGGGCATGTTCGACGCATCGGCGCCGACGCCGCGGGTCGCCCCTGATGCTGATCGCTCACTGGCGCTGCGTGCTGCAGGCGAATCGATCGTCTTGCTCAAGAATCGCGCGAATACACTGCCATTGAAGCCCGGCGGCCGTATCGCCGTGGTGGGGCCAAACACCGACGCCTTGTCCGTGCTGGAAGCCAACTACCACGGCACGGCTCGACAGCCCGTGACGCCGCTCGATGGCGTGCGCGCACTATGGGGCGAGCAAAACGTGCGTTACGCCCAAGGCGCCACGCTTGCTGATGGCGTGACCGTTCCGATTCCCGTGACGGCACTATCCAATCTCAAGGGCGAGTACTTTCGCGATGCCCGCCTGACCGGCAAGCCGGTGATGACGCGCTCCGACGCCCGGATCGACTTGGATACTGATCACCTGCCGCCCGCGGATGGTCTCGATGCATCCCGCTACGCAGTGCGCTGGACAGGCCAACTGCTGCCTCCCGGCGCGGGCGACTACACCCTGGCCGTGCGCGTGGATCGATGCTTCGACTGTCGCGGGCACGACCCTGTGCGCCTCTATCTCGATGGCCATCTGATCGCTGGCAGCTCGGGCAGCGATGAGCCGCCTGCCGTGAAAATCCATTTTGCCGATACGCGTCCGCACGATCTGCGCCTGGAATGGGAGCACAGCGGCGAGGACCAAGGCATTCACCTGGAATGGATGGCGCCCGCCGATGCACAGCTCGCTGAGGCAGTCAGGGCGGCCGCCGATGCCGATGCCGTGGTTGCCTTCGTGGGTTTGTCGCCAGGTGTCGAGGGCGAGGAACTGAAGGTCGACGTGCCGGGCTTCATGGGCGGCGATCGGACCGCCATCGATCTGCCTGCGTCGCAGCAGAAACTGCTGGAGGCGGTCGCCGCCACCAGGAAACCGCTGGTAGTCGTCTTGATGAGCGGCAGTGCCGTGGCCTTGAACTGGGCCAGTGAACACGCGGACGCGATCATCGCGGCGTGGTATCCGGGCGAGCAGGGCGGATTGGCGGTGGCGCAGACCCTTGCCGGCGTGATCAATCCCGCTGGCCGCCTTCCGGTGACTTTCTATCGCGACGTGCGCGATCTCCCGCCTTTCATCGATTACGGCATGAAGGGTCGCACTTACCGTTACTTCAAGGGCGAGCCGCTGTATGCGTTCGGCGATGGCCTGAGCTACACCACGTTCGCCTATGACGCGCCCAGTCTGTCCGCGCAAAACCTGAAGGCCGGCGACGCGCTCGACGTCGCGGTGAACGTGCGCAACACCGGAACGCGCAGCGGCGACGAAGTAGCGCAGGTCTATCTTGCGTATCCGGACGCCCCCGATGCACCGCAACGGGCGCTGATGGGGTTTGAGCGTGTCTCCCTCGCCGCAGGGGAGCAGCGTGCCGTGCATTTCCATCTTGACGCGCGCGCCCTGAGCCTGGTCGATGCCGACGGTGTGCGTGCCGTCAGGGCAGGGCGCTACGCATTGTTCGCAGGCGGCCACCAACCCTCGTCGGGGCAGCCATCGGTGGCGTTCACCATCGCAGGACACGCCGACGTGCCGCGCTGAGCATGCCGATGAATGGCATGATCAGCGCCAGCCTGGCGCCGCATGTCGGCGCCATGTCAGTTCGAAGGCAAAGCGCCGGCGTCGAACACCTGGAATTCGCGGATGGATGCATCGCCGACGCTGGACAAAATGTTCAGTCGCACGCGTTGCGCAGTGACGCGAGGGAACACATCGATCTTCATGTGGCCGATGGCTTCAGCGTTGGCGACCGCATGCCAGGCCTTGCCGTCGAAAACCTCGATGGCGTACTTGCGCACATGCTGCCCGTCGTCCAGCCATTCCATCGCGAGCGTGCGATCGAACGTCACCGGGTGGCCGAAGTCGACTTCGAGCGTGGCGTGGCGGGAGCCAGCCGGCGCCGACCAGAATGTGTCCTTGTTGCCGTCCAGGGCTGCCTCGGTGTTTTCGTCCGTCTGCACGTGATGGCGCGCCAGGTTGCTGGCATCGCCATAGCGCGCACGCAGCGCCTTGCCAAAGGCTTCGAGGCGGGCGACGTCGGCATCGGGCAGCCGGCCGTGGCGATCCGGCGCGATGCCCAGCATCAATTGTCCGCCACGCCCGACGCTGTTCTCCCAGGTGTCCACGAGCTTGGCGACACTCTTGAGCGTGACTTCGTCGTTGGGGTGCCAGAACCAGTGCAGGTCATGCAGAGGGGTGTCGACTTCCACCGGGCGCCAGCGCTGGTAGCCGTGGCGGTCGATGACGTTCCAGTTCTCGCCGCGAATATAGCCATCCTCCTGGCCCACCCAGCGAAGGTCGCCGTACTCGAACAAGCCCATGTCGGCAAACACCATGGCATTGGGCTGATAGGTTCGCAGCGTTTCGATGTAGCGCGGGAAATCGTAGACATGGCCGGCGCTGCCTGCGCCATCGAGCCACCACTCGACCAGCGGCCCATAGTGCTGGGCCAATTCCTCCACCTGGGCGCGGTAATACACATCGTAAGCTTGCGGCTGCTTGTAGCGCGGCTCATGCCTGTCCCACGGCGACAGATAGACGCCGAACTCCAGTCCTTCGGCACGCGCCGCGTCGGAGGCGAGGCGCACAAGATCGCCCTTGCCATTCATCCACGGGCTGCTTTTCACCGAGTAGTCGCTCTGCGCCGTCGGAAACAGTGCAAAGCCATCGTGATGCTTGGCGACCATCACCATGTAGCGCGCGCCCGCTGCGCGGCTGGCGCGTGCCCATTGCGCCGCATCGACATGGTCGGGATTGAACACCCTGGGGTCGGCTGTGCCGTCGCCCCACTCGCGATCGAGGAAGGTGTTCGTGCCGAAATGCACGATCACGCCAAACTCCAGATCCTGCCAGTGAATCTGCTGGGGGGATGGCTTGGTATCCGCCGCGCCTTGCGCCAACGATGCCTGCGAAAAAAGAGAGAGCGCCAAGGCGGCGCCAAGAACGGTTCGGGCAAGTCGCTTCATTAGCCACCTTTGCAACAATCATTTGGACGTTAATACGTCCTTATGGAAGTTTTCATTAGAGGACGGGAAACGCAGTCGTGTCAATCAAATATGGCGCCGTGCCGAAGGGGAGGTCGAACAGGCCTCGCCTCGCTTTCGCTTTGCTCTTCGTCATGACGTTTCGTGGCGAAGCGGCGCAGACATCCGTGGTTTCGTCCGAGTTCGTATTAACGCACCCACCGACGGCGCAATGCCATGCCGGCACGATCGTTGAAACACCGACGGGGCTCGTCGCCGCATGGTTCGGCGGCAAGCAGGAGCGAGACCCAAGTGTTGGCATCTGGATGTCCCGCCAGGTTTCCGGTCATTGGATAAGCCCGCGCGAGATCGCCAACGGCAGACAATCGGACGGCTCGCGGTGGCCCGCCTGGAACCCGGTGCTGTTCCGGTCGACGACGGGCAGGCTGATGCTCTTCTACAAGATCGGCCCGGATCCGCAGCATTGGTGGGGCATGCTGACGACCTCCGCTGACGACGGCGCCACATGGTCGGCACCGCATCGACTTCCGCCCGGCATCCTCGGGCCGATCAAGAACAAACCCATTCAACTGGCCAATGGCGACATCCTCAGTCCATCCAGTACCGAACGGGGCGGCTGGCGAGTTCATGTCGAGCGGTCGGAGGACGACGGCAGAACCTGGGTGGCTGGCAGCGATCTATCATCGCGCGGCATCGAGGCCATTCAACCGAGCTTGCTCCCGAAGCAGGACGGCGGCATCGAGGCCATTGGCCGCACGCGCCAAGGGAAATTGTTCTGGTCGCAGTCCGCCGATGACGGGCACCACTGGTCGCCATTGCGCCTGCTGGACGTGGACAACCCCAACTCAGGCATCGACGCCGCATCCCTGGCGGACGGCCGCGATCTGCTCGTCTACAACCCGACGTCGCCCGGGTCCCGGTGGTGGGACGGACGAGGAACGCTGGCAGTCGCCATCAGCGCCGACGGCCTGCACTGGAAGAGGGTGCTGACGCTCGAAGACCAACCGGGCCAGGAGTACTCCTACCCGGCCGTGATCCAGTCGCGCGATGGACTAGTCCATGTCTTGTACACGTGGCGGAGAACGCGCATGCGTCATGTAGTGATCGATCCCGCGCGCCTGAGCGACGCCACCGCTCGCCTGTCTGAAAGCATCCCGCCGATCGTGTCAGGCGACTCAGCCGTCCCGCACTGACCGGGACGTTGCCCCCGCCAGGGACGCCCATGAGCGCGTCCAGGGCCGGGACCCAGGCCCTCGTGATTGAGGGCGCCGCCCCGCAGGGAGGGGCGCGAAACCAGCAGGCTCTCATCGTAGGGGCATTGAGCAGGCAAGTGGCCGTCTGCCGGGCAAGTTCTTTTCAAGATTGTTGCAATGCAACTTGCATCGATCCAGTTTAGGCTTATAACTAAGTCAAATATGAACCATAAGTTCGTATATGAATCTCTTCTCGCAGGGGCGGGACGGGGAGGCAGGCGGGAATGGGGCGTGCGGGGCGCGAGCTTGGCACACGCGACCTGGACCAAGGTGAACGAATGGCCCGATGCAGAGCAGGCGTCATGAATCTCCGTTGGCTGTGGTTGGAGCCCTCGACTCGAAGAGGACACATCGGAAAGAGCCGTTCTTGTATGGGAAGAACGTCGGAACCAAGAGCAGCGGATGGCACGGAGAAGGTTGGGCAAAGCCGTTACGCAGCTTGATCACCAGCAGGACGACTTGAAGCGTCTGATCCGGGATGGGGACCGCGAAAGCGGACCGGGGCAGGCGAGCGAACACAGCGCACAAGAAGTGAATAGAGCTGGTGAGCGCAAGGCTCAACAGCAATCACACCATTGAAGCTTTTCGGGGAGGGTTAACCATGAAAAAAATCCGTTTGCGACGCAGCGTACTTGCCACTTCCATGGCGCTGGCGCTTTTCACGCCACTCGCCTTCGCCCAGTCGGCACCAGCCGGCAGCGATCAGTCGTCCGCACAACAGTCATCGGGTGCGCCTTCGTCCAGCAAGTCGGACAAGGCAGTCGAGTTGCAGGGCGTCACGGTCACGGGCTCGATGATCCCGCGCGCGCAAGTCGAAGGACCGGCGCCAGTCGTCTCCATCAGTGCCCAGGAGATCAAGGATCAGGGCTTCACCACGCTGTGGGAGTTCCTCGATTCGTTGCCGCAGGTGGGTCAGCAGACGTCGGATCCGGCCTCCTGGGGTTCGAGCTCGGTCAATGCGCGCTCGGTCAACCTGCGCGGCGTCGGCCCCGGTTTCAGCCTGCTGTTGATCGATGGCCATCGCGTGGTGGATTACCCGCAGCCGCTCAACAAGCAGAGCAATTTTCAGAACTACAACAACCTTCCCCTCGGCATGATCGACCATGTCGAAGTGCTCGCCTCCGGCGCCTCGTCGATCTATGGCTCGGATGCGGTGGCGGGCGTCATCAACGTGATCCTGAAGAAAAACTATCAGGGTGACGAGCTGCAGATCACCGGCGGCACGGCGACGCGTGGTGGCCGCAACTACGGCGACATCAACTTCTTCGGCGGTAAATCCGGCAGCAACTGGCACATCCTGTACAACCTCGAGCAGTACAACCGAACGGCGTTGTGGGGCATGGATCGTCCGTACCAGGACTCGGTGTCCGATGCAGGCTATGGCGCATGGGGCCCAGCCTCGCGCATGTTCGGTTATCAGTACGACGCTGCCGGCGCCATCGCGCTCTCCGCCACGGATGCCAACGGCCACTACATCACGCCGCCGGCGGGCAGCTGCTCGAAGTTCACCAACTCGCAGCTGAGCCAGTCGCATTCGGTCACCACCAATGGCACGCAGATCGCCAGCATCACCGACAACGGTTACTACTGTTCGCAGCCCGCGCTGTTTCAGAACTGGGTGCTGACGCCTGGCACCCGCAGCCAGAACGGCTACATCGCCGGCGAGTACGACTTCAGCAACGGCTTGCAGCTGTATGGTTCGGCCGCCTTGTATGACACGACGGGCATCTCCAACACCCAGCTGCCCGTGGAAGTCACCGGCCAGTTCTACGACCAGAGCACGGGGCAGACCATCAACCAGGCCATCCGCCAGTTGACTGCGCAAGAGATGGGCACGGCGGCCAATACGCATGACCGCGAGCAGAACTGGAACCTGCAGGTTGGCCTGAAGGGCACCATGTTCGACAACCGGTTCAACTGGGATTTGAACCTCAACAGCCAGAAGTACACGGTGCGCGAAGACTATACGGGCATCAACGTCGCCGGCATGAACAACTTCTTCCTCGGCAAGCAGCAGGGCACCACGGCCGACGGCTTGCCGATCTACAACATGAACTGGCAGCAGTGGTGGAATCCGATCACCCCGCAGCAATACGGCCAGTTCGCGGTCAATGGCGAGAACACCTCGTCATCGTGGCTGGACCAGGCGCAATTCCGCATCAATGGCGATCTTTTCAAACTGCCGTGGGTGGACGAGTCGGTAGGTTGGGCAGCCGTGTTGGAAGCCGCGCACAACGGCTTCCTGCTTTCGCCTGACCCGCGTTCTGCCGACCCGACCACGTTCCAGAATCCGTTCGGCGCGTATCTCACCGGCGGCGGCACGCGCCAGCGCTTCTCGCTGGGCACCGAGTTCCGCGTGCCGATCCTTGATTCGCTGACCTGGACCATTTCCGGTCGCGGCGACAAGTACAACGACGCCAGCATGGCCGACATCGCCAAGACCTGGGGCACGGGCCTGGAGTACCGTCCGTACGACGGCCTGCTGCTGCGCGGCAGCTACGGCACCAACTTCAAGGCGCCGGACATGCAGGCCATCTACCTGACCGGCTCGACCTCGCCGGTGGGTGATTACCTCGACCCCCTGCAATGCATCAACGCGATCAAGTCTGGCCAGTCCAACAGCACCTGGTGCAGCCTGGTGCAGCGTCCGACCTCGCAGTACTACAACTTGAACACCAACGGCAGCCGCCTGCTGGAGCCGCAGACCGGCCACTCCTGGACCTATGGTTTCGTGTGGCAGATTCCGGGCGTGCAGGGCTTGTCGGTATCCGCCGATTACTGGCACATGGGCGTGGACAACGCGATCGAGTATCTGGACAAAGACACCGTGCTGGTCGACGAGGCCGGCTGCCTGACCGGCCTGCAGGCCAACGGTACGTCGGCGTTGTCGCCGTATACGGCGCATGTGCCGGGCTCGGCGTATTGCCAGATGGTGACCCAGATGGTTCAGCGCAATGCAGCTGGCCAGATCGTCTCGGAAGAGTCCGGCCCGATCAACGAGGCTTCGCTGTACGTCAGCGGCATCGATGCATCGCTCGATTACAAGATCCACACCGACGACTACGGCAACTTCCGCGCCGGCATCAACTACACCGACAACCTTTCGTACAAGCAGCGCGTGCTGGCTTCGGACCCGCTGCAGAACACTCGCTACAACAATGTGGCAAGCCGCATGACCTGGATCGCCGACTGGACCAAGGGCGACTGGAACGTGTCGATCTCCGGTGTGCGTGACGGCAGCATGCGCGCTCCGAACTACGCCGGCTGCGTCGTGCTGCCCAATGGCATCCAGCCGGGCATGGTCAACGTGCAGAACGGCAGCGAGTCGATCAGCACGGGCGTGTGCCAGGTAACCCAGGATGGCAACCCGGTGGCCGTGGACTCCGCGACGTATCGTGGCAGGACGCCGGTGTGGATCACCTGGAACACGGCAGTCGGCTGGCAGATGAATCCCGATACCACGTTGAAGCTCACCGTATCCAACATCTTCGACAAGGTCGGCTCCATCCCGTACTACGCCGGCGGCTTCGAATTCGTCACGACGGGTCAGACCGCCGATGAGTACAACGGCCGCGAAATCTTCCTGACGTTCGACTACAAGTTCAAATAAACCCGTGTTTCCCAGCCTGTGGCAGGCATGACTCTCCCCATCTGACGGGTCGGCCTCGGTGTCCCCGAGGCCGGCCCGCTCATGACGGCAAGGGCAGGGGAGGCGCACTTCCATTGATGGGCGCCTTCCGGTGTGAATCAAGGAGTAGGGCGTATGTCGTTGTGGAAGAAGAAGGCCCGCGAAACCCGCGCGCCCGCCAAGTCTTCATTCGCTTTGCCGCATAGCCGCCTTTGGCTGGGCATGGCTTGCGCCTTATGCACAACAGCCGTTGTCGCTGGCAATCCACCGCAAAGTTTCGCACCGCCGGATGCGGCAACGATCGAACACCAATGGGAAGATGCGAATCGTCCTTTCGATGGCGCACGTCAAGCCATACTTGCGCAAACGCACAAGGCGGCCTGGCAAGGCCCGATGTCTCCCGACTGGAAAAGCCTTACCGCTTATCGCACGCCAGCGTGGTATCAGGATGCGAAGTTCGGCATCTTCATTCACTGGGGCGTGTATTCCGTGGCGGCGTACAAGGGCGAGTGGTATCCGCGCCATATGTACGAACGCAGCGGCGAGTACGCCAATTACTACCAACATCAAGTGAGCACCTATGGAGCGATGCCCCAGGTCGGCTACAAGGATCTGATTCCACGTTTCAAGGCAGAGCATTTCGATCCGCAGGCCTGGGCCGCATTGTTCCGCGCGGCAGGTGCGCGTTACGTGGTTCCCGTTGCCGAGCACCACGACGGCTTCGCCATGTACGACTCCAAACTGTCCGACTGGACGGCTGTAAAGATGGGGCCGCATCGCGACGTGATCGGCGAACTCGCCAAGGCGATCCGCGCGCAAGGCATGAAGCTTGGATTGTCTTCGCATCGTGCGGAACACGATTGGTTCTACGAATACGGCCGCAGCTTCGATTCCGACGTCAACGATCCCAGGTACGCGTCGCTCTACGGACCGGCACATCCCACCGAATCGGCCAAGGGTGCCGATGGCAAGGACGTCGACTGGACCTTCGTTTCGGACGCCTATCTCGACGATTGGCTCGCACGCTCGTCCGAAATCGTGCAGGACTACCATCCGGATCTGATGTATTTCGATTGGTGGGTCGGCCAACCGCGCTTTCGCGGCGCACTCGCCGAATTCGCCGCCTTCTACTACAACCAGGCCGCAACGCGTGATCAGGGTGTGGTGCTCAACTACAAGCTCGACAACATGATGCCTGGCACCGGCACCTTGAATATCGAGCGAGGGCAGGCCGCCGATATCCTCGCGCAACCCTGGCAGACCGAAACCTCCGTAAGCCCGGACTCCTGGGGCTACGCCGAAGGCGACACCTACAAGTCACCCGACGAGATCGTGCAACTGCTCGCCGACGTAGTTAGCAAAAACGGCAACCTGCTGTTGAACATCGGCCCCAAAGCCGATGGCAGCATTCCCGACGAGGCAAAGAGCATCCTGCTGGCCGTCGGCCAATGGCTGAAACTCAACGGCGACGCCATCTACGGCTCCAGGCCATGGCAGCGCTTCGGCGAAGGCCCAACCCAAGTCGCCGCCGGCACCATGCGGGACACCAAGACCAAACCCTATACGCCCGAAGACTTCCGATTCACCACCCACGACGGCCACCTCTACGCCATCGAGATGGAGTGGCCCGCGAACAACCAGGCGCTGATCCATTCCATCGCGCCATCGACGACGGTCCGAAAAGTAACGCTACTGGCCACGGGCAAGCCGATCGCATTCCACCAGAAAGCGGACGGTCTACATCTAGAGCTGCCAACGCGTCCGTCAGGCCCGCACGCCTATGTGTATCGGATTGACTACTAGGTTGAGGAGCCGGAGGTTGATGGGAGCGGGCCTTGGGGAGAGCCAACAGCAAAGGGGCCAGGCTGGCGCCGGTCATTTTGTAATTTTACATAATATACATTATGCGAAATTGTTGAAGGATCTGGCGATTGGCACGACTGTTGTCGCTGTCCTCTTAATTCTGTCGTTTGTCCGCTAATCGTGTCATGTCCGCTTATTCGGTCATCTTTTGACACCGAGCTATTTGCGGCCTGGCCCTACCGGCGACTTCTTTGGTGCGCGAGCGCGTGTGGACGCCTGTGCTTTCGGGGAAAGCGGACGCTTGGGTTTTGCCGCTGCCGCATAGGCTTCCGATAACGCCTTTTCTAGTCCGGCGATCTGGCCAGCTTGCCGCGCAGTCTCTTGTTCGAGGTCACGCGACTGGGCGGCGACTAAATTGAGCTGGCCCTGCATTGCAGCGGCCATATCTCTCTGAACCCGTTCCGCGCCTTCGTGCCGTTGCTGCCATTGCTTGGCTTCCTGTCGAGCACGATCGACTTCCCTGCGAGTCTCCCGTTGAGATGATTTAGGCAACGAAGAGCCGGACAAATCCTCAAACAGATCAGAATTAGGGCGATAGGTGCGAGAAGAAAGCGCGGATTTCCTCCTGATTTCTAATCAGCGATGTCTCGCTGCATTATTGCCATGGCATCTCGGAAGTCTCTGGAGAAAGCTTTGAAACCATCACTAAGGAACCCTTGACGTTCATTGGAAGCGGGTTCGTTTGCGACCCTGTTTAGGTACTTCTCCATCCGCTCTAGAATGCCCCCAAGGGCCGCCCCGCCACGGAAGAACGACGCGCTGTTGTGCTTGTGGAGCTCTAGTCGAACCTGCCTTTTATTGAGCGTCGATGAGTCGTTTTGTTGGATTGAGCCAATGCCTTGAGCCTGACGACGGACTAACTTGACGTCCATGTAGATACGACCAACGTCAGCAAGAATCGCGAATCGAATCTTGCTTTGATCTCGAGCTCGCTGCAGTCCATCCTTGTAGGATTCGAGAACTCCCGTGGTCACGACACCTAAGACCGCGATGAGTCCCACCTGGATGAGCGCTTTGACCCACTCGCCTTCATTCCGGAGCGTTTCGAAGGGGTGCAAACTCAAATACATTGCGCCGCCGACGGCGCTTACTGCCACTACAACAAGGACCAGGGCGCGATATTGGTTCGCTTTCATGTAGTCCTCCCGGTGCAATAGCGGTGCGGAAATCATCCATTGGATCGCGAATTCGTCCTTCGACTGCGGTATCGAACAGTCTTTGACGAACGAGCCACCGTCTATCAGCCAATCTTCCTGTACTACAGGCCGTGACTCAGCAATGGACTGGCTTGGTATGTAGCGAGCACAGCATAAGTGTGTCATTCATGGCATGGCCTCCGCGGCCAAGGAAACTACGCATCCCGCGTCGAAAATCGCCGGCGACTCGGAACCGCTTGATAGCAAGATCCTTGATGCAAGCCGCCGCCCGCACTCGACCGAATGATCGCAAACTCGGACGAGGCCTCCTTGCACTACGCAAGGTGACCGACTGCCGCTCGCGGACCTGGACATGCAAGGCGCAAGGCCTTGCACAAGCAATCGCCCGTAAGTCGTAGGCCTTTGTTTTCAGCGTCGGATAACTGCCTTGGAATCCAATCGTGCCCCTGCAAAGATTGGTCCACGGAGGGAGCGGCATGACGTGCAGCTGGCTCTTACGGCGCTGGTGGACCAAAGTCGCGAAATGGCCAGTGACAAGGGGCTCTTGGGTCCGAAACAACTGGAGGTCACGGGCAACTGCCGTGCCGGACACCTTCGATTCAACGACGATGTCCATGGCGCCGGACTCATCGGCGAGAGTCCCGTTGGCTGCGAATGCGGACCGGCGGAGTAGTCACTAGCCAGGACAGATGGGAGTGCGCCCTACCCCCGATAACACGGGCTAATCGCCCTGCCTCGCATTCGGTATTGCACCCAATTGAGGTTGGGCGCCTGCACGTGCTCTATGCGTCGGCGAGTCCCATGCCGCGTGTCGCTGCGCCGGATAGCCGGACCACGGTCTTTCGCGGAAAGAATCGCGGAAGCACCGTGGCGACGCGCACGCTGAAGCGCCCTGGATAAGTGACCGCCTCGCCTTTATCGAAGGCGACCAATGTACGTTCGACCACCGACTCGGCCGTATCAAAATTCTTCTCCTTCATGCCGGTTTTGGTGCCCTCAAAGAAGCTCGTGGCCGTGGGTCCCGGGCATGCCGCCATCACCTGCACACCGTCACCGACCAGTTCGTAGCGCAATGCTTCAGTAAAGGACAAAACAAAGGCTTTCGTCGCTGCGTAGACGGCCATATACGGCACCGGCTGGAACGACGCATTGGAGGCGATATTGATGATGCCGCCCTGTTTAGCCGTCGCCATGCGAGTCCCGAAGGCGTGTGAAAGTCCGACGAGTGCCTGGATGTTCAATTGGACACTGGCCTGCTCCGCAAGGAGGTCATGGGAGAGGAAGGAGCCCGAGTGGCCAAGTCCCGCGTTGTTGATGAGCAGATCCACCACCAGGCCTCGCGCATCGAGCTCCTTCTCCACCAGTTGCGCCGCATTGGACGCGGTCAGGTCAATCGACAGCGCAATGCATTTCACCCCGTATTGGGTTGCCAGGGACTGCGCGAGGCTCTCCAGTCTTTCGGTTGATCGCGCCAGCAGGACGACGTTGGCGCCACGTGCCGCCAGCGCTTTGGCAAAGGCCGTACCTAGCCCTTTGGACGCGCCGGTGATCAGCGCGGTCTTACCCTTGTAAGCAAACATGGAGGTGTACCTCGGCAATAAGAAATCAATGGGATTTGGACAGCTCAACCGGCACGTTGGTAGTCGGTGTAGCCACGCTCGTCGCCACCGAACAGCGATTCGCCCTCAAAGGGGGCGAGCGGAATGTTCTCGGCAAGACGGTGAGGAAGATCGGGGTTTGCCACGAACGGATGGCCAAATGCGACGAAATCCGCGTAGCCGTGCCCAAGTACCCAATGGGCCTTTTCGAGGTCGTAATGGCCGGCGACGATGATGGGTCGACGGAAACGCGCGCGAATCTGCTGGCGGAATGCTTCAGTGAACTGAGGGGCGTCGTTCCAATCGGCTTCCACAAGGTGCAGATAGGCGACGCCCGTCGCCTGCAGAAAATCGACGGCCTCCAAGATGGTCGGCAAAATGTCGGGGCATGCCATACCGCGTGCCGTCAGGAACGGGGCCAATCGAATCGCGGTCCGCTCCGCACCGACTTCGCCAGCGACGGCATTGATGACTTCACGCAGAAAGCGCAAACGATTCTGACGCGTACCACCGTATTCGTCAGTGCGCGTGTTGGACGTCGTCCGCAGAAACTGATCGACCAGATAGCCGTTGGCGCCATGAATTTCCACACCGTCAAACCCGGCATCCATGGCGTTGCGCGCGGCAGCTCGGAAATCCTCGACGATCCCTTGGATCTCGCGACGGCTAAGGGCCCGCGGTGTCGGCGAATCCACCATCTCACCCAGACCCGTCGACGGATTCACTTTCCATATCTGCCCCTGGAAGGGCAAAGCGGAGGGCGCGACCGGCAACTCACCGTTGTGGAAATCGGGGTGCGACATCCGGCCCACATGCCAGAGCTGAACGAAGATTTTGCCACCCTCGGCATGCACGGCGTCCGTCACCAGACGCCAGCCGGCCACCTGCTCTGGGCTATAGATGCCGGGGGTAAAGGAGTAGCCCTTGCCCTGCGGCGAAATCTGCGAAGCCTCGGTAACAATCAGGGCCGCCGACGCGCGTTGGGCGTAATAGCGGGCATTTAGCGACGTGGGCACGTCGCCAGGCTGCGCACTGCGCGCCCGCGTCATGGGCGCCATGACGATTCGATGGGAAACCGCGTGGCCAGCGAGGGTCGAGCGGGTAAAGAGGGGAGATTTCATGGGTGCCTCCTAAGGACAGGCACAATCTAGACCCTCTATAATCTGTTGAGTATCCACCACAAAGTGGATGGATAATCCACTTTTTGGAGATAGTCATGTTGAACGACATCGCTGAACTCCGCACCTTCGTTCGCATCGCCTTATCGGGCAGCCTTTCGGCAGCGGGCCGCGATATGGACCTCGCGCTGAGCGTGGTCAGCAAGCGTCTGGCCACGCTTGAACGCAAGACAAATACCCGGCTGATCACTCGCAATACCCGGCAGCTTTCGCTCACCGAAGAAGGCGCGAAATTGTTTGAACGCGCACAGCGCATCCTGGCTGAGGTGGATGAAGCGGAAGCATCGCTGACGCATGGCCGCGTCGACCCGCAGGGAACGCTGCGAGTGAGTGCACCCGTTGCGCTGGGACGCGCACATGTGGGTCCGGTCTGTCGCGAACTGGCGCGGACCTATCCTGCGCTGGCTGTCGAGTTGTCGTTGTCGGACCGGCTGGTGGGACTGATCGATGAGAACATCGATGTGGTGGTGCGCATTGGTACGCCACGCGACTCGGCCCTGGTCATGCGCAAGCTCGCGGACAATCATCGTGTCATCGTGGCAGCACCAGCGTATCTCGAGGCCAACGGCACGCCATTGCGCCCAGCCGATCTGTCGCAACACCAATGCCTTCACCATGGCGCTTTGCGCGTCGCCTGGCGGCTCCTTGGCGTCGACGGTGAAACGCAGGAAGTGAGTGTCGATTCGCGGCTGCGCAGCGATAACGGTGAGGTATCGCTGGACTGGGCGCTCGCTGGCTGCGGACTGATCCTGAAATCATGGATTGATGTTCAAGCCGACCTGCGGAGTGGACGTCTGGTCCGCGTCCTGCCTGAGTGGCGTAGCGAGGACGCCCCCGTCTGCGCCCTCTTCCCGTCCAATCGACTCGTCCCCACGCGGGTGCGGCTATTTCTTGATGCCATGGCTGCTCGTCTGGAAGGCGTGCGTCACGCCTGACTCCTGCGTCATTCGTTGCTCCGCTCTGCAACGAACGACGGTTCGTCCATACCGACCGCTCTACTCCATTGATATGCCCGTTGACCAGGCAAATGGGCTGGCGACGGTACTTCCTGCGGACCCGACGTCGATTTCTCCGGCTCATTGAAGACCATCAGTACTCGGGCTTTCCACCATCCACTTGCTTGAACGTGGGCATGCCTACAGTTCCCGAGTAGGTAATGACAAGAACTGTTGGTTCCTTGCCACTTATCCCGCGATGGACATCGTCCACGGACTCTGTAAATGCCTCGCCAGCCTTGAACGTCTGCTTCTTGCCGCTCGCTCTATCTTCGATCGTCAACTGTCCAGCCAATACATAGCCTGCGTTTGGCATCGGATGGATATGCCATGGCAAGGCAGTGTTGGCGGGAATGGTCAGTTTTAGAACGGTTAGTTGTGGAGCGCCCGTTGGGTACGAGGTGTACCTCTTGCCGTTCCACGAGCTATCGCTTTTTGCCAATACATCGGCATGCGCAGAGGCGACGTTCTGCGCATGCGCGCCAGCGGCGAACATCGCAAGTCCGACAAACAGTCCGCCAAGCTTTAGTTTGGATTTCACGTGACGCTCCTTGGATGATTGTTGCTCCCATGGTGCGCCTTCTGTTCCGCGGCAAGAATCACCGCTACCGCAACTCTTTTTTGCTCAAAAGGGCAAATTGCCGACGACGCGGCCAAGCTCAAGCTGGCCGTGAAGAGGCTGTCAAATCAAGACTGTGGCCCTGTCTGCTGATTCCACAGCATCCAGACCAATGACGCTACACAGGCCGCGCTTCATCCAAGAGCTCAAGGAATGCCCGCGGCGCCTGATCAGTGGGAAGCTGCTCCGATGACGCAACCGTGTATGCCACTACAAGCTCCCAACACAGTTCCGGTTCGGCGAGTTCGGCAATGCCCAGCGCTGGCAGCCGTGACCGGGCGACGGATTCGGGGAGCAGCGCTATGCCCAGGCCGCGCCGAACGAGTTCTGCCAAGGTTTCCAGATCGCTGACTTCGAATGCGGTATGCCTTTCGATGCCCACGTCCCTAAAGCCGCGATCAATGAGCTTGCGCGTTCCCCATTCGACATCAAAGTCGACGAATGGATATTCCTTCAATTGAGCTAACGGCACGTTGCTCCGGCCTGCCAACGGATGCTCTGGCGCGCAGGCCACTACCAACGCGTCGCAGGCAATCATCGTGGTGGCAATGTCGTCCAGCGGCTCAGCCACCGGGACAAAGGCAATATCCAGGCGCCCGCTTCGCACCAGGGCCAGAAGATCCGAGGACGCTCCCTGCGAAAGCCTCACTTCGATATCCGGATACTGCGTGTGGAACCGCTCAATCATTGCCGGCAGATCGAGAAAGGGCGGCAGGCTTTGCATCGTGCCGATGCTTAGCGTGCCTCGTCGCAAACCCTGCACGGCGGCCACTGCGTCGCGGGCATCGGCGATGGCTGCCAGCGCAACCCTTGCCTTGCCGAGAAATACCTTGCCGGCGGCAGTCAGGCTGACTTGCCGCGTGTTGCGTACGAACAGCGGCGCGTCGAGTTCAGCCTCCAGCTGGCGGATCGAGGTAGAGAGCGCCGACTGCACGATGTTCACGCGCCGTGCGGCGCGAGTGAAATGCTGTTCCTCGGCGAGGGCCACCATGTGTTGCAACTGCCGCAGTTCCACCGAGCTCTCCGTCATCACCATCTGCTTGACAGATTAATCCTATCAAAATATTCAATTTGAACGATGACTGGTCGGGGACTACTTTCCACGCAGTCCTTACTCAGGAGACTCCCCCATGGCCATCCCCGCCAACATCCTCACCTCTGCCGCCCCGCTTCCCACGCGCCAGCTCGGCCTCACCGACATGCTCATCACACCGGTGGGTTTTGGTGCATGGGCCATCGGTGGCGCCGACTGGGCAGTGGGCTGGGGCGCGCAGGACGACAACGACTCCATCGCCGCCATTCGTCACGCCGTTGCGCGTGGCATCAACTGGATCGACACCGCCGCGATCTACGGGCTGGGTCACTCCGAAGAGGTAGTGCGTCGCGCCTTGGCTGGCTTGCCCCGCAGCCAGCGGCCTTACGTGTTCACCAAGTGCGGCCTGGTATGGGATGAACATGATCGACTGGCGTCGCCGCGCCAGGTCGGCGCCCCCGCCAGCATCCGACGTGAAGTAGAGGCATCGCTGCGTCGACTCGATATCGAGCGCATCGATCTCTATCAGATGCACTGGCCAGCCAAGGACGGAACGCCGCTTGAGGCATATTGGCAAACGCTGCTCGATCTGAAGCAGGAGGGAAAAGTCCGCGCCGTCGGTCTTTCCAATCACAACGCCGTGCAACTGGCCGATGCCGAAGTGCTCGGCCATGTCGACACGCTGCAGCCGCCGTTCTCGGCCATTCGCCGCGACGTGGCTGCCGCCGAACTACCCTGGTGCCACGCCAATCAGACCGGCGTCATCGTCTACAGCCCGATGCAGTCGGGCCTGCTTTCCGGCAGTTTCACGCTGGAACGCGCTGCAGCACTGCCCAAAGACGACTGGCGCTCGCGCAATGCTGAGTTCACCGGCGACAAGCTCGTCGGCAACCTCATGCTGGCTGAAACATTCCGCGCGATCGCACAGCAACGCGGGACCACGGTGGCCGCCGTGGTCGTCGCGTGGACGTTGGCATGGCCAGGCGTGACGGGCGCCATCGTCGGCGCACGCAGCGCCGCGCAGGTGGACGGCTGGATTGCAGCCGCTAGTCTGCAACTGACGCGCGACGAGCTGGCCTTCATCGCCGAGGCTATCGTCACGACGGGCGCGGGCAGCGGACCCACTTTGCCGGTCGCTTAATCCCCGAAACACCACGGGCGTGGGTCCAGCGCCACGCCCATTCATGGCAAGACCGGGGAAGAACCAATGCATCGCCTGTCCCACGTATCCATTCGCCGCTTCCCTGTCGCAAAGCTCGCAGCATGCATGGCTGCGTTCGGCGTGATCATCGGTGGCGGCCTTCCCTTTCTTGCTGTCGCACAGGAGGACGCGGCGCGTTTTCATCACGCACCGCTATCCGTCGACGACGTGCGCAACCCTTTCGCCACCCAGGCAAACGCCGTCGACGCGGGCAAGGCGCTGTATGCCGCGCATTGCGCGGCATGCCACGGTGCATCAGCGCAGGGGAATGGCAACGTGCCGTCCCTGACCGGCACGAAGGTCAAGCAGGCATCGCCAGGCGCCCTCTTCTGGTTTATCAGCAAGGGGGACATCAACGATGGCATGCCCGCGTGGAACAGTCTGCCTGAGCAGGATCGCTGGAATCTGGTGAGCTTCGTGCAATCGCTGAGAGCCGGCGCCGACGCCCCTGCCAAGTCGGTCGCCACTGCCTCGATGACACCTGGCCACTGGCCCGCACCCAAGGCGCCGTTCACCGATTTTCGCTACGAATCGCCGGGCGCCAGCCGCAAGATCACCGTGGCCGACCTGCCCGCCCCTTACGCCACGGCATCTGCCGGCAATGCGCCGCAGCTGGTGGCACGCCCAGCCGACGCATGGCCCAAGGCCCCACCGGGATTCAAGGTGGAACTGTTTGCCGACGGCCTGGATAACCCGCGATTACTGCGTACCGCACCCAATGGCGATGTCTTCGTCGCGGAAACAGCTGCGGGGCGCATCACGGTGTTCCGCGGCATCACGGCAGACGGCCATCCCAGGGAAACCCACGTCTTCGCCAGCGGACTCAACAAGCCGTTCGGCATCGCGTTCTACCCGGCCGGGCCGCATCCGCAGTGGATCTATATCGGCGATACCGACCAGGTGGTGCGCCTGCCCTATAAGGATGGGGATCTGCAGGCAGCAGCAACGCCCGAACCTATCGTCGACCTGCCTCATGGCGACGGCGGGCATGCCACGCGCGATGTGAGCTTCTCCCCCGACGGCACGCGCATGTATGTATCGGTGGGTTCCGCCACCAATGTCGACGACCCCGACACGACGCCAACAGAGAAGCATCGCGCGGACATCCTGGTGTTTCGCCCCGACGGCTCGGATATGCAGGTCTATGCCTACGGGATACGCAACGCCGTTGGACTTGCGGTTGATCCGAAAACCGGCGAGCTCTGGTGCTCGGTCAACGAGCGCGATGGACTGGGCGACAACCTCGTGCCGGATTACATCACGCATGTACAACAAGGCGGATTCTACGGCTGGCCCTGGTGGTACATGGGCGCCCACCAGGACCCGCGCCACGCCGGCAAGCATCCGGAACTGGCGAGCAAGGCCATCGTGCCGGACGTGCTGCTCAATTCCCACAGTGCATCGCTGCAGCTCATGTTCTACACGGGCGAGCAATTTCCCGCCGACTATCGCGAGGATATTTTTGCGGCGGAGCATGGCTCCTGGAACCGATCGGCACGCGCGGGCTACGAAGTGATACGCATCCCACGCCACGGCGGTGATCGGGCCACCGGTGAGTACCAGGATTTCCTCACAGGCTTCGTACTGCCAAGCGGCCAGGCGTGGGGCCGCCCTGTCGGCGTCACCACTGCCAGCGATGGCTCTTTGCTGGTGAGCGATGACGGGTCAAACAGCATCTGGCGTGTGAGCTACCCCAGGCCGTAAGCACGCACGCTCCAACCGCCTCCATGATGGAACCTCACGTTCATGTTGCAACTGAAGCACAGCCTCAAGACGCGGCTGGCGATGATTCTTGCTGCGCCCGTACTGCTCTGCCTGGTGATCGCCGCCATGGGCATCAAGGGAATCGTGGACGCGGATCAACGCGCCACGCAGCTGTATGAGCAACTGGTCGCCCCCAGCCAGGCGATTGAAAATTCGTACCGCGGCACTCTGATCCAGGCGATACAGATGACCGAGGCCATGTCTTCCAGGGACCCTGTGCTTCGCAAGGAACGCCTGGCTCTCATCGATAAGCTTCAACAGGGCATCGACCGGCAATTTGGCCGGTTTCTGCAAAGCCCGAAGACCGAAAAGCTAAAACCGATCGCGACCGCCATCGAGCGTGATCACCAGGCATACCAGCTGGCAGTTTCCCGAGTGCTTGGGTTGCTGCGCGACGGCAACGACGAAGCGGCGTTCGCGGCCGAGACCAGCGATGCCCGCCCCCACGGACTCGTGCTGTATCAGGACATGGAGAAAATCTCGCCTGAGCTCGACCGGGAAATCACCGCGTCGCGCGAGCAGGATATGGCGACGTACCGGGCCATGCTGATCGCGATGCTGGCCATCCTGCTGATCGGCGGCGCGACCTCTGGTCTGTGCGGCTGGCTGCAGATCCGTGCCATCGGGCATAGCATCGGCAACATCCAGGAGGCGCTGTTTGAGGTCAGCACCACGCTGGATCTGACCTGTCGCGCACGGATCGTGCGCATGGATGAAATCGGCCATACGGCTGCGGCGCTCAATCATCTGGTCGACCGCGTCGGGCAGGCGCTCGGCTCCGTACACGATTCCATAGGCTCGGTGAGCGTCGCTTCACACAAGATAGCGACTGGCAACGCCTTGCTCTCCTCGCGCACCGTACAGCAGGCCGCATCGCTGGAGGAAACCGCGGCCAGCATGTTGCAGCTCACGCAGACGGTGAAACAGAACGCCGCCAATGCGCATCAGGCAAATGCGCTGGCAGTGAACGCTGCGCAAATGGCTGATACCGGCAACTACGCCGTGCAAGCCATGGTGCAAACCATGGGCAAGATAAGCGAGAGTTCGATGACGATCTCCGAGATCGTTGGCCTGATCGAAGGCATCGCCTTCCAGACCAATATCCTGGCGCTCAACGCTTCGGTGGAAGCAGCGCACGCCGGCGCGCTGGGCCGTGGTTTCGCCGTCGTAGCCAGTGAGGTACGCAGCCTCGCACAACGCTCAGCCACGGCTGCCGTAGCGATCAAGGAGCTCATCGGCTCGTCCGTGGCGATCATCCAGGATGGCTCGATGCAAGCCGCGGACGTCGGCGGGATTATCGGCAACGTCCAGCAGGCCGTTAAGCAGGTCTCCGTCTTCATCGGTGAGATTGCCGCCGCCTCGGAGGAACAGAGCAACGGCATCGAGCAGGTCAACCAGGCCGTGACCCTGATGGATCGGATGACCCAGCAGAACGCGATCCTCGTCGAAGAAGCGGCCACAGCAGCCAGCTCACTGGATGGCCAGGCCCTGCAACTGAAGGCAGCGGTGGACGCATTCCGGCTGGCTGCGACGTGTTAGCAACAGACGGATACGAGGATGGGGAGGTGAAGTCTCCCCTCCCCATGAGCTCAGCCTGCTGGGATCAGCATGATCTTCGTGCGCTTGACTCCCTGCGCTTGTCAGGCGCGCTTGCCGAGACGGCGATAGATCGCGGAAATATCCAGTTCGCCGAGGCCCGCGTCCACCGCCTCCGACCATACCTGGTGGATACGCTCAAGCGCCGGCATCTGGATGTCCCTGGCGACGTCCAATGCCAGGCCCGCGTCCTTGACGCCCCACGCAAGCGCCATCTGCGCATCGAAACGACCGTCCTTGATCATGTCCAGTTTGACCTTGGCATACGGCGGTCCCAGCGGGCCGCCTTCGAGAGCCGACCAGAACTCGTCCGTGGTGAAGCCAAGCATCTCGGCCAGTCGGGTGGCTTCGGCGATGCCCTGCATCATGGTGATCAGCCATGCATTGACGACGAGCTTCATGCGCGAGCCGGCGCCCACCTCGCCCAGCCACTGCGTATGACTGCCAATCGCCGAAAAGGCAGGCTCGATCGCACTTGCGGATGCACGATCGCCACTGGCCAATATTCTTATCTTGCCCTGTTCGGCAGGTCCCTTCGTGCCGGAGACCGGCGCATCGATAAACGTGATGTCAGGGCGAATGGAATGGATCGCTCGGGCCAGATGCATGGTCGACCCGACACCGATGGTTCCCATCTGCGCGATGACGGCTCCTTTTGGCAAGCTCGCCAGTGCGCCGTGCTCACCGAGCAGCACGCTTTCGGTGATCGTGCCGTCGGGCAGCATCGTAATTACCACGCCCGCACCTTTGGCGGCTTCGCGCGGCGTGTCGGCAATCTGTGCTCCCGAGAGGCTTTCGGCACGGACTCGACTGCGATTCCACACACGCGTCGGAAAATCATGCTTGAGCAGATTGCTTGCAAAGGCGTGCCCCATGGCGCCAAGGCCCAGGACTGCGATGGTTGTTTTTTCAGTCATGCGAAATAGTCTCCGTCGGGCGAACGTTTTCATACAGATCAAGCGTGGTCGGCACACTCACGCCTGGCATCATCGCCGCGACGTGTTGGCGTTCATGGCACTAATTTGCAGCCATGCGTCTGGCACGCAGACGCAACACCTGCGTGAGCGCGAAACCGAGCACCGCCGCACCGGCGGCAAAGCCATAGATGGCGGCGAAGCCCAGGCCAGCGGCGACCCAGCCGCCGACCGGGCCGGCCACGGCCATGGCGACGTCGAGGAAGGCATAGAACAGGCCGATGGCAGCGCCCCGGCTGTGCTCCGGAATGCGCTGCACGGCTTCCAGGCCAAGCGATGGAAACACCAGCGAAAAGCCCAGGCCGGCAATCGCAGCTCCCGCGGCCGCGGCAAGGGCATCGCTGGCCATCCACAGTGTCAGCAAGCCGATGGCCTCCACCGCGAACGACGCCATGGCGACCTTGTAGCCGCCCACCCAGTCGATCGTGCGGGCAAACACGAAGCGCGCACCGACAAACGTCGCACCGAACACGCTGAGGCTGGCCGCTGCCCCGGTCCAGTCGTGCGCGGCGAAATACAAGGTGATGAAGGTTGCGATGCAACCGAAGCCGATGGAACCCAATGCGAGCCCCACGCCATAGGGAATCACATGAGCGGCTACGGCACGGAATGGCGAGCGTTCGCCGCTGACGATCGCGGTGGCGGGCTTGCGGCAGGCCCATGGCAACGCCAGCAGCATCAGCACCAGCGTCGTCGCGCCGATGGCGGAGAAACCATAGGCATGCGCGAGCGTGACTCCCAGCGGTGCACCCGCCGCGAGTCCGCCGTAGGTAGCCACGCCGTTCCAGGAAATGACGCGCGCCGTGTACTGATGACCGACCTGCCCCATGCCCCAGGTGATCGCTCCTGTTCCCACGCAACTTTCGGCGCAGCCAAGCACCAGCCGCGCCAGCATGATCATGCCCAGACTCAGGATGGGTTGCCGCGAGAGCAGCACAGCCAGCAACAGCAAGCCTCCGCTGGCCGCGCAAAGCAAGAGGCCGGCGAGCACGGTGTATTTGGGTCCGAGCGAGTCCGCCATGCGCCCGGCGTGGGGACGGCTGAGCAAGGTGGCCAGATATTGGGTGCTGATCGCCAGTCCCGCCAGCATTGCGCCGAAACCAAGCGTGCCATGCACGAAACCTGGCAGCACTGCCAGCGACAGGCCGATGGTCAAGTAGGTAGCGAAGGTGAAGGCAACGGTAGTGAGGATCGGCGCAATCACGGAGGGGCGGCGAGCCATGCCAACCACCGGTGCGGAGCAGGATTCAGTCATGGGAAAGTCGTGCGCAGCAAAGAGCGGGAGCGGGTGCCTAGGCACCCAGAGCATGGCGTCGAATCAAGTACTACGATGCAGCATGACGTGAGATTCACGCTGAGCCGCTGCCGACCCCGATTCAAAAGGCATCAGCGATACCGCCTTTTGATGAGGCCGGTCGAGTTCCGGGTAACGCGACGTATCATTCATAAGTGGCCTCGGAGCCTGACAGTCGCCACTGATACTGCGCGCGGACCGAGGCATTGAGAATGCCCGCAGACGCGAATGATTTTTGCAAAAATGGGCAGGCCCCCACGCGACGGAGAGGAACGAGAGTGGATTACTTCGCTGCCATGCGCGCGTTCGCTCACGTCGTGGAGCTGGGCAGCTTTTCGAAAGCGGCGGAGGAGGAAGGCATCAAGGTCTCCACCGTCTCTCGATACATCAGCGCACTGGAGAGCGATCTTGGGGCCTCCTTGTTCAACCGCTCCACGCGCGCACTGCATCTCACGGAAGCGGGCCGCCATTTTCACGCCAACGTCATACGCATCCTTGATGACCTGACGCAGGCGCGGCTGGCGGCGACGTCGCTCAATGCACGCCCCCAGGGGCTGTTGCGGCTCAATATTCCGGTGGTGTTCGGCTGCCGGCACATCGTGCCGCATCTGGCCGACTTCATGGCCGAGTATCCGGACATCCGCGTCGACGTCACCCTGGCCGACGAAACGGTCGAGCTCATCGCCAGCGGTTGTGATCTTGCCATCCGCATGGGCGTGCTGAGCGACTCTCGACTGATTGCCAAGCGACTGGCACCGCATCGGCGCACCCTGGTGGCCAGCCCCGCCTATTTGCAGACCTCTGGCGCCATCAAGGAGCCTCGTGATCTGGAAGACCATCAGTGCGTGCTGTTTGCCCTGCAGCCAAGGAATACCTGGCACTTCCTTGGGGACGACGCCAAGCGCGCGCCACCCCAGGAGGTGGCCGTGCATGGCAGGTTTCGGGCAAATCATTCGGAGGCCCTGCTCGATGCCGCGCTGGCAGGCCTCGGCATCGCGCTGCTGCCGACCTGGCTCACCGGCAACGCGATCGCCGAGGGTCGCCTGGTGACGGTGCTTCATGAATGGCATATCCAGGCTGCGGCCGGGCCGACGCCCGCCATTTGGGGGGTCTATCCGCCCAAGAAAGTGGTCCCTCCGAAAGTGCGGGCGTTCCTGGCTTTCATCGAAAAGCGCTTCGGCGAGCCTCCTTACTGGAGTCGCATGGATGCGCACGCCAACGAAGAAGCGTAGTGGAAGAAATGACGGCGCGCCCGCCCGCGCGTCGTTCTAAAAGGGGCCGCTTTCTTCGCGTCCGCGACCTACGCAGCATGCGCTCGCTCAAACACGTGCATCACGCCGCGGCCATCGTCTCGTGCATGGGAGGCCCGCGTGGCGATCCTTCCCCTTTGCGCAAAAATCATTCGCGTACAAGGGCATTCTCAGTGTTCACGTTTGCGCGCAGCATGCCGTGCGTGACGCGTGCAGCGCCCTCTCTTACAAGGCTATGCACGTCGCTGCGGTCTGCCATGCATAAGGACCCGTGCCGCTTGCTGTTCTGATCCGTCGTCTGCTTGTCATGCGCCTTACAAGCGACCGATCGACATGTCGCGGCCCCTCCCGACTCCGCAAGATAGACCTTTAGGCAAGCCTTGGGAGCGCATGCCGAACGCTCCTGACATGCGCTTGGTTCGTCCATCCCAACGAGAAGAACTCCATGAACTCTCTTGTCGCTTCGCGCCCCTCCATGGTGGCCAGGGCCATCTATGGCCTGCTGAACCCGATTCCGTTCGGCCTCTTCGTCGGCGCGTTGATCTTCGACGTCATCTATGCGCGCAGTGCCATCATTTTGTGGGGCAAGGGCGCCGCCTGGTTGATCACGTTCGGGCTGCTGTTTGCGATCGTCCCGCGCGTGCTGAATCTGGTGCAGGTGTGGATCACCTCCCGGCGCACCGCCATGGGCTCGGACAAGCTCGACTTCTGGCTCAACCTGGTGGCCATTGCCGCTGCGATCGTCAATGCCTTCGTGCATAGCCGCGATGCCTACGCGATGGTTCCCGCCGGCGTCTGGCTCTCGGTCTGCACGGTCACGTTCCTTGCCATCGGCCATCTCGTCATGGCTGCCCAGCACTCCACCTCGGGGAATCTCGTCCATGAGTAAGCTCGTCAATCAGAGCGCGTTGGCGCTGGCCTTCGTGGCTATCCTGGGTGGATGCAGCGAGAAGGCATCCTTCGAGCCCGCACAGCAGTCGGGCGGCGACCCATCACTGCCCTCGGCTCAAAGCTTCCTGGTCCCGCCGATGCAGGTTCCCGATGGCGTCGGCTGGAAGCACGGCCAAGCGCCCACTGTGGCGGACGGACTGAAGATCGAACCGATCGCCAGCGGACTCATCCATCCGCGTCAGCTTTATGTCTTGCCTAACGACGACGTGCTGGTGGTGGAGTCCAACGGCCCCGGCACCGAACCGGTGACCACGCCCAAGCAGCTGATTGCCGGCATGGTGAAAAACCGCTCCGGCAAGGGCGCCAAGGGCGGCAACCGGATCACCTTGCTGCGCAAGAACCGCGACACCGGTGAGTGGGAACAGCACATCTTCATCGCACACCTGAACTCGCCCTTCGGCGTGCAGTTGATCGGTGATTGGCTCTATGTCGCCAACACCGACGGCATCGTGAAGTTTCCGTACGTGAGCGGCGAAACGCAGATCACTGCGCCTGGCGTGCTCTTCGCCGACCTGCCCGGCACCATCAACCATCACTGGACCAAGTCCCTGCTGGCCAGCCCAGACGGCAGCAAGCTGTACGTCGGCGTCGGCTCCAACAGCAACATCACCGAGAACGGCCTGGAAGTGGAATACCGGCGCGCCGATATCCTGGAAGTCGAAGTGGCTTCCGGCGCGAGCCGCATCTACGCTTCGGGCATCCGCAACCCGACCGGACTGCAGTGGGATCCGCAAACCGGCAAGCTCTGGGCCATCGCCAATGAGCGCGACGAAATCGGCGCCGACCTCGTGCCGGACTATCTGACCTCCGTGCAGGAAGGCGGGTTCTACGGCTGGCCCTACAGCTATTTTGGTCAGCACGTCGACACGCGCGCCATGCCGCAGCGACCGGATCTGGTGGCGAAGGCCATCAAACCCGACTACTCCATCGGCTCCCATGTCGCACCGCTGGGCCTGCTGATCTCCAACAGCAACGCGTTGCCTGTGAACTATCAGGGCGGTGCGTTCATCAGCGAACACGGCAGCTGGGACCGTTCGCCGCTGAGTGGCTACCAGGTCGTCTTTGTCGCCTTCAAGGATGGCAAGCCAGTTGGTGTGCCCGAGCCTGTCGTGGCTGGCTTCTACTCGAAGGATGAGTCGCAGCTCTACGGTGCCCCGGTCGGACTCGCGCAAGACGCAGATGGCGCGTTGCTCATCGCGGACGATGTTGGCAACACCGTCTGGCGGGTGACCAGGAGCTAAGGTGAAACGTCGGTGGAACGGGCGCAATTCTGGAATGAACCAGTGACGGATCTGACCTATGTCGCATTGAACGCAGCGGGCCGCGGATATCAGGCAACCCTGCGTAGCCTGACCAAGACACCGCTGGCCGCTGCGCTGGCGTTGTCGGCGGCCTTGCCAGTGCATGCGCAGACGAATGCCGCGCAGACCACCCTGCCCGCGATCGAGGTCAATGCCAGCCGCCTCGATATCCCGCCGTTCGACGTGCCCGCTGCGCTCAGTGTGGTGCAGGTGGATCCCGGCAACGCCGGCCGACCCGGCGTGAACTTCTCCGAGGTGTTGGCCGGCGTGCCAGGCATCCTCGCGCGCGACCGGCAGAACTACGCGCAGGACGAGCAGATCTCGATACGCGGTTTTGGCTCGCGTGCCACGTTCGGCGTGCGCAGCATCCGCGTCTACATGGATGGTATGCCTGCCACGCTGCCAGACGGCCAAGGCCAGGTGTCGCAGTTCAATCTCGACTCGGCCGACCGTGTAGAGGTGTTGCGTGGACCATTCTCGGTGCTCTACGGCAATGCCGCCGGCGGCGTGGTGCAGCTGTACAGCGCCGACGGCACCACCGTGCCGCAGACCACGCTTGGTGTATACGGCGGCAGTTATGACAGTTTCCGTTTCTCGGCCGATACGCGCGGCATCATAGGCCCGGTCGACTACAACATCGCCGCTTCGGAGTTTCTCTCCGGCGGCTATCGCGAGCACAGCCGCGTGCGACGCGAATCGGACAACGCCAAGTTCGGCATCGATCTGGGCGAGCAACGCAAGCTGACCGTCGTACTGAACCGATTCAGTCAACCTGAAGCGCAGGATCCACTCGGGTTGACCCGCGCGCAGGTCGACCAGAATCCGCGCCAAGCCACCGCGGTGGCCACGCAATACAACACGCGCAAAAGCGCCGAGCAGAACCAGCTCGGGCTCATTTACGAGCAGGCGCTGAGCCACGCCGATGAGCTACGCGCGATGGTGTACTACGGCCAGCGCGACATCACTCAATATCTGTCGATTCCGCCGTCGGTGCAGGCCAACCCCCTGCAGTCGGGCGGCGTGGTATCTCCGGAAACGCACTATGGTGGTGCTGATCTGCGCTGGACCCATCGGGGCGAGCTCGGTGGCGGTGACTACGAAACCGTGCTCGGCGCCAGCGGCGACTACCAGATCCAGCACCGCACCGGTTACGAGAACTTCGTCGGCAGCACGCTGGGCGTGATGGGCGCACTGCGCCGAAATGAGGACGACAACGTCGACAACGTGGCGCAATACGCGCAGTTCTACTGGCACTTCACGCCACGGTGGTCGGTGCTGCTGGGACTGCGCCACGATGAGGTGCGCTTCACCGAACACGACTTCTACATCACCCCGAGCAATCCCGACGACAGCGGCCACGTCAACTACAGCGCCACCACGCCGGTGCTTGGTCTGCAATATCGTCCAAGCGATGACCTGCGGCTCTACGCCAGCGTCGGCAACGGTTTCGAGACGCCCAGTTACGACGAGTTGGGTTATCGCAGCGACGGACAGGCTGGCCTCGCCTTCAACCTGAAACCGGCCCGCAGCCACAATGACGAGGTCGGCGCCAAGTGGCAGATCACCCGCGGCATCGAGCTCGATGCTGCAGCGTTTCGCGCTGACACGCACGATGAACTCACGGTGGCCACCAACATCAATGGACGCGCCACCTACCAGAATGTCGGGCACACGCGTCGCCAGGGCGTCGAGCTATCCGCTACCGGCGAGCTGGCGCCGGACTGGCGGCTCAGCGTCGGCTACACCCATCTCAAGGCGCGCTTCCTCGATGGCTTCCTCACCTGCACAACCACGCCCTGCCCGGTGCCGACCACGCCGGTGGCCGCGGACTCACGCATTCCCGGCGTGCCCGAGGATTACGGCTCGCTGAGGCTGGAACACGGCAACGGCAGCGGTTGGCGCGAGGGTGTCACGGTGACCGGCGTAGGCTCGGTCACCGTCAATGACATCGACACGCAGCGCGCGGCTGGTTATGGCCTGATCGACGTGGATGCGGGTTACACGTTCAACCTCAGCGACACCACCCGGCTCGACCTCAGCGCTCGCGTCAACAATCTCGCCAACCGCCGCTACATCGGCTCGGTCATAGTCAACGATGGCAATGGTCGCTACTTCGAGCCGGGGCCCGATCGCAGCATGATGTTTGGCGCGCGTCTCCGTTTCTGAAACGACCATCGCCACGTAGCCTTGAGTGCTAGCTGAGACCTGATGCGCTGTGACTGGGATTTCAGGCGGTCGAGCGATCGCCGTACCCACGATGCCTTGCCCTAATCGACGCCGCCCGGCGGCCGCGCGAACTCAGCGCGACCGCCCACTCCTTTCACGATCAACGAGGTCCGCTCTATGGCGGAAGCCGGCGCTCGGCAGCCCCGCGTTCAGGCCGATGACGGTTGCGCGTGGCCCCAAGATATTTCTCAGTACCTATCGCCGAAGACTCAACCGGCGTGCCGACCAGCTAGGAAGCAGTAAAAATTCACGATTGGCGCCGCATTTTTTTGCTGGGCTTGCCAAACTGTCCTTCAATTTTATTTGACATACCAATAGCTCAAATTGCGCTAGATTGGGAGGCGAAGGTGACGCAGTGCACCAGCGTCATCGGCATACCTTAGACCTGTGGAGACTTGTGATGCCTTTTGTAACCTTCACCGTGCGGCGCGGCCTCAGCAGTGCCGACAAATCCCACTTGTCTGCGGCCATGCTGGAAGCTCAGGTGGCTGCCGGCTTTCACCGGGATGATCGCTTCCACCGCTTTCTTGAAGTCGGCCCGGATGACCTTCAGGTGGATGCCCGTTTCCCCGACTACACAGCGGACAGAACCGATCGCTTCATGGTCGTAGAGGTCATCATCTCCAAAGGGAGGCCAACAGAAACCGCCGCCACCATGGCGGAGGAAGCGGTCCGACTGTTTGGCGAGCGCCTGCATCTGGCGCCTCAAGACGTCCTGTTCATTTTCCAAGAAGTGGATCCGAACCTGCCGCGCTTTCCCGCAGAATCGATCAACCGAGCGGTGTCCGCAGGTGCCTAAGCCGTCGAAACGCGATCAGCTCTTGGACGCCACGAAAGAGCTACTTTGGGAAGTGGGCTACGAAGCCATGTCGCCTCGCGACATTCAAGCCCGAAGTGGCGCCAAGCCTGGCAGCCTCTACCACCACTTTCCTTCGAAGCTGGCGATAGCGCAGGCGGCGCTGGACGAAGCGGCGGCGGTGGAGATCGCACATCTGGATGAAATTTTTTCGGCCGACCTCCCGCCGCTGGAAGTTGTTCGAGCCTATCTTCTGCTGAAGCGTGAGGCCTTCCGCGGCTGTCGGCTTGGGCGCCTGGTTCACGAGGCCTCCATCGAACATGAAGAACTTCGGCGACCGGTGGCGGCTTATTTTGATACCGTCCGTAACCACCTCGCGCAGTCACTCGCTCAGGCACAAGCGGAAGGATCACTGGAGGCGCGCCTCGATCCCGAGAGCCTGGCTGTCTCTCTCACCGCGCTCGTTCAGGGCGGTTACGTCCTCGCGCGAACATTCCAGGACGAAGCATTAATGCGCCAGGCTGCCGACGGAGCCCTGGCCCTCATTTCCAACGTCTCTGGATCAACGTTGCAATGAGCGCATCGATCGAAATCTTATCGGTCGCCTTTGCAACTGTCCAAAATGGTGGCTACGTCACGGCCCCCTTTACGGGGCGGGCGCCCCGTGGAAGTTCAGCATACTCTCGAGCCTGTCCGCGACCCACTCCTGCTCGTGAGGTGGTGCGCCCTCAAGAATAACGTCGGCTTCGCCGGCAAAGGCAGGCCAGAAGTCCGCAGGATCGGGATGCGAATCAAGAAGGCCTGGGAGAAAGGCCTCAATGCGGTTCAAGGCTTTCTGGAGTTGGGCGCGAGTATCCATGGGCGAAACCTATCTTGTGTCTTTCTCACAGCCTGAGACCGACAATCCTCAGAGGGAGAACCCGACGCCCGCCAACGCGATCGGGCGCCTTTCCGCGGTTGAGTGTCTCGAGTGAAGGTGCTGATAGCACTAATCGTAAAAGGCAGGTAGCAACTTGAGCGTGTCGGTTTGCTTCTTATCGTGGTTGATGAAGATCGTTGCTTTGTACGTGGCGATCAACCGCTTGATTTCTTCCATCGATGCGATGGAAGCCGCGCGATCCGTATTAAGGGTGGGCACTACGTCGTTCCGAAGGTTTTCCGCAGAATGGGCGACATCACCGGACAGGATGATGAATCCGGATTTCTTCAGGTGCACCAACAGCGACTGGCTGCCGGGGGTGTGCCCGGGTGTGGAAATCAGAACGACGCTTCCGTCACCGAACACGTCAGTGTCACCATCGAGTAGCTGCAACTTTTTCGGCGTACCGAGGAGCTTGCGCGCCAAGGCCATCAACTGATTGACGTTTTCGTTGGGTCCGTTGCTGGAATGGATCCAGTTGTATTCAGCCCGCTGGATCAAGACCGTAGCCTCAGGGAACAGATTGACGTTGCCTATATGGTCTCCATGCGTGTGAGATACGGCGACATAAGTGATATCGCCGGGTTTCAGACCAATCGCGGCAAGCTGGCTGGTCAATGATTTGTCCAGGTGATACACGATCAACTTGGGTAGTGTCGACCAGCCTCGTGGATCGTTGAGCGTAGCCTCGGGAACACCCGTGTCCCAGAGCAACCATTGAGACCCGTGCTTGATCAGCCAGCAAGTTGACGAGAATTCAATGTCTCGCCCAACGTTTTTTCCCGGAGTCCATACCGACTCGTCATTCGCAAGCGAGTGGCCGCAATCCAAGCGATAGAGGCGCTCAGCTACGCCGGCAGTTGAAGGATCGGGTAATGGCGAGGCGGCGCTCGCACCGGCCACCCCCATCATCAGAATCAACCCGGCCGCCATAGCCAACATGGCCGTTACCTTCGCTTGTCTCACCATGACTGTATCCTCGTCGAATTGAAAAGCGCAGCGAATGGCCATCACGCAACTGGCCGGCCGCCCCTTCGCCATAGCATCACAACAGATCAGATCGAACGATCGCACCTTGGTATCGGAGCGCGAACAGAGCGTGACGCGGAAGGCCAGACCATCCCCGCAATCGGTGTGCTCCGTCGTTGCTTTAAAAGCACTTCAAGAGGCCTAAGGCAGGCCCAAAGTCCACGACGATTCGGGGTCGCGCAACCGGCGTGCGAGTATTGGCGAAGTGCGCCAAACACCTTATCCATACCCCCGATAATGAGCCCTGATCACCGCTGCTCGGCGGCCGCGCGAGTTCAGAGCCACCCTTCCCTTCTTCGTGACCCGAGACAACATACGACAATTTTGCCCGCGATTTTGGCCTGCGCTTTGTCCCCGGCTACCACCCACCCTCACTCGTAGACTCGCTGCTCAATTCTCCGTTCGAGGAGTAGAACTAAACCCTTCCCGGCGACGTGAGCCCGAAGGCCATTGAAGCGCTCAAGGTGGTGCCGATGGGTGGCGGGCATTCCCATGCAGTCGTCCAGTGATTGATGCGCGTTAGGCAACACCGTCATCACTCCGGTATGGCTAGCACCGTCCCCAGGCGAAACCTACGCTTTGATCTATACCAGCGGCCGTTCTTCTTTCGACGTCCCTGTCCACGCCGGGCTACCGAAGCAGTTGCTCCAGCAAATCATCAACAAGTTGTCTGTCCTCACTGGAAACGCTCAGATGTTCTTTAAAGCTGCATTCTTCGTAAAAAATGTACCTGACTGGGAGAGGGCCATCCGAATCAGCCTCGCGATTACCTTCGCCATTGCGAGTGCTGCGCTTCTCCCCTCACCCTGGAACTGGATCGGCGCCTTGACTTGCATTGGTTTCGGCATAACAGGTGTCGTGGGCTTCTGCCCGGCATGCGCGCTGGCAGGTCGGCGTATAGCTCGGAGCCATAAACGATCCGATGCTCGATGGTGACAGTCAGCCGCGTCGCTGACGGCCTCCTGCCATTGCTCAGGCGCTCGATCGTAGAGACAGGCTTGCTCAGTAGGTAATCAAACCAAAGCAAGGTGAACGAACGTACACCTTGGCGTTAAATCGTCCGCAAGAATCACGGTGTAAATCATGAATCAGTTCAACAAAGTCATTTTTGGCGTGTCGCTCACGGCCGCCTCCCTTGGGTCCGCCATAGCGTCCGACATCCCCCTTGAGCCGGTCACACAGAAATTCATCGACGGCCTGGCATCTGCAGGTGGGCCACCGCTCTACACATTGCCGCCTGACGCGGCTCGCAAGGTCCTCGCCGGCGCGCAGACATCTGTCCCTGTCAGCATGCCTGCCGCCGATGTGGTCCATCGCACTATTGCCGTAGGCCCCAATGGTCGCACCAATATCGTGGTGGTCCGTCCGCATGGCGCCAAGGGTGTATTGCCCGGGGTTCTGTACTTCCACGGCGGTGGCTGGGTCCTTGGCGACTTCAACACGCACGAGCGCCTGGTTCGTGAGCTGGCCGTCGGCACCGGGGCAAGCTTCGTTTTTGTGGAGTATGACCGCTCACCGGAAGTGCATTACCCCGTTGCGATCGAAGAAGACTACGCCGCGCTCAAGTACGTCGCCGAACATGCGGGCGAGTTCGACATAGATCCGTCGCGTCTCGCCATCGCAGGCGAAAGCGTGGGCGGCAACGCTGTGGCAGCAGTGGCGCTGCTCGCCAAGGAAAGAAAGGGACCCGCCCTGCGCGCACAGGCCATGTTCTATCCGGTGACCGATGCGAGCATGTCGACCGCGTCGTATAGCCAGTTTGCTGAGGGTCCGTGGCTGACGGCCAAGGCCATGAAGTGGTTCTGGGATGCGTATCTACCGGACGCCACGCTGAGGAAGGATATTCACGCCTCGCCCATCAACGCAACCAAGGAACAGTTGAGCGGATTGCCGACCGCGCTGCTCCTGACCGACGAAAATGACGTGCTTCGTGATGAAGGTGAAACCTATGCACGCCACTTGTCTGAAGCCGGCGTACGTGTGACCAGCGTGCGCTACAACGGCACGATTCACGACTTCATGCTGCTAAATCCGATCGCAAACACGCCTGCATCGCGGGCCGCGATCCAACAAGGTGTGGACTTCCTCAAGCAAAATCTGAGCAAGTAGTACACAGGGTAAGTGGTCGATGCGTGCCACACGAGCGTTGGGGTGGCACGCATCGAGGATTCTCTTCATGGAGTGCCCGCTCTCGGTTGAGACCTGAGGCAGGAAGCAGGCACTTTGTCGTAAGGAGGCGATGCCATCCAGGGAGACTCATGCCTCCGATGCCTCTTGCAATTCACGAGCTGCTCCGGCTTGACCCAACAAGCGGTCAGTACTCCCAGAGAGTCGGTACCCAACGGAAGACATCGCCGTCGACCGCCACCCGGCAATAGGGAAACGACACATGCGCGGCCACCGCCGGCTCCCGCGTTCGCGCGAGTTCTCGCAAGAGTCGAACCCGCACGCGGACGGCTTCCTCGGGGTCGTGATCGAAGGCGTTGTACCACTCGGGGCGGTCGAAATGGTCCTGAAACACCGCATCGCCAAGGAACGTGAATCGGTCGCCCCCAGACGCCACGCGCACGACGCTGTGCCCGGGGGTATGGCCGCCAGTGCGGCTGACGACGACCCCTGGCGCCACCTCGTACTCCATCTCGAACGGCCGCAGCTGGCTGCGGTAAACGGTGACAAACCGCTCTTCGGCCGACCGTAGCACCTCGGACATTCCGCCAAATGTGTTTCGGGAGAAATCGGGCGACTTCCAGAACTCAATCTCGGCGGCTGCTAGGTGGATCGGCACACCCGGACGCAACCGACCTTTCAGCCCTTCGCCAAGCAGCCCGCCAACATGGTCCACGTGCAGGTGAGTGATCACCACGTCGGTCACGGATGCGGGATCGATACCGGCGGCCATGAGACGGTCTGCCAATAATCCGGAGGGCGTGAACTCATCGCCTATGCCAGAGTCGATGAGCACAGTCCGATCGCCGCTGCGGGCCACGACCACGTTCACTGGCCACTTGAACACGTCCGATGGGAGAAGTCTTTCGTCCAGCCAGGCCGCGAGCTCGGCCGGCTCGGCATTCGTAGCCAGCGTCTCGGGCGGCAGCGGCAGCACACCGTCGCTGATCACCAAGACCTCAATGTCACCAACCTGTAGCGCGTAACGCGATGGGACCAAGGCGGCGAGACTTTGCCTATCGGGGCGAGAAGTTGAATCCAAGCTCATGCTTGTCTCCTTCCAACCGTATTGTCAGCAGACTCGTTGCCTGCACAACCGCGAGCGGAAGTCCGATTGTCGCGCCCGATCGCTATTGCCTACAAGTGTCACGTTCCCATCTTCTCCTTTGCTCGCGGCAATCACATGGTTTTCATGGTTCCGCTTGAGCGGGGCAGCGTCGAAAGACTGCGCTACACAAGTCACTAACGCATTGCCAAAAGCTTACCCATCCAGGGCGACAAGACGATCGTGTGGCTCGGCAGGCGTCATGCCCGTCGATGTCGTTTGATGGGTCGATCAGTTGGCGTGGTGACAACGATGGTGCAGACCAAGTGGGCGTTTGTCGGCCCATGCACCCCGCTCCCTTCAAAGAGGCCTGCATGTCATTTCCACCCTGGTCCCGGCCCTAGACACCGCCAACACCCCTGCGGGTGGGACAATGCCTCGCCCAAATCGAATCGAAATACAAGGGGAAGGACGCAGGAACGGGTCCAACTCACCAGATAGTGGCTGCCATGAACCCCACCGACCGCGGAATGCTGCTTGGCTTTGGCGTCTTGCTTCTGGATTTCCTGGCGTGGCGCTTCCTGAAGCTCAGCCAGGAGTGGGCCCGTTTTGGGATACGACTGAGTCTCTTCCTGCTGCTCAGCTATGTTTTGTGGACCGCACGACTGAGTCCATTTCAAGTCGCTCCCTGGCCAGACCGAACCGTACGGCATCTCCTGGCACAAGCGGTCGAATTCCTCTGGTGGCTGCAGCTCGCGCAGATCTCGGCCGCCGTGCTTGGAAAAATCGTTCTTCCATCCGCATTGCAACGTGAGCGATTGTTCCAGGACATACTGAGGGCAATCGTCTTTGTTGCCGCAGCAGTCGCCGCGGTGGCCTATGTCCTTGAGCTTCCCGTGGGCGGGCTGCTCGCCACCTCAGGCGCCATGGCAATCATCGTCGGTCTTGCCGTCCAGAGCACATTGAGCGACGTATTTTCCGGCGTCGTGCTCAATGCGACCCAGCCGTTTCAAGTTGGCGACTCGGTAACCATCGGTGACACCCAGGGCAATGTCATCGACAGGACCTGGCGGGCCACGACGTTACTGAACAGTCGTGGCAATTATGTGCTGGTGCCAAACAGCGTGGCTGCCAAAGCCAACATCGTCAACTTGAGTCGCCCACCCCAGATTCACGGCATCACCGTGCGAATTCGTCTGTCGCCAGCCATTCGGCCTGCACTGGTGATTTCCGCCCTGGAGGACGCCATCAGCAGCACGACTGACGTCCTGGCTCATCCCGCACCCGTGGTCTCTGCGCTCGGGATACACAGAAAATTCATCGAATACGAAATCCTGGTCTACGTTGCGTCGGCCAACAAGAAGACGGGCGCGCAGAATCAGGTCATCGATCAGGTCCATCGGCATTTGAACGCCCATGGCATCTGCCTCGGGCAAGAGCAGCAAAGCGATGAGTTCACGGGCAACCCGGAGAGACTTCTACGCAATATCGAGATGTTCAAGTCCCTGAGCGCGGCACAGATCGAACAGTTGGCTGTTGCCTCCGTAAGGCAGGCGTTTTCCGCAGGAGAAATGATCTACGACGTCAGCTCTGATTGCCCGGATGACGAAAGAGCGCTTTGTATCGTGGCATCCGGAGTCGCCGTCCTGCTGGCTCCGCGCGAGGAAGGAAACATCGAGCTGCGAAGATTGGCGCCGGGTGATGCCGTTGGCCGGTCCAGCATCCTTACGGGGGTGAGTTCCGGCATCAGACTTCAGGCGCTAAGCGCTGTTTCGGTTATTCGGCTAAACAAGGATGCGGTCACTCCGCTACTTCAAGAGTTTCCAGAGCTCGCGAAATCCATGCTCAGCGACCTGCTCGCGTTTCAGGCGCAGGAAGCCGAGCTGCTGAGGGGAAGCACCCATCAGGCAAGCGAAAAGGAAGGGATATTCCAGAAGTTGATGGATGGCTTGCGGCGGCTGCATGGCGTCGCGCGGAAATAGCAGGCGATGCTCTCTCGTGATGTCGCTGATTGAGTCCTGCCGGTTTCTCGCCTTGGTTGGAATGCCGGCCGCTTCACTGACGGCAATGCCTACAACGCCTGATCGCTGCCTAGCCTGAAGGCAATGGAGGCATCCGTCGCGATCGGTTGCGGGGAATCCATGGGCGTTTCAAAGTGACCACCAAGCCGATTTCCGGAAGGGTCTTCCAGCGTGCCTCGAATGACGAGTCGATATTCACCCGGATGCCACGCCGCGCCTGGCGTGAACGTCCAGGTCGTTTCGCCTTTGAGCAATTGAGCCCTGCCTTCGACAAGTCGATCGTCAGCCCCAACCACGACCAGGTAGTCAACATCGCGACCGTCGATCGGAGCATCGAGGGTGACGACGAGAGGCTGTCGTGAACCCGGGCTCACCTGCGACAGCCGCCACGCGGACACGACCGGGCCGTTCGCGTCCACGGGGCCTATATGCCAATGCTGGATAGGGCGTCCATCGAAAGTGAGGACGATGTCGTCGCCCTCGCTCAGGATAGGGCCCCATTGTTCGCGCGCAACCAGACCAGTCTTCACACGCCCAGGATGCAACAGAAGAGTCAGGATCTTTCCGTCGGGCGACCACAATTCCTGCGGGAGGAACGGCTCCCGAACCGTTCGTCCGTCGGCATGTGCCAGGGCGATACGCGACAGTACTTCACCTTCGACAGGCGCCCCGAAAACAACCGACAGGCGCAGAAGATTGGCGGGAACCTCGGCGCCCGAGGGCTGGACGAGAACGACCTGCGGCGTTGGCTGCCCGGCCCTTGCGACTTGCCATACCGCCGCAAGGGCCAGGGCCCAGAGCAATGGTCGCCAGCGCACGGCTCTAGTCCGAAGCCTTGATGAACTCAGGCATCTCTTCATCCTTCAGCAACATGTTGACGTACTGATGCTGGGGCTTTTTGCCCTTGAAGCTGAAATCGGGAAACGTGTACTCGGAGATGTGATCCGTCAATCGGAAGCTCAGGTCTTTGCCCATGGAGACCAGTTGCAGAGCATCGCGCTGCAGGTCACGGCGAACGACGACAAATGACTTGTCGTCGAGATTGTCCAGGCGCATCACGCCAGCAAGCGGGGCCTCCCCCACATCGAGCCCGGTGATCTGCCCGTACGGAACTTGCTTCTCAATGCCGGGGCGAGCGCGTGCTGCGTCCAGCTCGGACACTGGAATGACATCCGCTATGCGGTTGTAGTTGACAAGCATGAGGAAGTCCTTGGCCTTCCCCTGCCCGGCACTCGTGAATGAGACCATATCGGCGGGTGTATTGCCGTAGCCAAGTTCGGCCACCGTCTTCCCGCGCACGTGGGCGCCATCTTTCAGATCATCCAGCGGGATGATCACCAGCGGTGTGCACGTGTAGGCGGCAACGAGATAGGGCTTCCCGCCAAGGTTCGCGAAACTCATCGCGCGGATCGGCGCGCGCGTCTCGAGCTGGTCGTGTCCGCCATGGAAAATCTCCAAGGAGGTGATCGTCTGCTTGGCGTCGAACGGGTAATGGATACGCCGCAGCGTCGATGCGAACTCCTGGTTCGACAGTCCTGCGACGAAAAGCTCACCATCACGCCATTTCATGTCGGTGACGGTGTAGCTGCGCTCAGGACTTTGCTTCCAGAATTTCTCGTTCGTCGCAGGGGCGTCGCGAAGCGCTATTGAGGTTGAATGAGCGGCCTTCAGATCGATCCTGTGCGCTTTCTTGTCGCTAGTCACGAGAAACAGCGCCGGCGCCTTATCCGGACCGTAACTGATCGCTACGTAGACTTGCGCTGTTTTGGGACGAACCACCATGTCCTCGACGGTGACCTTTGCGCCGCCGACCTGCGGCGAAAGCAGCGCCTCCAGGTCGAGGACATTGAACGTCGTCCCCACAGGTTGCGGCGACGCCGGCGCAAGCTCGATCGCGTGAACTTCCGCGGATTTCCAGTCGGCAACGAAAAGGATGTTGTCGGGCCCAGCCGCGAGTCGTGAGATCGACTTGACGTCTGCGGCGAATGCATGGGCGGCTAGGCCAAAAATGCAGGCCATGGCAATAATTGAGCGGCGCATAAAAACCCCCTCGACACGACTATGGAATGAAATTCCGGGTGAACCGAAGTCATCGCCCGTCTTAGCTTGCTCGTTCTGCAAGAGGTGGTCGAACAACTTGGTATCTTGCGCCGATGCTAGGGAATCTCCAACGCTCGCCGCCAGGCGTTCTCAAGGAAACTCACTATTGATCAACTTGCACCAATGGCATTTCACATACCAGTAACGCCTCGGCCTTGACCGAGGCAATCGAAGGTCGGGCTCGCCAAAAACTTAAGCGAACGAGGAACCCACCGGTACACGCTTCGATGTTGTGAACCACCTGTGGAGCCACTGCCTCACCAACATGAAGGAGCACGGTACGTTTCAGCGCGCTTCATGCTGTCTTTCAGAACGCAGGATGTCTGGTGACCGAGTCGCCCATGGGTCAAGAGTCATGGCATCGATTTTCGCGCCCGACGCATCCAACCGTTCCAGGCTGGCATCAAGTAACAGCCAGTCGCCGCGAGAGTGAGTCGGTAATGAAGCCTGCGTGCACAAAAAGAATGAAGGCATGCGCCTTCGCCTTCGGATTGATGATGGCGTTTGCAGACTCGACCCTCGCCCGCCCCCTTACGCAGTCGGATCTTGTCGAGCTGGCCCAGATCGGTGCTGCCACCGTATCGGGTGACGGACAATGGCTGGTATGGGAGCAATCCTCAGAGAACCTGCTTGCGAAGCGAACGCAACGCTCGCTGTGGCGCCTTGATCTCACGCGAAGCGGCGGCAAGCCCGAGAAACTCACCACCCTTGATGACGCCGCGCCGACGGCTCCTGAGTTTGGGGCGGACGGTGCGTTGTACTTCCTGTCCGAACGGCCATCGGCGACGCCGACGATCTTTCGGGTCGCGATGGATGGCACCAGACCAACGGCCGTTTTGGCATCCGACGGCCTTGGGGGATTTCGCATCGCTCCTCGGGGCGATTCCATTCTCGTCTGGGCGGATAGACGGCCGCACGCGTCATTCCTCGACGACAAGGGCGGCGCGCCCCAAGCCATCGGCGGCGCACGGATCTTCGATCAACTTCCCATCAGGCACTGGAACCAATGGGCAGACGGCAATCGGTCCCAGTTATTCCTGATGCGTTTGCGCAGTGGACAAGTCACAGGACGAGGCTGCGCGGTTGCGCCCACGCTGGTCGGAGACGTTCCATCCAAGCCTGGCGGCGGAAAAGAGGAGACGACGTGGAGCCCGGACGGCAAAACGATCTATTTCTCGCTAAGAGTTTCCGGCCGGATCGAGCCGCTATCAACCAATGCAGATATCTACGCCCGGCAAGCAGACTGCTCCGATGGTCCGGTCGATCTCACCGCTGCGAATGCAGCAGCGGACGACCTGCCCACGGTGTCGCCCGACGGGCGATGGCTGGCGTGGCTCGCGGCCTCGCGTCCGGGCTATGCCGACGACAGGCGCGTGGTGTGGCTTCGTGATCTGGCAAGCGGAATGATTCATCCGCTCACCCAGGAATGGGATCGGTCGCCTGATGCCATCGTCTGGTCCGCCGATTCGAGAACGCTCTACGTGACTGCCAATGACACGCTGGACCATCCTGCGTTCATCGTCGATGTTGAAGGCGGTGCCGTGCGGCGGCTGACCGCCTCTGGCCATATCACGCTGATAGCGGCCGAGCCCGATCGTTCGCTGATCCTCAAGAAGGATGGCCTCACGCAGCCGCCGGATCTGTGGCGTCGAGAAGCTTCGGGAGAGCTTGAGAGGCTCACGCATATCAATGCCGAAAAACTGGCTGGAATCGACTGGCCACAGGTATTTCGTTTCACATTTATCGGCGCCAAGGGAGACGAGGTTTGGGGTCTGGCGCTACGCCCACCTGAGCTGGCTCGCGGCAAGAAAGCCCCCGTCTCGCTGATTGTTCATGGTGGTCCGCAATCCTCGCTCGGCGACATCTGGTATGCCCGATGGCCGTTGAATCTGGCGCTCTATGCGGAACACGGTTATGGCGTGGTTTCCATCGACTTCCATGGAAGCACGGGGCACGGCCAGGCGTTCACGGATGCCGTCAATCGCCATTGGGGTGATCTGCCTCTTGAGGACATCCAGCGCGGCCTGGCGGCAGCGATCGAGCGCTTCGATTTCCTCGATGGCGATCATGCCTGCGCGGTAGGCGCCTCGTACGGCGGCTACATGATGAACTGGATCGAAGGCCATTGGCCGGACCGATTCCAATGCATCGTCCAGCACGACGGCATCTTCGACGAACGCGGGATGACCTACGAGACGGACGAACTGGCCCAGGATCACTGGGACTTCGGAAACCAGCCGTACTACGTCGCCCCCGCCGACTACGAGCGCTGGAATCCCGTCAATGCCGTTGCCCAATGGCGAACGCCGCAGCTGGTGATCACTGGCGAAAAGGACTTCAGAAGCCCCAGTGGGCAAGCCGTGGCGGCGTTTACAGCGCTGCAGGAGCGAAATATTCCATCCAGGTTGATCGTATTCCCCGACGAAGGGCACTACGAAGTAAAAGCGGCGGACACCATCCAGTGGTACGACGAAGTCTTTCAATGGATGGACCGGTGGACATCCAGCGCTGCGAACGCGAATCGAAGGCAGGCCGCTCGGTGAAGTCGATCCGGTGCCACATCCGGCGGCATCGTTGGCCCCGCCCCTCCGAAGCACCGCAAGTCCCTGACACAGCAATCCTTACGACCGGCTTATTAAATCGCTTTAATAAATCTTAGCTTTACCTTACAAAATCACTTTCACAAATCTTATGATTATCTTAGCGAAAATAAATACGATTATTTGGCGAATTATCGAATAATCATTTTGTTGCCAAATTGTCATTTGCCGTCATTACGGTGTCGCCCCACGTCGCCTCTTCCCAAAATCAACAACGGGCACACCATGACACGGCATATTTCGGCGCTATTCGGGCGCTCCCGCACCACGCTTGCTCTTTGCCTGGCCGCCGCGATCGCCTCCCCCGCATGGGCTGGCGACAACGCCACCGCCGACACCAGCGCCACGCCGCAACAGGCCAAGAGCCTCGATGCGGTGCAGGTGACCGGCACCGACACGGTGACCACGATCGCCCCGTCGCAAGCCTCCATGGTGGCCACCGAGCCGCAGTCGACCATCGGCCGCGTCTACATCCAGGAAAATGTGCCACCGACCGGCGACTACACCGACATCGCGCAAATCTCGCCGAGCGTGTACACCGTGACGCCGAACGGTTCGGGCCTGATGGAGGCGCCGGTCGTCTCCATCCGCGGCTTCCAGGACGGCCAGTACAACGTGACGTTCGATGGCATTCCGTGGATGGACTCCAACGACTTCACGCACCACTCCACTTCGTACTTCACCAACCAGCAAACCAACTCGGTGACGGTGGATCGCGGCCCCGGCACCGCCGGCACGCTCGGCAACGCCACCTTCGGCGGCACCATTTCGGTGGATTCGCTCAATCCGCAGCAGCAGTTCGGCATCAACCCGTACATCAGCCTGGGCAGCTGGGAAACGGCGATCGAAGGCGCGACGATCAATACGGGTGCCTTCACCAGCAGCGGTACCAGCGCGGTGATCAACCTGCAGAACAGCTCGTCGGACGGTTACCTCACCTTTGCCGGCCAGCGTCGCCAGACCGTGTTCGCCAAGGTGGTCCAGCCCTTGGGCGAGAACACCACGCTGACCTTCGTCGCCATGGACAACGAGCTGAACCAGTACGTGCCGTTCGGCGCCACCAAGGCGCAGATCGCGGAGCACGGCAACAACTATGCGCTGAACGACGACCCGACCAGCCAGGCCTACTACCGTTACAACAAGGACGAGATCAACACCAACTTTGGTTACATCGGCCTGCACTCGGCGTTCGATGGCTGGACGATCGACAACAAGGTCTACACGTACGGCTACAACCATTTCGGTTTCAACGGCCTGGATCCGAACGGTGAAACGCCGAACGGCACGTTCTATAGCGCCACCGACGTGCCTGGCCAGCACATGCGCAACACGAACCGTTCGTGGGGCGACATCTTCCGCGTGGGCAAGGAACTGGGCCCTGGCGAACTGCGCGCCGGCGTATGGTACGACCACCAGGACGACATCCGCTGGCTGTATGAGTTCGACGATACGATCAACCAGCTCAATCCGGTGATCGCGCCCGGCGCGTCCTCGCTGGCGCTGGCTTCGGCGGATCGGCGCATGACCGACACGCTGATCACGATCCAGCCGTTCGTCGAGTACCAGTGGAACATCACCGACAATGCGTATGTCATTGGCGGCGTGAAGTACAACAACTTCGAGCGCGATCTGAACGCAACGGTCAACCAGAAGACGGAAACGCCGCTCGACTATTCCAAGAAGTGGAATGCCACCCTGCCTTCGGCCTCTTTCCACTACAACTTCAGCTCGAACTGGACGGCTTATGCGCAGTGGGCCAAGGGTTACCTCGCGCCCAACCTCAACCTGCTGTACGTGCCCAATCCGGCGGTTTCCGATAGCGCCGTGGCGCCGGAAAAGACCACCAATATCCAGCTCGGCACCACCTGGACCGACGATCGCCTGACGGTATCGGGTGATGTGTACAAGATCGACTTCAACAATTTCGTCCAGAGCCAGAAGGTCGGCGGCGTCACCGAGTTCTACAACGGCGGCGGCGTGCACTACAAAGGCCTCGAGCTGGAAGGCACCTACGTGCTCGGCGCAGGCTTCAGCGTCTACGCCAACGGCTCGCTCAACCGTGCGATCCAGACCACCGACAACCAGTGGAATGCGAACACGCCGCACAAGACCGCCGCGATTGGTTTCATCTATAGCGACGGTCCCTTCTACGCATCGCTGTTCGACAAGTTCGTCGGCAAGACCTATTACACGGCCAATGCTGAGGACGACACGCCGATCGGCGGCTATGCGATCACCAACTTTGCCGCCAGCTACAAGTTCGATCCCCACATCAGCGATGTGAAGGACATCAAGATCGGCGTGCAGCTCAACAATCTGTTCGACAACACGCACATCAACGCGCTGGCCGGCGTCACGGCGGCGGACAGTACGCCGCTGTACTGGACCATTCCGGCGCGCAACTTCAACTTCACCATTTCGGCTGACCTGTTCTGATGAAACGCCTTGCGCTCTTGTCGTTGATGTTGCTGATCGGCCAGCCCGCACTGGCCGATGGCGTCAGCCCGAATCGTGCTTCTATCGAACTGCCGAACCTGCTGCCGCCTCCCCCGGCAGCAGGTTCGGCTGCGGCCAGGCAGGATCTGCAGGCCGTGCTCGCCGTACAACGGTCGCGAACGACCGACGAACAGTCGGCAGCGAAAGCGGATATGGAACGCTCCATTTTCCGTTTTGCCGACACGCTTGGCCCGGCCATGCAAGCGGCGACATTGCCGAAGACGGCCGCATTCTTTGAACGCGTCGCCGACTTCGACAAGGCCGAGGTGAAGGATGCCAAGCTTTACTGGCGACGGCCCCGTCCCCCAGTGACGTCCGACCAGGTGCACCCGCTGTCCAAGGAAAAGCCGGACGATTGGAGCTACCCGAGCGGACACGCCACCTTCGGCTATACGACGGCGATCTTGCTTGCCAACATGGTGCCGGAAAAGCGCACGGAAATATTCGCTCGAGCCGACCAGTACGCGCAGCATCGCGTAGTGATGGGCGTGCATTTTCCAAGCGACGTGGAGGCCGGGCGCCTGGCCGGAACCGTGATCGGTGCGCAGTTGCTACAGCAAGCCGACTGGCAGGCGGACTACCAGGCGGCGTGCGCTGAACTTCGGGCAGCACTGCAATTGCCGCAATCGCCCCCGCAAACACCTTGATACGCACTCAAGGCAGGGAATCTAACTGGTGCTGACCAACGCGGGAAAACGCGAACGGCGCGGAGCTGGTGAAACACGCCCCCAGAGTTGACCAGCCCCGCCCCCTGTTCAGTCGGGCTCGTGGACGGAGCCCGGCGAATGGATCAAGGTCCCGCCGCGATAACTTGCCCCGATCCGCGCCGCCCTGCACTCCCTTCCCTTCCCTGGGAATCGTCGAGCTCTGCGTTGGGCCAGAAGCAGACCTGGGCGATGGTCTTGGGACCCATCATTTCGAGAAAGCTTCAGCGCTACTTGTCTTCCGAAATCGTCATGCCACCTATGCTCACGCCGAGGTCGATACCTTGGCCTGCGCCAGATAGCGCAAGCGAGACCTGGCCCTTGGTGAGCACCTGTGCCGTGCCGGATTTCACGGCGCCTGCGCTGGCATCCGCCTGTGCATAGGTGCCGAGCACATCGCCAATCTTGGTGATATCGCTGAAATTGCCGATGCCGTTATCAATGCGCGATTTGCCGGCCGTCAGTCCGCCGCCATGGCTTTCGATCTTGACCTTCATGGTCTGACCGTTCGTGCAGGTAACCACGCCGGTTCCGCTCGTGTGCTTGTAGATCACCGACCAGCCGGATAGGTTGAACCGCATGGTGCATTCCAGGTTGGCGGCACTGACGATCTGGCAGAGGGTTAGCGCGCATAACACCAAGGATGTCTGAACGAGGCGTCGACCTTTCATAGGATGACTCCGTGACTGAGAGTGAGAGTTCCGGCTATCCATCGCATGCTGGGTGACGCGACACCTGAATCCTGATGACGATCACCGGGGTGAAGATCACCGATTCTCCATGTACCCATACCGCAGCAGCAGCTCATCGTCCCGCAAAGACGCGCTTCAGAAAACCGTAGTTTTACGCAGAGTCCGGCGTGCCAGTCGATCCATGCCGCATCGGATGGCGAAGTCGCTACCGCGCGCGCCATTGCCCTGGCCAAACCCGATGATCAGGCCCGAACGAGGGATTCGAGCATCGGCGACATGGCAATGTGCCGTTGTGGAGAACGTATCGGCTTGGTCCATGTCTGGCCAAGCGATCTCTGAGTAAACGATGGTCAGGGCATGGTTACAGAGAAAAAAGCAGCAGACGCTTCGATCTGCGCGTCGTCCATTTTTGATGCAACCTCGGTCATCGATCCCGGCTTGGGCGGTGCGGCTCGGGCCCTTGCCTGGAATTCGTGAATCCGTGCGATCAAGAATGTCTTTGGCTGGCCCGCAATGGACGGAAAGCGCGCGCCGTTACCTTGCCCGGATGGGCCGTGGCAACTAAAACAAGAGGGAACGCCATGCGTGCCCCCGCTTTCGGCAAGCCGCCTGCCAGCCGAAATCATCTCCGCCGAGGGAACATGCTGTGCCTGCGCAAGCGGTGGATGTTGCCCTGAAAAATACGTTGCAAGCGCGTGCATGTCGTCCTCGGAGAGCCTTTGTGCTACCGGTTGCATGACGACGCTGGTTCGAGTCCCGTCCTTGAACATCGACAGGGCGTGCGCGAGGTAGTCCGCATTCATGCCGGCCAGGCGAGGCGCACCCACTGCATCGGAACCCGCCCCGCGATCGCCGTGACAGCTCACGCACAGGGCGACAGGAGGTGCCTGGGCCGCCAAGATCGTGGTGGCGGTGGACGTGGCTGATGGTCCGGCCATCGCAAGTGCTGGCAGCAATGCGAGCAGGATGCAAAGGGTGACGACTCGACTTAGTCGGCCAGAGGGAGATTCGTCCTTGCCATGCCGAGTGTGCGGGAACCCGAGATGTCGCCAAACATGGGGAGTAGGCATTGTTCTGCACTACATGAAAGCGGAGTGCCGACGATACACCGGCTACCTGTTTCGATGCCGCGCATGCGCATCGTTATCGTTTGTGCCTTCATCGCGCTCCCTGGAGACGCAATGTGACCGGGCAGTCGGCAGACAGTCGTCCAGCTGTTCGCATCAACGCCGGGCCGGAGTTCAACGGGCTCGCGTATGGCGGAATCTCGCTGACGCTCACGCCACGCGAGCGCAAATAGATCGTCGGATCGAATGGTGGTTGGCGATCCTGGTTCGAATACGCGCATCGCCCGCATGAAGCCATCGACCGTATCGCTCGCGAGCAAAGGTGTGACCTCATCGTGATGGGTTCCCATGGCCGCTCGGGGATGGATCGCCTTTTACTGGGTAGCGAAACCAACAAACTGCTTCTGAGTACGGAAGTGCCTGTCCTTGTGTGTCATTGAGATCGATGATGGAACGAGAACGGCAGCGCACTGCACGATGCGCCGTGGCCCGATCACGCGCGCGTCCTCGCATCATCGTCCCGCGCTCTTGTGTTCACCACGCAACAACTAACTAGCCAGCGCCTTCGTCGACTCCCGCCTGCTTTCGCCAGCGTGCCGGGGTCACGCCCATGTGCAGCTTGAAGGCTCGCTGGAAGGCGGCTTCGGACTGATAACCGATGGCTTCAGCAATGGCGCCGGTGGAGGCGTTCGTTGTTCGCAGTTCGTTCGCCGATAGTGTCATGCGAATATCCGTCAGCAAGTCGCTGGCCGACATGCCGAGTTTTTCCTGGAACAGACGGACGAACGTCGCCCGCGACATATTGCACTTCTGTGCGAGCAGCGGAAGCGTCCACGGATGTCCGGGGTTGTGGAACATGGCATCCAGTGCCGGAGCAAGCCGCGGATACCCCGCCAATGCCAGCAGCCCGGCGGGCGCTTCGCCCGACGCACTGGCAAACCGCAGTGTCAGGGCAAACAAGGCAGTCGACAAGGCGTCGAGCATCGCGCGTCCACCCAGGAAATCAGCACCACTCTCGGCTTGCATGAGCGCCATGAGGCTGTGTAGCGCTGCGCCGCTTTCCTCGCCGTCCGATATTGCCGCGGCAACGCCGGTGCGCGCGATGAGGCGCGCCGGAAGATAGCGGCGCAGGAGACGCGCATGCGGGGGCGACAGCACAAAGCGTCCGCACAGCATATCCAGCCGATCACCCCTGCCTGCGTTGTGACTGAACACCAGGTTGGCGGCAACGCGAGTCTTTGCGGGCTTGGCACGAGCTCCGCTGCCGTCGTGCAAGCTATGCGCTTCACCATGGGCCAACAGCAGGATGTCGCCAGCTTCCAGAACTTCGGGCTTCCCTCCATCGGGATCGACCAAGGATGCCGAGCCACTCAGGACGATGTGGTAGGCCATCTCGCCGCTTGCAAAAGCCGCCTGATCAATACGCCAGGGCGCTCCGTATTGGCAGCGCAAATCGAGCTGCCCGTGCACCGGCGTCACTTCCAGCAATCGGCTCAACCAATCGAGCGGTGGAGACATGGCCCATCTCCTTTGATACGTTTGAGCATGTTATCAAGACGATTCTATATTAATCGTCTCAGCAGTCCTTCGTAAAGTGGCTCCGTCGCACAGATCAACCCGAGCGGATGTGACGCCGCCCTGGTGGCCCGATGCACACCACGCGACTTCTGCCAACCCATCTCACGAAGGAAAAGCCATGAACGCCCTCCTCCAGCTTCTTGCCAAATCCGGCCTGTTGAAGAAAGACCTCGATTACCACCTGCTTCGTGCTGCGATGGTCGTCATCTTCGCCTGGTTCGGCTACGACAAATGGTTCCAGTCCGAGATCACCGCACTGGCACCGCTGATCATGCACGGGCCTCTGATCTTCTGGACGATCCCGGTGCTGGGCATCCACGGCACCGCCATCCTTCTTGGCACTGCCGAATGGACGTTCGGTTCGCTGCTGCTGTTGGGCTTCTGGAACAAGAAGCTGGGTGTGTTGGGCGCGCTCGGCTCTATCGCCACCTTCATCTCCACCCTGACGATTCTTCCGTTCGTACCCGATGGCTGGGACGCTGGCGCCGGCGGCTTTCCCGCGATGGCGATGAACGCAGCCTTCCTGTTGAAGGACCTCGTGCTGCTAGTCGTATCGGTCTATCTGCTCAGGGAAGACGTGATCCGCGCGTTGAATCTTCCGCGCAAGCATTGATGGTCGCGGCCTGCTTTCGAGGTCGTACGGCGCGGGAGGCTATCGAGCCTCCCCGTTGCCGCGTGTCGAACAAATCAGGCAAAGGCATGGAGCTCACGCCGATCCCATGACTCGCTTCAACCAATCGAGTGCGCCGCCTACCGAACGAAAATCGTCAAGGCTTCGCGCGGGAATCCCGGGATAGGCGCCTGCGGCCATATCGGCGAGGGCGCGACCGGGACCCAGTTCCAGAAAGACGGTGGCGCCCGCCTCCACGCAACCCGCCAGGCACTTTTCCCATTGGATGGGATGCGATATCTGCAAAGCAAGCTTGTGGATATCGGTGCAGGCATCCAAAACGGGATCGCCATCGATGCCACTGAAGAGACGAACCTTCGGTTGGCGTGCGGTTTGAAGATGGACGTCTGCCAGCGCGCGGTCAAAAGCGACAGAAGCGTTGGCAAGCAGATAGGTATGGGAAGGCACGTTCACGGGAATCGACGAAACGCGTAAGGCGCCATGTTGGGTGGCTTCGTGCGCGATGAGGTCCAGTGCGTCCTTTTTACCGGCGAGTACCCAGGCGTTGGCGGGATTGCAAATCGCAATGGCTGCTTCGCGACCTGCGCATAATTGATCGACGCTCGCCCGATCCAATCCACGAATAAAGAGCATGCCTTCATCGCCATGGCTTTGGGCATCCATCAGGCAGGCCCGTGTGTCGATGAGGTCGAGCGTGTCGACGGCTCCTGTCAATCCCGTCACGCCCCAGGCGGCGACTTCGCCCACACTGTAGCCGGCCACACAGCGCTGGCCCGGAAGTGCGCTATCGAGCAGCGCTGCTGCGGACAGTGCCTGGAGCGCGCATAGCAGTTGTGCCGTCCGATTGAGGTGGAGTGTCTCCTGGTCGGCTTGCCTTACCAGGGTGCGGGGATCGCTGCCGAGCTGCGCCGAGACATGCGAAAACAATGAAGCGGCTTGAGGTGCGTCGCCTGTCAGCTCGAACATGCCGGCGTGTTGACCGCCCTGCCCGGAACAAAGAATGGCCAGTGCCATGCTTTACCTCATCTCAGCGGCAGAGCGATGCGATGGCAGCTGTTCCAGTGCCATGGCGAAGACGCTCATGGCGAGTAGGTCTGCCGCACCACCCGGACTGAGTCGGCGCCGGACAAACGCGCGATGAATGCGTTCGGCACGTACCTGCCACGCCGGATCGCCGACGCCGCCTTTGTCGAGAAACGTTTGCGCTGCTTGCTGCGCAAAACGCAGACCCTCCGCGCCGCCGCGATGCAACAGGTTGGTGTCTTCGATGGCGGCAATCAGGGCAAAGCACGCCTGTACGCGCGCCGCTTCGAGATGGCCCGGCGCAAGGCGTTGCGCATCGTGCAGTGCAGGCAGTCCAACTTCATAGATGCTGGGGAAACCTTGCGCTGCTTCCTGGCGAGCACCGCCGGCACCATAGCGCGCGCCGGCCATTTCGCCATGGCTATCGGGGAGTCTCGGACCGGCAAGGATCTCCCTGCCCCATCGACGCTTCACCACGGTGCCCAAGGCTTCACCCGCATCGACAAGGCCGGCTTCTCGCAAGCCTGCCGCCGCGCAGAGCAAGCCGACACCAAAGATCGCGCCGCGGTGCGTGTTCACGCCACCGGTGGCAGAGAGCATGGCGCGTTCGGCGCGCAAGCCGATCTTGCGTAGTGTTGTCATGGAGGCATTGTGCATGCCCGCTTCGGTCAAGGCGGCAATGTAAGGCCGCAGAGCCGATGCGCTCCGCCTGAAGGTGTCGGCGTCCATATCCAGATGGCTCCCCGTATCGACATGACTCACCAGGCCAGGCTTGGGCCACGTCTCGATTTCCAGTATCAAACTGCGCTCGGCCCATGCCGCCACGCGCTCCTGGAAAGACTGAACAGGCAGGCGGTCGGCCAGGAGAGCATGCGACGCAGCGGACATGCGAGCATTCATGATGCGATTCCGATGAACGATTCACGCCGACACAGGATCACGTCAGCAGCCCTCTTGAGGATCAGCTCAGGCACGCCGGAGTGCAGTTCGCGCCAATTCACGCCGGCGCCATCGGCACGCAGAAGTTCACCATCGATTCGTACCGGTGCGTGCGAATCGATATCAGCCAGGTCCGAAAGAAACCAGCTGATCCGATTGCGATCTGGAAGCGTCCAAACGATATCGAGATCGGAGCGCGGGCTCAGATAGGTCAGGCCTGTCAGCCGCTGCCATGCCAGGCTGCCGAACACACGAGCCTCCACGCCATAGGCCCCTGCGTGAGTTGCCAGTTGCCGCAGGCTCGGTCGCCACGCAGCTGGTGCCGTATCGACGCATTCGGCCAGTGTGGGCAGCGGGGTCGCGGCAACCATATCGTCGGCGGCCATCTGTATGGCTATGCGTCGCTTGCCTGCCGAAGGCGGCAGCGGCAAGCCAAGCGGCAACCCGTCACTGTCGCCGGGCGCGGGGCGACGCACGATGAGTGGCCAGCCGCGAGCTACCCAACCGGGCAGCAACGGCTCATTCGCCAAGTCGCTACGTGACGCCAGCAACGCGTTCCACGCAGCGGAACTGACGTGAACCAGCCGGTGTCGCTGCAGCAGCGGGTCAGACTGAGGCGCGTGCAAGTTCATGGACACGCCTCGCGATATCGGCAGCCTTGGGGCGACCGTTGCGTTGTGCACCAAGTTGGTCGCGGTTGTCTTCGCGCTCGGCCGGACGGGACAGTTGCGCCTGCAGTTGGTCGGCGAGCGAACTGGCCGGGTCCAGCGTGACAGCCACAGCGCCCGTCTGAAACAGGTTGTCCAGACCAGGCGCAAAGACCGGCGTGGACCTGGCCTTCTCCTCAAGCACGTCGATGGACAATTTGGTCACGCGCGACATGGAAGGAAGATCCATCACCGCCGGCTCCGCACCGGGCAGCGCCAGCAGCGTGCGTGTTGCCAGCGCCGTGGCGATGAACGCCCCCGCGGCTGTATGGCCATAAAGCAGGCCGACCGTGGGGTGCCCCAGCTTGTCGGCGAGTATCAGGCACTTCGCCAGATGCGCCAGGAACTCATTGATGCCCAGCAGCTCGTCGCGCTTGCTCATGCGCTGGCTGCCGCTGTCGATCAACACCAGGATGGGCTCGTTGCTACCTGACTTGATGACTTCGATGACGTCACTGGCGAGCCTGGCGGCCTCTTCCACGCCGACAGGCGTTTGACCTTCGACGCCGATCACGGCGATCGAACCACCCTCCGGGAGACGGCCCTGCCCGGATATCAGGCCGCCCACACGGACGACGTCGTGGCCACCAGGAAACAGCGATGCAAGAATCTTATCGAGCGTCATGACGAAGCTCCTGAAGTCGATCGGCCAGCGCAACGAATGCCTCGTAGGACATGGCGGGAATGTTTTCCGGCTCGCTCGCGCCCAATAAGCGCCAGATGTCGAGCGCATCGGCGCAAGCGCCAAAGTCGCCGATACGCTGTGCAAGGCGAGCCTGCTCCGCCTCCAGCGTGGCCAGCGTCGGCGCCGACACAAGCTCGATGAGATAGCGGGCGGCATCCCGGAAGCTGTCGATGGTGTCGTCGGCAAACACGTCCGCACCGCCGATCAGGCGCCGATGTTTGCCGCCCATGGTGCGCCATACCAGGGCGCGGTCCCTGGAGTCGAATTCCTCTACGCCACGATTGGTCTCAATGACTTCCGGCCCGGAAACACTGATGCGTCCCTGTTCCGACACCGCCAGGGCCGAACAGCAGCTCGCAATCAATCCGCCACCGCCGTAGCATCCTGCTCGGCCACCCACCAATCCCACCACGGGCACACCGGCGAAGCGCGCTTCCATCAAGGCGCGCATGATCTCGGCAATCGCCAGTTCACCGGCATTCGCTTCCTGCAGGCGCACACCACCGGTGTCCAACAGCATAAGCACCGGCACCGAGGCGATATCGCGGGCGGCACGCAGCAGTCCTGTCAGTTTGGCGCCGTGTACTTCGCCAAACGCGCCGCCCATGAAACGGCCTTCCTGCGCGGCAACGAACACGGGCGCGCCATCGATCCGGCCGTGCCCTACGATCATGCCGTCGTCAAACTGCTCGGGCAGGTTGAACAGCGCCAGGTGCGGACTTGTCTCGCGCATCTCCGGGCCGATGAATTCCACGAAGCTGTTCGCGTCGAGAAGACCTTCTACACGCTGTCTGGCTGAGGCCTCGTACCAGCTATCGGTTGATACAAAGGACTGGAGTCCGAGTTTCGTATTGTCCAGGGCAAGCGTGCTCATGTGTGATCTCCTTCCAGGGCGCTAACCGCCTGCGCCAGTCGAAGAGCGACCGTGTCGGGTCGCGCGCCACCGTCGTTGACCGAGAGCTTCAGCCCTCCCGGCGAGCGGCGTTCGACGAAGTCGGAAATCACGGCCTGCCACACGTCGCCGAAACCTTCTGCTGCCGTGCGAATGTCCACTTCACACTCCCCATCGGGAAGTATGCGTTCGACCAGCACCTCCAGATTTCCGGAGGCCACCACGCCGACGATGGCCTGTCGCCTTGTGCCCTTTGCGCGCTGCTGCGCCTTGTTGCGGTAGTTGAGTGTTTCCACGATGGGTCTCCTCACCAATTTCGGAATTTGGACGGCGGTGCGTACAGACGGCCGGACCATTGCACCAGGTCCTTGATGGAGCGTGCAGCCAGCAAGCGGCGATCGGCGTCCAGGGGGTCAATGCCCAGATCTTCCGGGCGCCGGATCACGCCGCGCTCCCTCAACTGCTGCACCAGCTTCTTGTCGCGCGCGCGCCCTACGTCGGTATAGCCCGCGACGCCGCGAATGGCGTGCTCCCGCTCATCATTGCTACGGCACAGCAGAAGGTTGGCAATACCTTCTTCGGTGACGATGTGGGTCACGTCGTCGCCATAGACCATGACGGGCGCCAGTTCCAGGTCGAGCTTTGCAGCCAGTTTCAAGGCGTCCAGTTGCTCCACGAACATGGGGGCGTTCTTCTCGCCAAAGGTCTCGCCAATCTGCACGACCAGCTTTCGACCACGACGCAACGGAGCAGGACTATCGGGATCGGCTTCCTTGCCCGCCTGCAACCAGGCCTGGCTGGGATGGCGCCGGCCGCGTGCGTCGCTACCCATGTTGGGAGCGCCGCCAAAGCCCGCCACACGGTCGGCGGTGACCGTCGATGAATTGCCATGCAAGTCGATCTGCAGCGTGGAACCGATGAACATGTCGCAGGCATACAAGCCGGCGGTCTGGCTCATGGCGCGATTGGAGCGCAGGGAGCCATCAGGGCCCGTGAAGAACACGTCGGGCCGCGCCTGGATATAGCCATCCATACCCACTTCCGAACCAAAGCTGTGGATCTGCCGCACCCAGCCCGATTCGATCGCGGGGATCAAGGTGGGATGCGGATTGAGCGCCCAATGGCTCGCCACCTTCCCCTTCAGGCCCAGGCGTTCGCCGTAGGTGGGCAGCAACAGCTCGATGGCGGCCGTGTTGAAGCCAATGCCGTGGTTGAGGCGCTGCACGCCATAGGGCGCGTAAATGCCCTTGATGGCGAGCATCGCGGTAAGGATCTGTGTTTCAGTGATGGCGCCGGGATCGCGCGTGAACAGCGGCTCGACGTAGAACGGCTTGCCGCTTTCGATGACAAAATTCACCCAGTCGCCCGGGATATCGACACGGGGCAGCTTGTCGACAATCTCATTGACCTGCGCTATGACGATGCCGTCCTTGAACGCGGTCGCTTCAACGATGGCCGGGGTGTCCTCGGTATTGGGCCCCGTATAGAGATTACCTTCGCGGTCGGCACTGACCGCCGCGATCAATGCCACCTGGGGCGTGAGGTCGACGTAATAACGTGCGAAAAGCTCCAGATACGTGTGTATCGCACCAAGCTCGATCTTGCCGGCAAAAAGCAATTTGGCGATGCGCTGGGACTGCGGTCCCGAATAGGCATAGTCCAGGCGCTTGGCGATACCGAGCTCGAAAAGATCCAGGTGTTCGGGAAGCACCACGCCCGACTGCACCATATGCAGGTCATGGATTCTGTCTGTGTCGACCGCAGCCAGCGCGCTCGCCAGCAGGTCGGCCTGCTTCTGGTTGTCGCCCTCAAGGCACACCCGATCGCCGGGCCGAATAACCGCCTCGAGCAAGGCCGTGGCGTCTGCTTTTGCGACCCGCTTGCCCTGCGCGTACGTCGCCCCTGCGCGTAGCCTCTCATCGCGCAGGCGCTGCGCGCTGTCCCAGACGGTCATACAAAATCCTCCACGTACTTCAATCAGAGCGTTTCCGCCGATAAGCGATGACACGGGAGTCGCGGTCAGAAGGCCCGCTGCAACATGCCTCGCATTCGATGGAAAGATCCTAACGCGCGGAACGACTGGGATTTATGAAGTTATCAGAGGGGATTCAGAGGGATCCTCGATGAGAGCAGGCGCGAGTGCAAAATCGGGGGTCAGAGTGCACATTTTTGCACGCCTTTTGGCCACGCGAGAGTTCTGGTCGCGAACTTACATCTTGCGGGCTGGACGCAAAGCTAGCTGACGTGCCGTCTCGAAGGCTGCGTCCTTGCCCATGTTCCAGTCTTCAAATCTGAGCGGCACGACGATATCCGGCTGCAGAGTCTTCACTCTGACTGGATAGAACCAGTTGAGCCAAAAGCATACGCGCCAGTTCTCGCAGGGCTGCTGGTAGTCGTGTTTCGCCGTCTGCGCGTAGACGCATACCTTGAGATTGGGCAAGCAGGCTTTACTGCCCTCGGAGAAAAAGGACAAGCGATCGCCGACGGGTTCGCCAATGATGGTGACCCGGTCGCCGCCAGCGTCTTTGACGAATGCAGCCGTCGTGATCGCAGCGGAAAACGTCTGCGAATTGGCGAGCACGAAAATGCGGCCGTCTCGCGCGATCACGTTGGGTAGTGCATGCGCGAAGTGCCAGGTGTTGGTGTAATCGCCACCACCATCGCCGCGCAGGTCGAGTATCACGGCGCAAGGCGGGTTTGCGCGAAGCGTTGTTTCCGCCGCGGTGAGAAACGGCGCAATCCGGTGGCTGCCGACGTCCCCGATACTCTGCAGTTGCACAACCTGGGCACAGCTGCCCGCGGCGGGGAATATCCGGTAAGGGTTATCGAGATCCCGCCACGTTTGCGGCAGCTCGGCGGATTGCGGATGGTATGCGCTCCAGCCTTGCTCGGCGCCCTTGCTCAACTCGGGCGACAGCCAGGGTCCTTCCAGAGGCATGCTGTCGTCCTTGCGCTTCGAATAAGCATCCAGCGGACGCGTCACCGTTCGACCGTCGGGCAGCACGACAGTCCAGGTCGAAGCCGTGGCGGTGGCAGCGACGCCCAAACCGTAAAGCAAATCCTGCACGCTGATGTATGCCGCATCGTTTTCCCGGCGAAATGGCTCCACGCCGCCGCGAAGCGTGTCCAGTTGAAGCAAGATCTGATCGATCGGATGACCGTCGATACTCACTACGCGGCCGCCGAGCATGTCGCGATAGGCAGCCGCCGCCCGGGTTACGTAGAAACCTTCCGCAAAGCGCGTCACCCTTAGCGGAACGAGCAGCGTGCCCTGATCGGACGTTGCATCCATTCGGGAATGACCATTGTCGGCCAGCGCCATCACTTGCATTAGCGCCACGTGCAACTTGGCTGACGGCAGCGCACTTGGCAGGGCCCGCAGGGCGGCGATGCGTGCTTCCGCCTTTTGGCGGTCGGCAGGTGAAAAAGCACGATCGCGCGCTACCACCTTGGCGAAATAGTCGACATCTTGCTGCTGCGCCTCCAGTGGCGACGCCGCTGTCGGATAACTAGCGTCTGGCGCAGCGCGATGGAAATTGAAGTGCAACGCAAGAGCGAACCCGCCTGCGATCACAACGAGCGCCAAGGCCGCACTTGCGGAAATAAGGGCCACTCGTCGAAGGATTGCGCGCACTGATCACCCGTTTGTTCAGTCCGTGACGCCCAGCATCGCCTACAGGTTGCATCGGCCGCCTGATAAGCCAGTAGTGCCGCAAGTCACATGGGCCTGGAGGCTTGCCATGAGCGCCCTGGCTCGCGGGGATAAAGCTGAACTGCCCGGTGGGTGACCTGATACCGCAATAACTTCATCCAGTCGCAAGCGCAGCGCTGCCATGCAATGGCCCGCCCGATCGGCAGCGGGCCACCTCACAGTCAATGCTTCGCCAGCTTCTCCAGCGTCTTGCCCTTGCAGGCATCCGGCACGAGCACGGGGTTGCACCGTGCAGCGACGCCATCGGGCAAACCAACCTGATAACCGTGCTCCGATGGTTCACCGGCGGGATAGTCGGTGCTGATCATCTGCGCGCCGCTGTTGATGACGGCATCGCGGCGGGTGCCGTCGTTGCGCTTGCCCTGCCCTTGCTCCGGGTCGTCCGAACGCGTGCGTACCAGGTAGCCGCGATGCACCAGTTCGTTGATCTGCGCTGCGGTGCACTCGTTGCATTCGGTGAAGGCTGCGTCCGGCGCGCCCGGCGTGGCGTTGGTGAAGATCATTCGGTCCTTCAGCACCGGATGTCCTTCGAGATAGATAGACTCCGCCTTGCGCTGGTCGAGCAGGAACACCACCTTGCCGCGTGCCTTGGTCAGTGTCGGCCAGCCGCCTTCGCGCACGGCCTCGTCCAATGTGGCGTGGCCGCCGCGCACCTGGTCGGGCGTGATGATCTCGTCGGCGGCGAAGACGGAAGCGATCTCTTTGTCCAGTGCGTCGAACACCGCCGGCGTGAACGGATCCGGCGTCACGCTGGGAATCTTTGCCTGCAAGGCGCCTTCTTTCGTTTCGATCAGGATAAAGATCGGTACGTGACCCGGATGCGCCTTTGACCACGTCCGCACTTCCGTGAGGCAGGCGGTGAACGGCTGGCAGGTGCTGCGCTGATCGATGTCCTGGATGTGCATTACCTTGAAACCGGGTTGATCGAACGCGCCCGGCGGCGCCATCGGCGGATCATCCGGCAGGCCGGCCAGGTCGATCATGTGTGAGATCGACGGATGCGCGTACTTGCCGCCTTTAGGGTCGGCAAACACGTCCAGCTCGATCTGTCGCACGCCGTCGTCCAGCTGACGTGTGAGCGCCGGATGGCTGTAGTCGATGGCGGCGAGCGCCTGCGGCGCTTCCGATTGCATCAGCCGCGTGGCGCTGGGCGCGAAGCCCATGTGATAGCTGTTGTGCGTGCCGATGACCTGGATCTGGTTGATGCGCAGCGCATCGTCGGCCGCAGCCGGCGACACCAGCGCCACGGCGGTCAGTGCAAACAGCGACCATGAAATGGAATGACGGAGAAGCATGTCGGACATCCTGAAATCGTGGAGAGACCGCGCCGGGTTCGCCGGCGCGATGCAGGGAATCAACGCTTGGCCGTGCAGAGCGCAAAGCCGGGATCGGACAGGGACGGCGGCGGTGTTGCGGTGCCCCAGCGTGAAGGTGTCGGCCCCATGACCAGCTTCAGCGTGCCGCCCTTGGCGATCTGGCCGTGGCGGAACCACGCGTTGTCCAGCGGCTGGCCATTGAGCGTGGCCGACTGGATGTAGCGATTGACGCTGTTCCCGTCGAGGTTGTCCGCGACGATGGTGAAGGTGTGGCCGCCACCGAGGTCGATGTCCACGCGCGGATACGACGGCGTGCCGATCAGGTACACGTCCTGCCCTGCGTTCGGATAGAAGCCCATCGACTGGAACGCGTACCAGCTGGACATCGCACCGGAATCGTCATTGCCCGGAATGCCGTCACGCGTATCCTTGAACGCCTTGTGCAGATAGGTCAGCAATCGATCCGCCGTGCGGTCCGGGCGTCCGGCCCACAGATAGAGATCGGGTATCAGGAAACCTGGCTCGTTGGTGATGTCGAAATGCAGGCCGTCGAACAGGGCATCCAGTCGCTTGACGAAGGCTTCGTTGCCGCCGGACAGCTGCACCAGCTTGCGCACGTCCTGCGGCGCGTAGAGCGAGTACGTCCACAAGTCGCCTTCGTAGTAGAAATCCGGCCAGGTGCCGCGGCGCACCAGGTATTGCGGCGCCCAGCTTCCATCCGCGTTGCGTGGACGAAGGAAACCGGTGATGCCCTCCTGTTGCCACGAGGCATCCCACAGGTTCGCCCAGTTGCCGGCATGGGCCTTGTACAGCTCGGCATCCTTCGCATGACCAAGACCACAGGCCACTTCGGCGATGCCGAAATCATCATAGGCGTATTCGACGGTGCGCGAGCCGGCGCGTTCGGTCGGCTGCGCGATGTAACCGAGCTTGTTGTACGACTCCAGGCCGCCGCGCCCTTCCTTGCGTGCATTGGCGGGCGGCACCTGCGCATCTTTCTCCATCGCCTTCAGCGCCGTGGCGTAGTCGATACCGCCAAGCCCCTTGACGTAGGCATCGGCCACCAGCACGTCGGCATTGCTGCCGCCCTGCGTGCGGCCGTTGTCGTTGCCCACGCGCGCATCGGGCATGTAACCGGCGTGACGATAGGTATCGATCAGCGAACGCAGGATGTCACGCTGGCGATCCGGCGCGATCAGGATCAGCAGGGGCGCATCGCTGCGGAAGGTGTCCCAGATCGCCTGGAAGTCGTCGTAGTACGGCTCCTTCGAGGACCACTTCGGATTCTCGCCGGTGTGGTCCGACGGCATCATCATGGTGTGGTACAGCGCGGTATAGAACTGGCGACGCTGCGACGGTATCGCGCCGCTGATCTCGATGCGGCCCAGCGCCTTGTTCCACTGCGCCACGGCAGCGTTGCGCACGTCGTCGAAGCGCCAGTCGCGCACTTCTTCGGTCGCGTTGCGATGCGCCTGCCCTGCACTCACAAAGGAAATGCCCACCTTCGCCTGGATCGCCTGCCCTGGCGTAACGCGATAGTCCAGCGACGCGCCCGGCGGCCGGTCGCTGCCGGTGCTGGCTTTGGGCGTGGCGCTCAAGGTGTCGCCCAGCCACGTCTGTGCGCCTTGCGAAGGCGTATCGGTGATCAGGTCGACATACACGTCGTACTCGCCGCCCTCGTTCCAGCCGCCGATGTAGCGACCCACGCCGACGATCTCATTTGGTGAGACGACCGACATCTCGCCGCCGAGGAAGCGCTGCGTCTCCTCGCCCGTCCCTTTGACCAGCAGATCCAGGTCCAGCGTGATGTGTGCGTCGCCGGCCTGCGCGAACGTATAGCGATGCATGCCCACGCGACGCGTTGCAGTCAGCTCGGCTTTCACCCCGTAGCGATCCAGGTTCACCGCGTAATAGCCGGCGCTCGCCTGCTCGCCGCTGCGTGACGAATGGATGTCCTTGGGATCAAGAGCCCCCATGACCGGCGCGACGCGGATGTTGTCGTACTTGCCGCCGCCACCGCTCAGATGCAGATGGCTGAAGCCGCGGATGTCGCCTTCGCTCTGGAAACCCTTGCGGGCGCCGAAGTCGTGGACATCGGGACCTAGCTTCACCATGCCGAACGGCGTGGTCGCGCCGACAAACACTTCGCCGAACCAGTCCTCGCCGATCAGGGGATCAACGTCCGCCGCATGATCGGCGGCCATCGCGGGAACTGCGCAAACGAGCGTGGCAAGGCCAAAAAGTGTCACGCGCAAGACCTTGCGCAGCGATGGATAGCGTTTCATCAGGATCATTTTTCGACTGTCTTCTTCGTATAAGTCAACCGGACCGCGGAGTTGCGCCCGGACAGGTCATCAGCGTCGGGTCGCGTCGCTGCGCCGTCATCGTGAGGACGCTGCGATGGCCGGACAGGTTACTCAACGAAAGTTGCAGTCTTAGATCAGGCATGCACCGGCAATCGAGGTCGCCAGCAGCCACGTTGCGCGCGCAGCCGACCTTCAATGTGTTCGCGGCGCCTGATAGCTCTCGCCGGGGACCAGCGTTGTGACGTAGCCCCCGCTCCAGTCGCGATCAAAGATCGATGCCAAGGTGCTGGCGGCCGATTTCCCGTTCAGGCGAACCGACACGTCCACGGTGTTGTGGAAATAGCTCCACTCCCAGTTGCCCGTGCCGACGAACGATTTGTCGTCGTCCGCGACGGCATATTTGGCGTGCTCCACTCTCGCGTACGGGATGAATCCGCTCGGCGATGGAGGAACACGGCTGAACTTCACCGTGATATTGGGTAACGACGCAAGACTCTTCAGGTAGGACTGCGTAGGTTCGCTGAGCGACCAGTCGCCGACGATGATCCGGACATCCACGCCCCGGGCGGCTGCGTCGCGAATGGCTGTGTCCAGATCAGACCACCAGCCTTTGGCGCCAAAATGTCTGATCGCCGACAGTGTCATGACCTGTATGCGCATGACGTGCTGGCTTGCGTTGATCATATGGATCAATGCCCCCTCTTCGCTGCTGACCCATGCAGGCATGAGTGACGGCGGGCTGAAAGCAGGGAAAGCCGTGATCAGTGAAGAGTCGCCATCCTGGAGAACGACCGGATTGTCTTCGGTCGCGGGCGTGAAGCCGGGCGAAACCTGGGCCGCCTCGGCAGCCTTGGGCAAATCCGGATGGCCGGCCAATTGCCAGTCGAATTCAAAGGACGCTTCCACCGTTTTTGCGAAGCGCTCATTGCGAATACGCGCGCCTATCTCGTGGATCTGCTCAAGTGCTCGCCAGTCCCAGTTCTGGCTGCCAATGAACACCGCCTCCTCGTCGATCACCATGTATTTGGCGTGCAGCACCCCACCCGTCAATTCGTCCACGGGAAGAACGCGGATCGTGATGCCAGGTACTTGACGCAGGCGATCCACGCCCTCCTGGTTACTCTTCAGGAACGTGTGATCCACCAGCACCCGCACGGCGACACCTGCCGCAGCGCGCTCGGCAAGTGCGTTCAATACAGGCGAAAGTGCCCCGCCGCCCGGCTTGTCTGCGATGTAAAACGCGGCCACGTCGATGCTCTTGTGGGCCGAGCGGATCATCTGCAGCCATATGGCCCGCGTGCGCGGCACGCCCGGTTCACCATAGAACGTCCCCTCCGGCACGCTTTCAACGATCTGGAAGTCAGGCACGGGAGCGCGCGGAACGGGCTTTGCGGCAACGATCGACAACGAACAGAGCCCCAAGCCCATGCATGCACAGATCAGCTTGAGCGTCGTTGACCGAACGCTTCGTGGCTTAAGGTGGACCCAGCAGAATGGCTTCTTTGTTGGAGACAGTTTCATGTGGTGACTCGTGATGCCTCGTGGGAAACGAAATGGCGGTATCGGTGCGATGTGGTTCGCCTGCGATCGCGCATTGGTGATCTTCCAATTCCTCGGCGCTGCCGCGGTTGCCCTGGTCGAGCGACGCCTTGATGCTGAGCAGGATGAATCCTGGACGGCCGTCCGGCGCTCGCGCTCCGACGACGGCGAGGCCATGACGACCCATGGCGTCTCCTGCAGGGAGTGCGGCCGCCAAGGACTTGAACGGATCAACCGATAGCGATTCGCCGCCCACCCATCGGGCGTCATAGGCATGCCCAAAGGGAGGCAGCGGCTGAGCCAGCTTCTGCCACTGGATGCCGATGGTGGGAAGCAAGCGTTCCAGAACCTCGTGCACATCGGTCCGCACACAGTCGATATGGATGTGGAGCTGATCCTGTGATCGTCCGTAGCGGGAATTCACCGCGAGCATCAGCTGGTCACGCGGACGAGGTCCGTGCAACGCCGCCTCCACATATCGCTTCGCGTCCCAGGCGCGCGCGAAGTAGTTGGGCGCGCGGTCCTTCTGCAATGCCGGATCTTCCACGCCGCTGATGCGGTCAAGCGGAATCACCAGGTACTGATAGCGCCCCTTCTGATCCTTCAGGATGGCGTAGCCACCATGAGTTCCATCGCCTGGAACTACGATGCAAGGCGATGGCGGGTGGACACGGGAGGCCGCTGCAGGCGCGCAGACTTGACCCAGCTTCTTCCAAAGTGCGTTTCGGTCTTTGACGCCATCCGGTTCTCGCACCTGGCCATCGGCAGTGACTTCCTGCGACAGGCTTGCCAGCACGAGCCCGAGGAAAATCAGGCGCAGTCGCTTGTGCCAGGCTGCGCAGCTCATCATCGAACCCGTGGCCCAACGCCTGCTGGCCGTCCGTACCAAACGCTTGGCTGTCATGCCCGTTCGCCTCGGGCCAACAGCCACATGGACACCACGCCAGCGGCAATGCCGATGGCGGGCGCCAACCGCGCACTTCCGGTTGCCTTGAGCCACGCCGCGGGGAGGATGTCCGCCAATGCGACATACAGGATGGAGCCGGCGGCGAACGCCGCTGTCAACGCTGCTGCTCTCTCCGATGGCAACGTCGCTGCCACGGCGAGCGCCCCGGCAGGCACGGCGATGGCCATGGCGAGCGACAGAATGAAGGCGCGCCGCGGATCATAGCCATTGGAAACAAGCACGCCGGCGCTCGCCATCTCACGGGGAATCTCGTGGATCGCAATAGCGGCAAGCGCCGCATATCCGGCCGCAGGACTCGCCAAAAAAGCGCCGGCCAGGATGATCCCATCGACGCAATGGTGAATGAAATCGCTGGCGAGCGTCATCCGCGCAGCCGGCGCGATCACGCTTGCACTGAGGCCCCGGGCACGCACCACGTTCTCGACCAAGGCGAGAAATGTCGCGCCAATCATGAAGGCGAGCATGATCTCGCTCAGGTCGTCATGTGACCCCAACGCGTGCGGCAAGAGATGCAAAAGGCTGTCGCCGATCAGCAATCCCACGGCCATGGCCTGCAGCCATGGCAGCCAGCGAGTCCGCACGCCCCCAGGCATCCAGACGACGATGCGGGAGAACAAGGACGTCGCCCCAAGCACGAGGGACGCCAGGAAGATTTCGATCAGACGAGCATGCACGGATACGTCCCGATTGGCCGTTGCTTGACGACATCCATGCCCATCAATGAGGCCATCAAATGTTATGTTATAACATCATGGTGACGCACTAGGGCGACGGATACAGCCCTGCCAGAAGTCATGGCGCGCCAGTAAGACCATGCGATTGCGCGCCATGCCGTGAGCCCCGGTATGCAGAAATGCGCAGAAATGCCCGCCGCCAAATTCATGGTGAAGCTTCATCCCCCTGCACAACGCGTCGCTACTTCTTTTGACGGATGGCGAAGTTTGGTGCTTTCTGTGAATTCTTGAACGGTTCCGCGATACGAATCAGTGGACGCATAAACCGCCTTCATATCACTTGATGGCAGAGGTGCGCGCCATGGTTTCTCGGTACACGCGTCAATGCGTTCGCAAGTTCGTTTCGCCTCGCCCTCCTTCCACCCACGGGCGATGCACGGGGATCCATTTCATCGAGTCATTGCCGGGAACCTTGGCGATGGCTTCGTAGACTTTTGGTGCATCTGATATCCAGGAGCCGATCGTTCCATGGACAACGTGCGGGGGAATCGGCTGGGGGAAGCCATGCACGCACGTGGCGTCTATAAGCTCAGCGTCTTGGCCGCGCTGTTGGGCGTCACCGAAAGTGCCGTCAGTCGATGGCGGCACAGTGGCGCGATGACAGTGGAGAACGTCGCTTGCGCGGACGATGACTTCCTCAAGCAATGCACGGCAGCCACGCTGTCGCGCCGTCGAAGCAGGCCGTGGACTGGCGTCATGAGCGCGTGAAGCCGGTCCATCCAACCCATCGCGTTCATGCCAAGGGGTTTGACCCCACTCAACATCGGCAAGGCGGTCAGCACGGTATTGGATACCACGCTGGTCACAACCCTCCCGTGGTGGTCCGACTTTCAACGTGCCGCACTAGCCTTCCAGTCGGACGCACAAAAGACACTGCAGGCACTTCGTGCGGATCTGCTTGATTACATGAATGAGGCTTATGCAACGGTACTGAAAGATGGTGAAGAACCATAGGACAGATGGGTCATGACCCATCTCGCCGGATGCTGGCGCGTCCGGCGAAATGGCGTCGCCAAGGAGCACGATGCTATGGGTGGCACTGGGCATGTCTAGCCATGCGTGGAATCGACCCACTGACGTCGCCGTCGAAGGCGATATCTCGCGTCCTTGCAGGTCACTGGCCGGAACGGCTGTGTTTCATATCTCTGGCCAACGACTCGACATGGCCGATCCAGGCGGAAAGCAAATCGGCGTCTTCTTCCCAGAGCTCTCTCAGTTCGCTGGACTCGCCGCAGACGCGCAAGCATGCCTTCGAACCGAGCTCGGCCAGGGAGGAGAAGTCGAGTGAGGCCAGGCCTTCGCGCCAGGCTATCCGCGCTCCGGTTTCGTCATCGTCCAAGGGCTGCCCGTTCCTTGCCGACAGGATGACTGCCGCGCAAGCGAGCACTGCCTGGCCATCGTCATAGTCCACGTAGTCCGCGGCAAGCGCGCGTTCGAATGCTGCTCGCATCACTGCTCGCGGGTCGGCCCGCGGAATGAGCTGTTCCTCGAGGAAATCCAAAGCGGTGTCATCGTCGAAGACTCTTGCAGCCCACGCGCCCATCTGCTTCTCCTTACGTCAATAGCTGGTTGAAATGCTGCCTTGGCGACACAGTCATTCCTTCAACCTGTGGCTGTCCTCGGCGGTCAGGTCCAGCCCGTAGACCTCTCGCAGCTTCTGGATGTGCTGCAGCGTCTTCGTCGAAAAGGGCTTCTTGTTCTCAAAGGCATGCAAGGCGATCCCTTCAATCAGATCGCCCAATGAGATGTCCATGGTCTCGGCGAGGCTCTTGAGTACTTTCAAGATCCGCTTTTCGATGCGTACGCCTGTCTGCACGCGATCGATCTTCTTTTCGTCATTCATGGTGAATTTGTCGGTTGCCCAGATTTGAAATCAACTCTTGGCCAAGGACTTCCGGAACAGGAGGCTCCTTGGGCTGCGCTCCAGAAAAGGCTCTTCCTTGTAATCCAAGCTTCGGTAGAGGGCAACCGCGGAGACGAGATCCTGGCCGGTGTCGAACTCGATGGTCCGGGCACCCTTCCCTGCCACGAATTGTTCCGCCCGCATCATCAATGCCCGTCCCATGCCTGAGCGCCGTGCCGAAGGAACTATCCAGAGGCGATAGAGCCTGGCAAGTCCGGCTCCTGCAGCATGACTGACCACGATCATGCCCAGTACCGAGAGATCACGGATGGCGAAAATGACATGGGCCTGCTGCAGCTCCTCCGCAGCGAGTGAACCCTCCGGCTGGTCGTGGCCGCTCTGGCGAAGCTCGGCCGTCATGTGCGAACTGATGCGATGAAACAGGCTGCAGTTCGCCGCCGTCTCCAGAAAATCGATCGTGTTGCTTGAGGTGATCGCGTCGCTCATTGGAGTTGCTCGATTCCGATTAGTGGGGTTGCGCGGTGGAGTGCGCAAGCATGCCGACGATCGCGTCGCGCCACTCCGGGCCCTGCGCCGTGAAAAACTGCTCGAACTCGGCGAGGTACCTGGCATCGGCGTTTTTCAGCAGCGTGCGACTGCACCACACGTGCACGTGCACGGTTGCCGGATCTCTCTGGCTCAGCGAAATGTCGTAGCGCGACACTCCCGTCGCTGGAATGAAGATGAGATAGCCGACCTTGCCCTGCGCGGGCTCGTAGCGATCCATGACCCAGGTTGCAGCGCCCCACTGCGACTTCGTCTGAAAAACGGCGCCGACTTCCTGGCCGCCACCGGCGGGGCGCACAAATTCAGGGTTCCAGTCAGGCGCCCACTCTCGCTCTTTTACCGGCCCAAAATAGGGCGCCAGCGCCGCCACGGTTCCCGGCAAGTCGAAGTCGAACTCGCGTTCTGCATACATCGATGGAGCTCCTGTATGGGATGAAGGGATCGACACGCCGTGGATGCCGTGTGCGGCAAGCACACCGTGCCCCTCCTTCGCATCGCCTTGCGAATGCACCACCGCCACTCCCAGGCCGATCGCCAGGGACGCGGCTACAGGGCCGATCAGTATCATCTTCATGCTCATTGAAACCCCCAGCCAGGTAGGTGGCTCTCGACCACGCCGTCCGCTCATTGCAATTGAGGTACCGTGGTACCACGGTACATCCTAGAGCCGAAATGACCTGCCGTGCAAGCGGGTCGCCGGGCGTGGCTCCTGCCCTCGCGGCCGAATGAACACGCACTCCACGGTCCGTTGTCAGGACAATGGCCCGCGAGTAAGTTGCATCCATGGCGCTTAAACGGATGGACAACGTAGGCATCGTGGTCGAGGACCTCGACGCGACGATCGCTTTCTTTCGCGAGCTCGGCCTCGATCTCGAGGGGCGGACCATGATCGAAGGAGCATGGGCCGGACGCGTCACGGGATTGGGCGATCAACGCGTCGAGATTGCCATGATGCGCACGCCCGACGGCCACAGCCGGCTCGAGCTCTCCCGGTTTCTCGCTCCGCCAACAATCGCCGATCACCGGAACGCTCCGGTGAACGCGCTGGGCTACTTGCGCGTCATGTTCACCGTGGATGATGTCGATGAGACGCTCGAGAGGCTTCGCAAGCGTGGCGCGCAGCTTGTGGGCGACGTCGTCCAGTACAAAGACGCGTATCGCCTCTGCTACATCCGCGGACCTGAAGGACTGCTTATTGGACTCGCCCAGGAACTTGGCTGACATCCCGGGCCCATGAACCGGCTCAGGGCCTCTGAGGTGAGTAGTCCGCGATATCGCCGGGCATCAGCTTGCGCGTGCGCCAGTGCCCGCATGAGGGTATGGCTTCAGGCGAACAGGCACTAGGGAAGCTTGAACTTTCGCGTGGCGCGCACCGGCCAGATCGAGGTGAAGCTCGATCCGCCAGCCACCCGGAATGCCGCGGAAACGCCGTTCGTTATGCCCAGTTCTTCCAACACGTCTTTTGCGCGCCGAAAGGATAGCCGCGGATCGGACGCGAGCATGAAAAGATTGATCTCTTTGGGGCTGACATCGTAGCCCTCCAGCTCGACGGTATGGCCCAGGGCCTCCTTCAGCCTTGCCTCGATCGTTGCGAGGAAGGCTTCGTCGGCCAGCGACTTGCGCCAGAACTTGATGATGAGTTGATAGTCCATCGATCGATTGTAAGCGCAACTACCTGCGCTATCGTCAACAGCCTTTCACCATGCGGCAAGCCACCGGGCAAGCAAGTGTCTGCGCATCTTCAGGCGAGTACACTGTTCGCATACTGGCCCGTCATCGCCACACCCAGGTGCAACGACATGAACGCCCCCAGCGCCGTCGAGTCCCCTAGTGTTTCCGTGACACCCAGGTCGTCGTCGACGGCTTCACGGCTGGTCTATCGTCATACGCTGCCGATCCGGATCATGCACTGGATCAATGTGATCGCATTGACCCTGATGCTGCTCAGCGGCCTGCAGATCTTCAATGCGCATCCCAATCTCTACTGGGGCAATCGCTCCGACGAGGGCACGGCCTGGCTGGCCCTGGATGCACATGAAGATACGGCCGGCAATCTGGTCGGCACCACGCGGGTTGGCCAGCACCAGGTCACCACGACCGGCGTACTGGGCGTGTCCAAAGGCAGCGACGGCACGCCGACCGCGCGGGGTTTTCCCTCTTGGCTGACGGTGCCCAGCGCGGGCTGGCTGGCCATGGGCCGGCGCTGGCATTTCTTTTTTGCCTGGGTGTTTGTGCTCAATGGGCTTTGCTATATCGCCTACTCATTCGCGCATAAGCACCTGCAACGCGATATGTGGCCGACACGTGCGGACTGGCGTGGCATCGGCCGCTCCATCGTCGATCACATCCGGTTCAAGCACCCCCATGGGGACGAGGCGCTGCGCTACAACATTCTGCAACGGCTTGCTTATCTGACCGTGATCTTCATCTTCGGCATCGGCATCGTATTGATGGGCCTGGCGATGTCTCCGCGCCTGGATGCGGTGCTTTCGCCCCTGGTCGAAGCGGTGGGTGGACGCCAGTCAGCAAGGTCGATTCACTTCATCATCGCCTGGGCGTTTGTCGCCTTCGTGGTGATTCATGTCTTCGAGGTATTGGTGAGCGGGGTCTTCAACCAGTTGCGCGGCATGATTACCGGCTACTACAAGGTCAAGCCCGGACCGGCGGCGACTGTCGATGCCAAGCCTGAGCCAGCGGCGCCCGCCATGTCTCCCGAGCGCGCCACTGCCGAACAAATGCCGATCGTGGAGGACCCTCGCCATGAGTGATCGCCGATCGTTTCTGCGTATGGCCGGCATGGGTGCCGCGGGCATCTTCCTCGCGGGTTGCGACCGTATTTCACAGAGCGGCCTGGGCGCCCGGGTATTGGGCAGCGCCGAAGGGTTGAATCGTCGCGTGCAGACGCTGCTGTCGCCCTCCACCGCCATGGCAAAGGAATACTCCGAGGCCGAGATCTCCCCGGTGTTTCATCCCAATGGCACCACCATGCCGGACACGCCTGCCTATCAGGCATTGATGGCCAACCAGTTCCGCGACTACAAATTGCAAGTGGACGGACTGGTGACGCATCCGGCGATGCTATCGATTGACGACCTGAAGGCGCTGGATGACCGCACCCAGATCACCCGGCACGATTGCGTGGAAGGCTGGAGCGCGATCGGCAAGTGGCGCGGCACTGTACTCTCGGCCGTGCTCGACCACGTGGGCGTGAGTCCACAGGCAGCCTTTGTCGTCTTTCATTGCTTTGACGAAATGGACGCGGACACGCCGTACTACGAAAGCGTGGACATCCGCGAAGCAAGACATCCGCAGACTTTGCTGGCCTTTGAATTGAACGACCAGCCGCTGCCGGTACCGAACGGCGCACCCTTGCGCCTGCGCCTTGGCCGGCAGCTAGGTTACAAGCAGGCCAAATACATCAGCCGCATCGAGCTGGTGAGCTCGTTCAAGGATATCGGCGACGGCAAGGGCGGTTATTGGGAAGACCAGGGTTACGAGTGGTACGCGGGCATCTGACCCGAGGCCGGAACCCGGGTCGCGCAGCGCACGTGGAGTCCGGACTTGTCCATGGTGCATGGACAAGTCCGGATCGACCGCGATGGCCTCGACGCAATGCCTGTTACATCGGCGGCGCAGTACCGTTCAGCCCGACTGCCACGAACCCGGCAGCCACCGGATTGCCCGGCTTGCCGGCCACGAAGACCTTCGCACCTTTGACGATGGCGCTCTTGTCGGCTGGCGCGAAGGTCACGATCGGCGTGTTCGCCGTCACATTGATCGTCTTCTCGCCCGAGCCGTAGTCGACCACCAGCGTGCGTGCGCCACTGCCATCAGCCGTCTTCACCGTGCCGTTGGTCATCGCCGAATGCATGGCCGAACCACCGGCTGCGCTGCTCTTGACGGTGCCATTGGTCATCGCCGACGACTTCACGCTGCCGTTGGTCATGGCCGACCCGGCACCGCCATGGGCGGGCAGATCCCAGGCGTAATCACCCAGGCCCGTGCCCTTCATCGCCGGCGGAAACACCACGACTTCCAGGGCGTTGGCGGCGGCGCCGTGCGGCACGTTGGCCGAACCAATGTAGGAGCCTGGCTGGATCGCATCCAGATTGCTGGGCACCACGCCGGCGATATGGGTATCGGCTGCGATCGCGACGTTCTGCGCGCCCGTCGCCGTCTGCACCGTAAAGCCCGTGGCGGTGACATCCGTCACCGTGCCGCGCACATGCACCGCTTGATCCGCGGCGATGGCGGGTACGGCGGTTGCCATGGCGATGGCCATACCGGCGAGCAACAGCGTTCGTTTCAAAGTTCCATATGTCATGACTAACAACCTCCAGTGGATATCTCGGATCAGGTGTGACCACTGTTACTTCGCCTGGAATCAACTGAAGGTTACTCAGGAGATGTTGGAACGGCATGAAGATGGAGCGAGCAGAGGCGACCCAGGCGCCGTACGAGCCTCAGGCCGGCCAAAGCAGGAACCGCGCCAACGCCCGCTCAAGGCGCAATCCGCACGTGATGGCCTTTGGAAGGTCATGCAGCGAGCAGCACCGTTGCCGTTGGACGGCGCGACTTGCGCAGGACTACTAAGCCTCGCGCTCTCAACGTGCATGTCGCGAGACAGGCTAAACAGGAGGTGCACGTCGGGCTTCGTGTCTGCAAAAGGTTGACGGTCGATTCACCTGCCCCGTGAGAATCGTTGCGCTGCATGAGGTGGATCGACGTTGCGCGACCCCATGAGACGCCACCCAGTCACGACCAGGCAAGCCGCCATGGCGGCGGGAAGACAGCCATGTCACTACGCGACTACGCCCGCAAGCGGCACTTCGACAAAACGCCAGAGCCTCGTCCAGAAAAGTCCGTCGGAAAGGCTGGGCGTGAACTGTTTGTGGTGCAACTGCATCACGCGCGGCGGCGCCATTACGACTTCCGGCTGCAGGTGGGAGACGTACTGAAGAGCTGGGCCTGCCCCAAGGGACCCAGCTACGACCCCAAGGTGAAACGGCTCGCCGTGGAGGTGGAAGACCATCCGGTGTCGTATGCCTCCTTCCACGGCGATATTCCCGATGGCTACGGCGCAGGTCACGTCGATACCTTCGACACGGGGGTGTGGGCGACCTCGGGCGATGCGGAGGCGCAACTTCAGAAAGGACATCTGCGCTTCGAGCTGTTCGGCCAGCGGCTCAAGGGTGGCTGGCACCTGGTTCGAGGTCATCGCCAGGAAAAGAAGCCCGTGTGGTTCCTGATCAAGGACGAGGATGCCTATGTGTCCAAGGTCGAGGCCGATGACCTGCTCGACGCGACCATGGTTGCCAGCACTAGGCGAGCATCGGGAAAGAGCGGCGGCGCGAAAGAGGTGGCGCAGAAGTTGACGCACTCAAAGCGCCGACACGCTCCAACCGCCGGCAAGCGACGCGTATCGCCCTCGCGATGGATCGCCAAAGTCGAGGGCGCCAAGAAGCGAGTCGCACCCAGGGGCTTTTTCAAGCCGGAGTTGGCGACGTTACGCGACGCGCCTCCCACGGGTGACGACTGGCTCAACGAGGTGAAGTGGGATGGCTATCGCATCCTCACCTCGATCACCGACGGACAGGTGGAATGCTGGTCGCGCAATGCCCTGCCCTGGACCCACAAGCTGCCCGAGATCAGGCAGGCCATCGAGGCGCTCGGGCTGAACTCGGCGCAGTTGGACGGTGAACTGATTGCCCTCGTCGATGGACAATCGGACTTCAACGCCTTGCAGCAGACCTTGTCGGGCGAACGCGCGTCGCCGCTGGCCTATGTGCTGTTCGACCTGCCTTATCTGGAAGGCTACGACCTCTCCCGCTCGCCCCTGATCCATCGCAAAGAGGCGCTGCAGCGCCTGCTCCAGGACGCCCCATCCCAGCTTGCCTATAGCAGCCACATCGTGGGTGGCGGCGAAGCGGCCTTTGAGAGTGCGAGCGCCCACCACCTCGAGGGCATCATGTGCAAGCGCGTCGGTTCGCCTTATCGGGGTGGACGTGGCGACGACTGGGTCAAGGTGAAGCGCCTGCAGTCCGATGAGTTCGCCGTGGTGGGCTATACCGCTGCCAAGGGATCGAGGAAGGGATTTGGCTCGCTGTTGCTGGCCAGGCCTGCGCCCGCTGGCGAGTGGAGTTACGTAGGTCGCGTGGGTTCAGGCTTTACCGACGCGATGCTGCGTGAACTCACCCGCACGCTGGCGCGCGCCGGCTCGCGTTCGCCCACCATCAAGCATGCGAGCGAAGCGCCTCGCGATGCCCACTGGATTGCGCCGACCGCGGTGGCCGAGGTGTTCTATCGCGGCATCGGCAATCACGGACTATTGCGGCAACCCAGTCTCAAGGCCATGCGGCCGGACAAGTCACCCAGGGACTTACGCAGTGGCGATCGCATCGGCAAAAGCCATGGGGCTGCAAAGTCGCGCCGTGGCACGTCGACCGAACCGGCAGGCATCGTCATCACACATCCCGATCGCGTGGTCTATCACGGGGAAGGCATCACCAAGCAGGACATCGTCGACTACTATACGGCAGCCATGACGTGGTTCCTGCCTGGCGTCATCAACCGGCCGATGTCCGTGATTCGTTGGCCCGGCGGCATCAACAAGCCCAGCTTCTTTCAGAAGCACTTGCCAACCGGCGGCCTCAATCATGTCGGCTCCGTCCGCCTGAAAGAGGAAACCGGCGCCTCTGCTGTCTACCTCTATCCGGACAGCGCGGACTCGATCATCGAGCTGGTGCAATACAACGCGATCGAGTTCCATCCCTGGGGTGCGCATATCGATGACCCTGATGGCGCCGATCGCATCGTGTTCGATCTGGACCCAGGCCCCGATGTCGAATGGACCCGCGTGAAGGCCGCCGCTCGCCTGCTCAACAAGCTCCTGGATCAGCTTGGCTTGAAGAGCTTCCTGCGCACCACCGGCGGCAAAGGGCTGCACGTCGTGGCGCCCTTGAAGCCGGTGGCACCGTGGGACGAGGTGAAGTCCTTCGCGCACGGCTTTGCGCAGGCGCTCGAATCGATGTACCCGCTGGAGTTCGTGTCGGTCAGTTCCAAGACGCGACGCGCAGGCAGGATCTACGTGGATTATCTGCGCAACGGCCGCGGCGCCACGGCAGTGGCGTCCTATTCGCTGCGTGGCCGCCCAGGCGCACCTGTCGCCATGCCCTTGCGCTGGAGCGAGCTGAGCCGCCTGAAAAGTGCTTCGCAGTTCGACATGCGCTCTGCTCTTGCACGACTGAAGCGGCAACGTGCCGACCCATGGGAAGGCATCGACACGACCAGGCAGAGCCTGGCGACAGTCATGAAGGCGCTCGAAGCGAGATCGTAGGCTCGGTCACCGATAGGTGGCCCAGCCTCCTGCGCAGCCTTCAGGCGCTGTCGTTCGCCGCCGATGCATTGAGTGCCGACGCCACGGCGGCGTCGCCGCTGACGATGTCCTTCCACTGGAGTTCCGTGCCCTTGCGATGACCGCGAGGCGTCAACTTCAAACCATTCGCGTCGAGCACCAGGGTATAGGTCTCGCCATCGATGGTGACTTCGCGGCGCAGGGTTTTGTCGAGAGGTGTCATGGAAGGCTCCGTGGGTTCTCGTTCGTGCGTGATGGTACTACCCTCGGCGCGTCATGGTGACCGGTCCGCGACATCGCACATCCACCACAGAACGTCGACAACATCGATACATGCAGCCACGCACAGTTCATCGTTTCGCCAGTCAGCCCATGTCATGAAATTTTCACGCCGAGCGGCCTTGATCGTCTTCATCGTCGCACTGCTGGTTATCCTTGCCGCAGGTTTCTACCGCGCCGCGATGCATGAAGATTTGCGGCCCGAGCCTGCGCCTGCGACATCGGCACAGCAGCCATAACAAGCCGCGCCGGCAATTTACACACCGCCGCAACGAGCGATGCGGAAGGATGCACGGGCGATCGGCTGCGAGTCCGCACTACCCAGGCTGGATTCTCCGACCGGGCAAGGACATCAAGGCCATTCGCACCGGGGCAGCGTCCGTACCGCATTCGGACCCTGCCCCTCTTTTTTGTCTCACTTCGCAGCCCTCAGGACTCCAGCCATGCCGATCCGGAAAAACAGGGCCCTCACCCAGGCGTTGCCCATCGCCTGGTGGTGGGATCTGGCGGCGAAATCGACACAGATGTTGGGCGCCTCGGCGGAGGTGGTCCTGCGGCGCAGTGCTCAGATCAGTGGCATGAGCAACCCGCCCTCCGCGGCCGATCAAAGGGAATTGACCACGATGGTGACGGAGAAGGTGGCAGCCGCGCAGCAATCAGCCACAGCCATGATGATGAGCGCGAGCGCCACCGCCTCGAAGTTCTGGTGGAACCAGTGGATGGCGAGCACGGGACTGAGCGGTCGCAAGGCCGTCACCTCCTCTGGCATCGCCGCCAGCGCATCGCGCTCGTCTGCCGCCATGCTCACGGCCGGTCTGCAGCCGTATCGCCAGCGGGCGATGAGTAATGCCAAACGGCTGCGCAAACGCCGACCCAAGCGGTGACTTCGTCTGTGGACGGCCGTTTGCAGGAGCGCACTTGTGCGCGACCACCTGGGGGAGCGGTGTTACGGTGGCGCTTCGGTCGCGCACAAGTGCGCTCCTACAGGGTCGCGCGCGGTGGCGTTTAACCTCAGCGCTGCCGGACCAGGCGTTTCGCTTCCAATCGCTCGATCATTCCATCGACCTGCGATAGTTCGGCGAGGACGGCGTCGCGGCGTTCGTTGACGCTTAGACCGGGCGCCGGTTCCTGCAGGCCCATGCGCAGCAATTGCAGTGAGCCGGTGATGCGATGGAGCACATCGCGCTGGGCGGTTGTATCGCCCGCCTTCACCGCCTCGTCGAATCTGGCGAGATCCGACCGCCCTGCTTCCAGCAGGCCGTGCAACAGCGTCTCGACTTGTTCTTCCGAACCGAAGATGGCGACCAGCTGAGTCACTGCATCGTCACTGGCCTGGGTTTGCCGATCGACGACTTTCGCCAGGCTGCCGACCATGCTTTCAATCTTCTGTTGCAACTCTTCCAGGCGGGCAGGCTTGGCGAGGAAGTCGTCCATGCCGGCCCGCCGGCACTTTTCCACCTGCTCCGGCAACGCGCTGGCCGAGAGCGCAATGATGGGCATGTGGGCGCCCGTTTCGACTTCCGCATCGCGTATGCGCTGCGACAGCGCATAACCATCGAGCACGGGCATGTGACAGTCGGTCAGCAGCAGGTCGTAGTGGGCGGCAGCCAGCGCCTCCCAGGCGCGCTGGCCATCCTCGGCCATGGTGCATGCGTAACCCAGAAGATCCAGCTGTCGCTCGATCACGGCGCGATTGATGGGATGGTCTTCGGCCACCAGGATCCGGGCGGAGCGCGCCTGGCGGGGCGCGGCAACGCTTTCCTTGTCGCCCGCCGAGTCCAGGCCCAGCGCCGCGCGGCACGCCTCTACCGCTGACCGCCACAACAAGGGACTGCCGCAGAGCATCATCTTGCCGCCTTCACGATAAAAGCCCCGCGTATCGGTATCGGGTATCACGTGAATCGCCGGCACACCCTCCACGATGACGCCTTGCTCGATCAGACGCGCGTCCGCGATATAGACGTCCGCATCGTCTTTACTGAGTTCCACGACGTCCTCCGCATCCGTCTCGATCACGCTAAAGCCCATCGCAGACAACGCGTTGGCCAACTCGCGCTCGAACATGCCGTCACGCGTGCAGACCAGGGCCCGCTTGCCTTCGATACCGGGAATGATGCTGGTGCCCTGCAGCACCGGTAGCACCACTTCGACGGTGGCTCGCGTGCCCTCGCCCACCTTGCTTTCAAGGCGAACGTCGCCGCCCATCATGCCCGCCAGGCGGCGACAGATGCTCAGGCCCAGGCCCGTGCCGCCAAAACGTCGGGTGGTGGACGCCTCCGCCTGGGTGAACGGCTGGAACAGGCGATTGAGTTGATCAGGCGAGATGCCCATGCCCGTATCGGTGACGCTGAATCGCAGGCGCTGCCCTCCCTTGACCTCGCCGAGCAGATCGATACGCAGCTTGACGTGTCCGGACGCGGTGAACTTGAGGGCGTTGCTGATCAGGTTGTTGATGATCTGCCGAATGCGATTGGCGTCGCCTCGATATTCCGACGCGAGTCGCCAGTCCAGCACCAGGTAAAGGCGCAGGTGTTTCTCTTGCGCCCGTGCCGCGAAGGTGCCCACCGCACTGTCGGCCAGCAGGCGCAGGTCGAATGCCTGCGGCTCCAGTTCGAGCTTCTCGGCCTCGATGCGCGAGAAATCCAGGATGTCGTCGAGGATCTGCAGCAGCGCCACCGCCGAATCCTGCGCCATGCCGACCATGTGCGACTGCTCGGTGCTCAGCGGCGTCTTGGAGAGCAACTCCACCAACCCCAGTACGCCGGCCATGGGCGTGCGGATTTCGTGACTCATCATGGCCAGGAACGCACCCTTGGCGGCCACCGCCGCCTCGGCCGTGGCCTTCGCCTCCACCAGTGCCCGCTCCTGTTCCTTTTCGATGGTGACGTCGGCGCAGTAGACGCTCCAGAAATAGCCGCCTTTCCCACTGGGCTTGGGTTCGCCGCCCAAGGCGCGAATCCAGCGCGTCACGCCGTTCACCCTGGTCTTGAACTCGACCACGCCCGAATGCTTCGATCGCAGGCTTTGATCCACCGCCTTCTGGACCATCTCGCGATCCTCATCGACGGCCGCTTCGAGCGGGCCGGCGTGGCCGGCAAGAATGTCCTCGCGGGACATGCCGAAGATGGCCATCGAGGGCCCGCTCACTGATTCATAGGTGCGGCGGTCCGCGGCATCCACGTGCAGACGGATCACCACGCCAGGGAGATTTTCGTTGGTGTCGACCAGTCGCTGCTCGGATGCACGAGCCCTCGCTTCGGCATCCCTCATGCGCTTATAGGCAAAACCGATGATGGCCACGATGGACGCCACCACCAGCAATCCGATCAGCACCCAGTTCCACGGCACGCCGTAGCTGTAGTCGGCGCGCAGCCAGCGCGTGCGGATCGCCTGCCGCTGATTGTCCTTGACGCCCGCAATCACGCGATCGATCAAGCCCGCAAGACGGGCCTTGTCGCGACTGACGCCAAAGGTGATGTCCTGATCCAGACCCGCAGGCGCCACCACTCGCAGGGTGGCGGCATAGCGATCGCGGATCAGCGCATCAATGGCGGGCAAGGTGCCGATGTAGGCCGACACTTCGCCTTTTTCGACCAGGCGCAACCCTGCTTCATTGCTGGCGACCGGCACCAGTTCGCTGCGCGGCAGCAGCATCTTGAGACCGGCGAGCAGACCCGCCTCTTCGCGCACAGCCACCTTCTTGCCGCGCAGGTCTTCCGGGCCGGCGATCGCGGCGCCATGCAGCGGCGCCACGATGACTTCAGGAAACCGCTCGTACGGGCGGCTGAATACCATGGCCCCGGCGTCGTAGTCGGCGGGCATCGCGGCCGCGACCATGTCCACTTCATTGGCGCCGACGCGGCGTTGCAGTTCGTCCAGGTCGCGTGCAGGCACCAATTCAAAACGCAGGCCGAGCTCTTTCTTGATCAGCGAGAGATAGTCTTCGGCCAGGCCATCGAGCATGCCGTCCTTGTTGATGAAGCTATACGGATAACGATCGGTTTCGTAGCCCACGCGCAGCGTGCCCAGGCCGGCGAGCCACTGGCGGTCGGCATCGGAGATCGCCGTGCTGCGTGGAAGCGGCGCAGTGAAGTCCTCGTCCATACCCCATTGCTGGCGAAGACTGGCGAGCTGGTTCGCCGGCACGGTGGCCTCGGCCTTGCGCAGGATGGAGGCCAGCACCAGGTGATCGCGCGGCACCGCCAACGAGGCCTGCAGCGGCGGGATATCGGCAAGGCGCTGAAGGATGGTGACGTCGTCGTGCTCGCGCTCCGTCAGCAGCCAGCGCGTGCGTGCGGAGGAACCGATGTACGCGTCGGCCACGCCCTGGGCCACCATGTCCAGCGCCTCGCGGCCATCGTCGGTGAAGATGAGTGTGGCCTGGGGGAAACGATCCTTGATGATCTTGTTGTAGACGCGGGCGACACGCTCCATCGCGATCCGCCCATGGACCACATCGGCCTCGGTGCGGACCTTCAGGTCACCCTTGCGAGCAACCAGCACCAGGCTGGCTTCGACGTAGGGGTTGAGGTATTCAAGGCGATCGCTACGCCGGTACGGCTGGCCCACCAGCAAGTCGAAAGGAATGGGCTTGCCCGAATCGCTGAAGGTCACCGCATCCCAGTCCGTGAACGGACGAAACTGCAACCTGAGTCCTACGCGGCCAGCAAGCAGCTTGGCGTATTCCACGCCAATGCCTTCGGCCCCGCCCGCCACCCAGGCCTCGATGGGAAAGTGATTGCCCGCAAAAATGCCGACGTCGACCACTGGGTGCCGAGCGATCCAGGCCGACTCCTCTGCGCTCAGCGCGACCTGGGCGTCCGGCTTGACCGGCACATCGGGCGGGACCTGCGTGGCGGATGCAACGAACGACAGCGACGCGCACAGCAGGAACAGCGACCACAGCACCCACCGACAGCCCCCCTGCCGCGACCCACTGGAAGGTGAGGCAATCATGGTCAGGCCGTGAAAGCGATGCATAAACGTGCCCAGCCTTGTCGATTCGATCAGTCAGATTAGGCGCACACGATCGACAGCATCTATAAGAATAGTCTCAATTACAGGCGGTGGCGCTGGTTGATTCATGGGCGCTGTTTCGTGACTCCCAAGCTGCCGCAGCGGGGCCTGGCTGTGGGCGTCCGGACGTCGTCGTCAGCGCGCTCCATGGCAAGCATTGCGCGGTCGTGCTGCCGTTTCGGCGACAGCCAGCTTTGCGCCGCTACGCTAGGCAAACCCTGGGAAACCCGAGGTATCGCCATGACTGCAGTTACGAAGACGCCGCTTGAACACGTCAACGATGTGCTGGCGCAACTCAAGGAAATGCGTCACTACGCGAAGAACAACGTAGAAGCGCTGACGGCGCAGTGGTTACTGTTCGACGGCGAGCTGAAGAAGCTCAAGCAGGCCGGTTCCATCGAGACGCTGATGACGCGCCAGAGCGAATTGCACGATGCACTGAACGACCAGATCGCCACGTTCGAGGAGTTGGCCGTGACGCTGCAACCTCCTCCGGAAGAGACCTAGCCACGCGGGATGCCGCGTCCACGCGAAACGTTTTTCGCACGACGTGTCGAATCCGCGTCCTGCCGTTCGTCATGACAGTGAGGGCAGGCATTGTGCCCGCCTCAGGGTGTTCACGGGAGTCGTCATGCCACAGTATCTGGTTGCCATTCATCACCCCGACAACTATGACCCGTCGCAGGAAGGCGAAGCGATGATCAACGATATCCACCGGCTCAACGAGGAGATGATCGCCGCAGGCGCCCGGTTGTTCGCCGGCGGCCTGGAGTCGCCTGGCAAGGCGAGGTCTCTGCGCAAGCAGTCCAGCGGCGAGGTGCTGGTTACCGACGGCCCGTACGCCGAGGCCAAAGAGCATGTTGGCGGTTTCTGGATACTGGATGCCGCCAACATGGACGAGGCGCTGAGCTGGGGACGCAAGGCCGTCGTCGCCTGCCGGGCACCGGTTGAGGTGCGCGCCTTTCTCCGCCATAGCTGACCGCTTCTGCCTGGGAGGCTTTCCATGGCCACGCTTGTCTTCGCAATGAACCAGTCCCTCGATGGCTATGTCGACCACGACAAGTTTGGGCCCAGTCCATTGCTGTTTCGTCACTTCGTAGAGCAGGTGCAGAACCTGACGGGCAGCGTGTACGGCCGCCGCATGTACGAGATCATGCGCTACTGGGACGAAGACTCTCCCGAGTGGAACGCAGACGAACGCGACTTCGCCATGGCGTGGCGGCGCCAGCCGAAATGGGTCGTGTCGCGCACGCTGTCGTCGGTCGGCCCCAACGCCACCCTTGTCGCCGATGACATCGAGGCTGCCATACGGCGGCTGAAGGCCGAGCTCACCGGGGAGATCGAAGTCGCCGGTCCCGGTCTGGCGCGCAGCCTGACCGAGCTTGGTCTTATCGACGCGTATCAGATCTATCTGCACCCCGTCGTGCTTGGTCAAGGCAGGCCGTACTTCGCCGGCCCTCGGCCGCGGCTTCGCCTCGTGGCCAATGATGTCATCGACGGGGATGTGATCCGACTGACCTACGTTCCCGCCTGATGGCGCGCTGGCTCCGACGGACGCCAGCGACTAACTCCACCATCTCCACCGTGGCAAGTACAAGCTTGCCGTATGGGGCTGCCCGCCGCTGTCCGGCGCGGCGCCGATGGCGCCCGTGGCGACAACGGGCCCGGTGGGCTGGCCCGTCGGCGAGCCACTGATGGGCTCCACCGATACCGCGAGGGCGGCCGTGGGTCCCAGTTGCGCGAGCAGAACAGGATCGAGCTTCAACGTGGTAGGTGCGTTGGCGGCAATCATGCCGACCGAAATGGGCTTTTGACCTGAAGGCACCAGCCACAACTGCGGCGCCTTGCCTTGGGCGAAGGAGCTTGGCGCCACCGGCACGACAATGATGCGGGCCTGTTGGATATCCATCGTAGCCGTCCAACCCACCTCACCATTCGTCTGGGTGATGGTCGATGCCATGAACGCAACCGCTGGCGCGCCCGGCCTCGTGCGCGGCCCCATGCTCACAAACAGCAACAGCAGGCACGCCGCGGCCAAGGCGCTCTCGCCCAGGCCGAACCAGTGCCAGAAACGCAGGCTGTCCCACAGGCGGGGCCGGGTGTATGCGCGCTCCCGTGCATCCAGGCGCAGCGCCTGCTGGATGCGAGTCCACACATGATCGGGCGGCTCGACCGGCGCAATCTCCTCACTCATGGGCTGCAATCTGCGATGCCAAAGCTTCACGGCGGTAGCGGCCTCGTCGCTGGTTTGCAGCTCGTGTGCCACGGCGGCGCGCGCATCGGCATCCAGCACGCCAAGCACATATTCGGCGTAGCGCAGCTGGGAGTCGTCGTGGTTCAGTGGTGTGTTCATGCGTCCAGGCACGTGCGAAGTTGCAGCAGGCTGGCGCGTCCATGCTGCCGGCCATCGGCCATGGCGAAAGCGAAGTAGCGCCCAGTGCAAGACCCACCCCAAGAAGCATCGAACGTGCACGTTGATTGCTCTTCATGTTCATCTCCGTAGCTGGCGACTTCCGACTGGAAGCACTGTTAGATACGGATGCGCGCGGTCAACGGATGCACAGGCGCCCAAAAAAAACTTAAGCGTCTGGCGTCGGCGAGCTAGGTAAAACTACTGAATCCACTTGATGGGTTTTACCGATGCAGGCATCGATGCTGCCGGCGCAAGCTGAGCGCCAGCTCGCGGCCCTGCGCTAAATCTCGATGCCGCACGTGCCCGCTACGGCCATGGTCGCTGCGCCCGCCGCAACAGCCGTGACCCTCGCGCCTTCTGGACATCATCCGTCGCCCGTTTACAACCATCGGAAACGCCATGCGCATACCGACCTTACGCACCGCCCTTGGCATCGCCCTCCTCAGCACCGCGTACGTCCACGCAGGTGCGGCGCCGACGGACGTTACGCCCGTCACGATCAACAACTTCGCCCGCGCCGAATCCGATACGTACCTCGCGTCCCTGGTAAAACGCGGCGGCCTCGGCGTTCTTCGTTCCGAACGCGAACCCGCCTCCATCGACAAGCAGGATGTCATCCGTCTCAACCGCGACACGCTCTATACCTTTGGCGTCTTTGACCTGGATGCCGGCCCGGTCACCATCACCCTGCCCGACGCCGGCAAGCGCTTCATGTCGCTGCAAGCCATCAATGAAGACCACTACGTGCCTGCCGTGGTTTACGGCGCGGGCAGCTACACCTTCGACAAAGAGAAGGTGGGCACTCGGTATATGGCCGTTGCCATCCGCACCCTGGTCGACCCCAAGGACGCAAAAGACCTGCAGGCCGTCCATGCACTACAGGACGCCATCAAGGTCTCCCAGGCAAGCCGCGGCACGTTCGACGTGCCGCATTGGGATCCGGTAAGCCAGAAGAAGATCCGCGATGCGCTGCTCGTGCTTGCCTCATCCGCCAACGGTTTCAAAGACGCGTTCGGCAAGAAAGGTGACGTCGACCCCGTCGCGCATCTCTTGGGCACCGCAGCCGGCTGGGGCGGCAACCCCGACAAGGACGCCACCTATCTCGGCGTCACGCCGCCAAACAATGATGGCAAGACGGTCTACCACCTCACCGTCAAGGACGTACCGGTCGATGCCTTCTGGTCGATCAGCGTCTACGACGCCAAAGGCTATTTCGAAAAGAACGCACTGAACGCGTACACGCTCAACAACATCACCGCCAAACGCAGCGCCGACGGCTCCATCGTCGTCCAGTTCGGCGGTTGCAATGGCACGATCCCCAACTGCCTTCCCATCATGCCCGGCTGGAACTACACCGTCAGGCTTTACCGGCCGAGGGACGCGATCCTGAGCGGCGCCTGGAAGTTTCCGGAGCCGACGACTTAGGACCCCAGGGGCACGACATCCCCGGTGCATAGCTTGGCTGGCTCAATACGACCACCACCCCATGGGCAGCGTGCGAAGGCGGCAAGCATTCGTCGCGAAATAACCAGGAGAATGAACCGTGGCCATGCTACTGATGAAGGACGCAACAGGGCCGGATGTCACGCAATTGCGCAAGAAACTGGCATCGGCACTGCAGGCAGACGCCGGGGCGTTTCCCGGCCTGGCGGCGGGCAATCGTTTCGACGACCTCACTGACGCCGCGGTCCGACGCTGGCAATCGGGCATTGGCCTGGTGGCGGATGGGATCGTTGGTCCGTATTGCCAGAGCGTCCTGGGCATGGTCGCCTTGCGGGCGACCGACGTGCCAATCACCGTGGATGCGGTTAAGCAGCTCTTCCCAGCCACCAAGGCGTCCAATATTGCCCGCAACCTTCCCTATGTGGCGGCAGCCTTGAACGTCGTCGGGTTGCGCGATCGCCCGATGATCTGCGCCGCGCTAGGCACCATTCGCGCGGAGACCGAAGGCTTCGTGCCAATCTCCGAGTTTCCCTCGCACTTCAACACGACGCCGGGCATGCCAGCCTACAGCGCCTACGATGGGCGCACCTCGCTCGGCAACACACAGCCCGGTGATGGCGCGCGCTTTAAAGGCCGCGGCTTTGTGCAGCTGACGGGGCGAGCGAACTATCACACCTACGCGGCGCAGATCGGCCTGGATATCGAAAGCTTTCCGGACCTGGCGAACGCGCCTGAAGCGGCAGCCGTGCTGCTGGCCGTGTTTCTCAATCATGCCGCTGACAAGATGCGCGCGGCGCTTGCGTCCAACAACTACGCCGCAGCGCGCAAGCTGGTCAATGGCGGCACCTACGGGCTCGACAAGTTTCGCAGCGTGTTTCAGCTGGCGGACTCGGTGTGGCCGGTGGTTGCCCGCGCAAGTCGTACGGCACGTGCCCGCAAGACGGCCACTGCCCCGACGCCGGCCCGCAAATTCACCGCCAGCAAAGACCCCGTCGACTTGCGCGATCGTTCCTATACGCCGCCACCGGTCAGCCTGCCCGACTGCTCGCCCAGCGACGAGTACGTACAGCAACTTCTACCTGCCTACAGCAGCGCCGGCCTGATCCTGGATCAGGGACAGGAAGGCGCATGCACCGGCTTTGGCCTGGCGTGCGTCATCAACTATCTGCGTTGGCGAAAAGCCAGCATGCCTTCGACGCTGGACTCGGTCAGCCCGCGCATGCTGTACAACTTCGCGCGGCGGTACGACGAATATGCCGGCGACAATTACGATGGATCAAGCTGCCGAGGCGCGCTGAAGGGCTGGTTCTACCACGGCGTATGCCTGGAGGAAGACTGGCCCTATCAAGCCGAGGACACACAACCGCCCAGCTTCGGATACGCCGATCGCGCCACCGCCAACACCCTGGGCATCTATTACCGCATCGACCTCAAGACGATCACCGACCTGCAGGCCGCCATCCTGGAAGTGGGCGCCATCTACGTCTCCGCGAACACGCATGATGGCTGGCAGAACGTGCCGACCTCGCGCAAGAAAATCACCGGACACGACACCCTGCCCGTGATCGAGTTCGACGGACGTACCTCGCAGACCGACGGCCACGCGTTCGCGCTGGTGGGATTCAATACGCGCGGTTTCGTGGTGCAGAATTCCTGGGGCAAGAGCTGGGGCTGCGGCGGCTTTGCCGTGCTGACCTACGCGGACTGGCTGGCCAACGGCATGGATGCGTGGGTGGCCGCGATGGGCGTGCGCGGCCTGGTGTTTGGCCAGCGCGCGGCGGCCATCCCCGGTGCAACGGGGCGCGCCGGCGCCGATCGATCGGGCGCATGGAACGAGGCCGACGCCTACGCACACAGCGTCGTGCTCGGCAATGACGGGCGCGTCACGCGATATCTCACGCAGGACGCCTTGAACCGAGGCCTGCTCTACCAGGCATGCACGTTGCCGGATCAGTGGTTCCGCCAACAGGCGTCTGCCACCAAGCGCCTGGTAATCTATGCGCATGGCGGCCTCAACAGCGAGGCGGCCGCCATCACGCGTGCGCGCATCATGGGCCCCTACCTGATCGGCAATGGCTGCTACCCGCTGTTCATGGTGTGGAAGACCGGCATGCTTGAATCGATCGAGGACATCATTGCCGACCGATTCCGGCCTGCCCCTTCGCGCGTCGGCGGCGTCCGCGAGGCCTTGACGAATGTGACGGATGGATTGATCGAACAAACCATCGGACGTCCGTTCGCGCGTCCGATCTGGAGCGAGATGAAGGAGAACGCAGAGGGTTCCAGCTTTCCAACACGCGGGGCGGATCTGCTGGTAACGGCCTTGCAGAATCTCGAGCAGAGCTGGGGCGACAAACTTCAGATCCACCTGATCGGGCATTCGGCGGGCTCCATCTTCCTTGGCTGGCTCGTTGACCTGCTGGCCGCGCGCGGACTCGATGCGCGGGCCACGTCCATCCATCTCTACGCTCCGGCTTGCACCGTGCAGTTCGCCAATCGCCACTACACGCCGCACGAGGCGCTGATGAAGTCGATGTATCTGGACATCCTGTCCGACGAGAACGAACGGGACGACGATGTGGCGGCCGTCTACCGCAAGTCATTGCTCTATATGGTTTCAGACGCGCTTGAGCAGGATGTGCGCACGCCCATCCTCGGCCTGGCCAACGTCATGGACGTTGGCTACAACGGGTGGGACGGCTCATCGAGCACCGGCGAAGCGCTGGGCAACTGGCGCCAGGCGGCCAAGCAAAGCGGATTGGACAAGCGCATCGGCATTCTTGATGTCGACAAGGTGAAAACCAGCAGCTCCGGCAGCACCATCAGTGCGGGACATGGCAGCTTCGACAACAACATCGAGGTCGTCAGCCGCACGCTCGAGCGCATCACCGGCGCCAAGCTGGCCATGCCGATCGACGATCTGCGCGGGTTCTAAAAGACGAGGCGTAACCACGCACCCGCCTCAACGACTAGAGCAAGCCATCGATGGGGAGCAAACGCAGGAACGTGACTTCGGTACGCCGCTTGGTGGTCGCACCCGGGTCGCTCTTGTAGGTCACCGGCTTGCCGTCATCGTCGGCTTGCCAGATGAGTTGGTGGGAGGCGGGAGCCATCTCTACCAGATAGGCATTGGAGGGCTGCGTTGCCGTCTGGAAGAAATCGCTGATCGCCTTGGCCAAGCCTGGCGAATCCACGATGACGCCCATTTCGGTGTTGAGCAGCTTGGAGCGCTGATCCATATTGAGCGAGCCGATAAAGACCTGGCGGCTGTCCACCACAATGGTCTTGGCGTGCAAACTGATGCCCGACGACTGGCCCATCGAGGTGGAGGGCTGGCTTTGGCCGGACGATGGCTTGAGCTCGTACAGTTGCACGCCGCCTTCGACCAACGCCTTGCGCGAGTGCACATATCCCGCATGCGCCGCGGTTTCGTCGGTCGAGGCGAGCGAGTTGGTGAGTATCTTGATCGAGATGCCACTCTGCGCCAGGGCCACAAGGTGCTTGGTGCCGGCGTCGCCGGGAATGAAGTACGGTGTTGTCGCGATGATCTCGTGCTGGGCACCATCCAGCATGGTCTTCAGCCGCGGACCAATGCGCAGTGCCGGCTCGTCGTGGGTGGCCTCGATCTTCTCCGGCTGATCGGCCACGAGTTCCGCATCGCCCCAGAACCATGCGCCGCGCTTGTCGGCGGTCGGGCCATCAGGCAATTCGTCAAGTACGGACTGGGCGTAATCGGATTGTGCGAACGCTCGCACGTCCTTCTGGAGCAACTGCCGCGCGGCGGCCAGTTGCTGACCGGAACCATCCGTCTTCTTGAGCTGGTTGAGCGGATATGCGGCATCGCAATTCCAATAGGCATCGAACGCTTCGGACGCCTGCTGCACGACGGGGCCGATGGCCACGACATCGAGATCGCGAAAGTGCGTGTCGCTCCCCGCATCAAAGTAGGGGTCGCCGATGTTACGTCCACCAACGATGGCCACGTTGTTGTCGACGATGAAGGACTTGTTGTGCATACGTCGATTCAGGCGCCGCCACTCCAGCATGAACTGGGTGGCACGCGACAGCAGGCTCGGATCGCGCGTCTGAAAGGGGTTGAACAGGCGGATCTCGATATTCGGGTGGGAGTCCAGCGCCTCGAACAGGTGATCCTTGTCGTCGAAATTGTTGTCATCGATGAGCATGCGCACACGCACACCGCGATCCGCCGCAGCAAGCAGGTGCTGCAACATCAGATGCCCCGTCATGTCGTTGGCGAAAATGTAGTACTGCAGGTCGATCGAGTGCGCGGCGTGATCGGCCAACGCCACCCGGCTCAGCAAAGCGTTGGTGCTCAAGGTCAGCAAGCGGAAGCCGGACTGCTGCTGGTGCCTGTCCACTTCGGCGTGCGTGTACTGCGCTGAGGCGGTATCGGTGGCCGGCGGCAGGTGATGCGTTTGCGCCTTGTCGGTATTGGGCGGCAGTGTGGAGCACGCCTGAAGGACGTGACAAAGAATGGTGAAGGAAAGTACGACGACCCAGCGATGCACACGCATGTTTACATCCTCGGATCGGGCAAGCCGTCAACGTATCGTGGATCCGCTCGCATTTCGTTTCCATCATTTAATTAACATAGCTACGCCCTATCCCTGCTGACTGCCGGTGCGCTCATGATCGTTGCGATGCGCAGTCGTCGCTCTTCGTTCATAAAGGGCATTGACGCCCAGGCCTTCGACGTGTGCGTAATAGCGGCGCACCAGACCTGCACTGATCGCATCGCACGCCTTACTCATCGAGATGACGCCGTGAGCTATCAACGATCGTTCGGCAACATCGTCATGGCGTTCGCGCTGGTGATCGCCTCGACCGTCGCGCACGCCGGACTGGACGCCCAAGGCCAGCGCGAAGTGGCAGCCTTGCTTAGCTTTGTCGGCCAGAGCCATTGCAGCTTCATCCGCAACGGCAAGAGCTATAGCGCAGCCGATGCGAAGAATCATCTTGAGCTGAAGCTCAACTACTTGCTGGAGCGAGACAAAGTAAATTCTGCGGAGGAGTTCATCGACCGCGCGGGCACGGTAAGCAGTTTCAGCGGCCGGCCTTATCTGGTGAACTGCGGCGGCGCCGATCGGCCCTCGGCGGATTGGCTGAAAGAGGAACTACAGCTGCTGCGAAAGACGCAGCCCTAGGTATTGTCTCTTCTCTTCGGGCATGGCTGAAAGCAGTCATGTCGCGCGAGCCCGCTCTTGCCGAGCGGGCTCGCTTGCAAATACTCATCACCAACGCATGCGGAAACCCAGCGTGCCGTTCACCACGCTTCGAATCGACTGCAAAATCCTCCGTTCGCTCCGCTTGAGCGATGAAGGATTTTGCCATCGCCGGCGCGACCGATGCGTCAGTCAGCGCCCGCCGCTTACCTCAGGGATCGGGTACAGGCACCACGCGCAACGTGGCGGCAAACATCTCGCGTGTCTGTGGATCGGTGATAAGCGCGGCCGCGGCCTGGGCCTGCGCGTAGTGCCTGGCATGTGCCGCCGCATTGCCCTCGGCGGCGGCGACATTGGCGGCGACCGCCTGGGCAAATGCCAACTCCCACGGTGCGCTGCTGTGTTGCTCGAAGTATGGCAATGATTTCCTGAGATAGTGAGCTGCCGGCGCAGGAAGCTTGAGCAGCGCATACGCATGAGCAAGCAGCTGCGCCGCATGGGCATGATTGCTTGCGTCGCCGACGATCTTCCACAAGTACATGGCTGCATGTGCAGCCTGCAGCATCTCTTCGCTTTCCTCAGCCGAGCGGTGGTCGATTTCGGTGAGCGTCCAGGCTCGATTGTTGGCCTGAGAGGCCAGACGCCGCTGCCAAAGGGCGGCGTCTTGTTGAGTGGGTTTGTCAGCCATGAATCCAAGCCTCCACGTGCGTCGCGCGCCCCGGCTGCCTGCGCGAGAGGGCTGCACGCCCGGTTATACACCTGCAAGCGTCGATGAATGATGGGAGTGTCCGCCCAGCGCTTGCGGCGCGACCAGGCTCCCCTTCGTCAGCGCACTTTGCCAAACCCGCGAAACTGGCGGAATGCTGCCCGGAAATAGCCGGTCTCGGTAACTTCAGCCGCGGAACCCGCACGAGCGAGCGGCGGAAGTGCCGTCCACGGCAGTGTCGGATGCTGATGATGCAGGCGATGAAGATGGTGATTCATCAGCACGGGATGCCAGATGGCCGGAGCGCGAAAATTGCGGGCGCGCGCATCTTCGTCCAGCAGCACATCGTAGTGCGGCAAGTTATCCGCGACCGAGAGCCACAGTCCGCGCAGAAACATCGTTGCCGCAAGCGCAGGCCACCACGCCCCGTAGAGATAAAATGCAACGGCGTGGAGCGCAACCGAGAGCATCCAGTCGCGCCGTATCAGGGCGCGTCGCTCCGCATTGCCGGCAAAGGCCACGAACAGGCGTTGCACCTCACGGCCGGTGGGTTCTTCGCTGCGAAGCTTATGGGCGACGAGTCGGGACACCCATGGCGCCGGCAGCAGCGTGAGCAGGGGCAGCGCAAGTTCCGCCAGATAAAGGCCGCCCAGCAAATGCGCGTAGTAACCGATGCGAGCAAGCAAGGGTGGCGTCGCACCATCATGCACATCGGGTCGGTCAAAGGATTCGCGCGTGTAGCGGTGATGCATCAGGTGCCCGAAACGGGCAGCGTCGAACGGCAACATGAAGGCGATCGCCAGGGCGCGTCCAACGGCTTCGTTGAGCCAGCGCCGGGGCAGCAAATGCCCATGGATGGCTTCATGGATCAGCCCCCAATGCATCGGCGTCACCACCACCAGCGGAACCGCGATCCACAGGGCGGATGCCCCGTACTGCCGCAGCAAGAATGGCCATGCCATGAGTTGCATAAGCATGGCGATGGCGACGACGCCCAGGAGCGCCAGGTTGGCGCGAAGGTCGATGGGGACATGCCTGGACGTTCGCCGTTCGGTCGCTGCCTGAGCGCCACCCGCTTCTACCGCTGCCTGTCGATCCATCGCCTACCCTTAAGTGCACCATGGTCCCCGCCTAAACTAGCGGTGCCTTTTGACATTCAGTGGTCGATCCGCAGCGCTGACAACCGCTCCCCGGCAACGGTTCGCCATCTTTCCCTATTGAAACCCATATGCCCGGCAAAATCTCAGTCCGGGTTCGCAGGCGGGCCGGGCGAATATAACCCGCAGGGAGACCCGGTCCAGGTGCCCGAGGCCCATACCCTGCCGAACCGCCCCGCACCTGCACCGCTCACCCGGGACGGCGGGAAGCCCACTTCGCGTCGACGACGACCGCTTCATCTGCCCCGCGGCACACTAGCGATCTTGGTGTCCCCGCCCCGGTCCCGCCCACCCGCCTTGTTGTGGCCACGCAAAGGCCGCGTTGCGGTCCAAGCCATCGGAGGTTCACATGAGCAGCACTGCCGCCGAGACCCTGCAGGCGCGGGGCGTCGACATGAAGTTTGAGATCGTCGTCATTCCCGTATCGGACGTCGAGCGCGCCAAGCGCTTTTATGTCAGCCTGGGTTGGAGGCTGGACGCCGATTTCGCCTCCGATGACGGCTACTTCCGCGTTCTCCAGTTCACGCCGCCCGGCTCCAGTTGCTCCGTCATTTTTGGGAAGAATGTGACGGCAGCGGCGCCAGGCTCCGCCCAGGGCCTGTACTTGATCGTCTCCGACGTCGAGGCGGCCCGCAAAGAACTCGCTGGACGTGGTGTGCAGGTCAGTGAAGTGTTCCACGGTGCCGGCACCTATGCCGGCTCCGATGAGCCCTACCTGTTCGGGCGGGTTCGCGTCAGCGGCCCGGACCCCGAGCGCAACAGTTACCGCTCGTTCGCCTCGTTCCACGATCCGGACGGCAATGGCTGGCTGTTCCAGGAGATCACCCAGCGACTGCCCGGGCGCATCGACACCGGCGTGGCCACGTACACCTCCTCGACCGATCTCGCGGCGGCGCTGCGGCGTGCGGGAGCCGCGCACGGCGAGCACGAGAAACGCAACGGCGGCAAACACGATGAGAACTGGCCGGACTGGTACGCCCAGTACATGATGAGCGAGCAGACGGGGAAAGATCCGCCGCTGTGAGCATCACCAGCCGGGCGCGTCAGCGAGCCATGCGACCCGGTGCGCTTCGATGCATCACCCACCCAGGGCGATGATCGCCATGGTCAGGCACACGCCTATCACCATCATGCCCAGGCCTGCCCGCCACGCGCCCAGGCCGGCGTACCTGCCCAATACGAAGCCACCGAAGAACAGCATGGCCAGGCTCAGCACGCGCGAGACCAACAGTGCCCTGGGCACATCATCGATCAGCATGAAAGGCAGCACGACGGGGAACGTCGACAGCACGACGATGAAGAACACGCGCGCAGCCCGCAAGAAATCGATGAAATAAAGCCGCGGGCGTTCCGGCAGCGGTTCAAGATGGACCAACCTGCCCCGCAATGGCTCCAGGTCGGCGTCCGTCACGAGGATCTCGATAAACGACGGCAGCGCGTTTCGGACCAGTCCGATACCCGTCGCCGCATCGGGTGCGCTCTTCATATCAAGTGCAAGCGTCAGCCGATGGCCGCGGCTGGTCAGCGTATGCAAGAGATACATCATGGCGTCGGCCAGGCCCCAGGCGAGGTTGCAACCCAGGGCGGCGCGCCACATGGTCGATGGGGATTCCTGATCGGGCCCGACCGTCGAGACGGCGCCGACAAAGGTCAACGCCATCAGCAGGCCAAAGCACATCTCTGAAACGCGCTCCACCACATCCAGACCCGCGCCCGCAACCACGGATGGCTTGGCTTCTGAGGGGCTTCTCGCGTGATTCATGACGCTACTCCTCTAAGCGGGTCCGTTGCCGGGGCGTGTCGAGTGAGCACCCGGATGCGGACAACGGAACGGCGATCGAAGTGTTGGCCTGCTGATCGGTCTCACCACGAAGACCGCTGGAACGCATCGATGCGGCGGCGGTAAAGATGGCCGTCCTATTTCTTTTTGATCAGTGCGAAAAGCGGCGCGGAAATAAGCAGGATCAGAAGCGCCTTGCGGCCCAGTTCCGCGCCCTGCCCCAGCACGACGCTCAGGCAATACAGGCAGGCCACCACGCCAATCACGATATAGAGTCGAACCTTGCCAGCCGACATGTCGATCTCACGATTGAGTCGCCACATGGACACGACTGAATAAAGGTACGGCAGCACCATGAGCACGACCGTGGCATCCGTGATGTGGGCGAACTGCGTCGCCACATCCGGCGACGTCGTGATGACCAGCATCAAGGTCATCATCGCGCCGGTCACGATCAGGTTCTGAACCGGCATGCCCTGCTGGTTGGTCAATGAAAAACGATGGGGAAACATGCCGTCGCGGCCAGCTGCCTCGGCGGACTGGGCGGTAATCAGAATCCAGCCCACCAGCGAACCGGATGCCTTGAGGATGGCCGCCAGCGAAATGATCACGGCCGCCCAGGGACCCAGCATCACCTGGGCGGCCTCCGCGAATGGCGCGCCGGAAATGCGCAGCTCGGCCCCGGGAATGATGCCCATCAGCACGGTGCAGCAGGAAATATAAATCGCCGTCGAAACCAGCAAGCCAATGATGGTGGCCAGGGGCACGTTGCGCTTGGGGTTCTCGATGACGCCCGCTGAAACAGCGGCGCTCTCCACGCCGAGAAACGCCCACAGGGCAATCGCGCCACTTCGACTGATCGCCGTGATCGTCGGCAGCTGCTCGGGATTCCAGCTGGCGGCAAAAACATCGGGCCGGAACCAGAACCAGCCGAGCAGACCAACGAAGGCAATCGGCAGGATGCCGGCCACGGTGCTGATCGCCGTGAAATGTCCCACTGCGCGGGCATCTCGCGTGTTGAGCCAGACAAACAGCCAGATGATGCCCGCCGTGCATGCATTGGCGATCCACGGATTCTTCAGCACCGGAAAAAAGACCGCTAGGTAACCGGTCACCGACACCGCAATCGCCACGTTGCCGATGACGTTCGCGACCCAGTAGAGAAAGTTGGTCTGGAAGGCCGGGAATGCGCCCATGTGATCGCGCGCATAGGCATACGGGCCGCCCGCCTTGGGCTCGACCATGCCCATGTGCGCGAAGACCAGGCCTAGCGCACTGGCACCGAGTGCCGCCACGATCCAGCCAAACAGCGAAATACTCCCAACGCTGGCCAGGCTCGATGGCAACAGGAACAGGCCGGTCCCCACCATATTGGCGACGACCAATGAGGAAGCCCCAAGTAGCCCCATTTTCTTGCCGCCGCCGGTGACCATAGGGGTTCTCGCCTAGTAAGACCTCAGACACTGCAAGTAGTACTCACCGTCTTCGACCTCCACGCCATGCGTGTCATGGCCAAATCCAGGGAAGGTGTGATCCCAGCTCTGCAGTGCCTTGAGGTAGCCCACGTAAGGGCCATCGGCCGAACCGGCCACCTCGCCGGGCATCAGCATCGGTATGCCGGGCGGGTATGGAACCACGCTGGTCGCCAGCGTTCTGCCGGCCAGATCGGCCAAGGCCACACGCTCGATCTGCACCCGCAGCAACTGTTGATAGGCATCTGCCGGCGACATGCGCACTTCGGGAAGGCTCGAATAGGCATGCTGCAGATGCTGCGTCTGACTGGTCCGCTTCATCTCCGCAAACATCTGGTCGCCAAGGCCACGCAAGCCAAGACTGCCGTAACGCTCCGGATGACCTGACACCAGATCCGGCATCACACGCTCCAGCGGCCGGTCTTCATCGTAGTCACGCTTGAAATCCAGGAAGGCCGTGATCAAGGTGCTCCATTTCGCCTTGGTGATGCCGATCGAGAACAGGAACAAGACACCGAAGTCACTGGTCTTCTCCACCACGATGCCACGCGCCCCGAGGTAGGCCGTGAGCAGCGTCGCGGGGAATCCCTGCGCGCCGAGCGAACCGTCGTCCTGGACACCGGGAGTCAGCACCGTCACCTTGATCGGATCGAGCATGCAGTAGCCGTCTTCCAGATCGCCGAAGCCGTGCCAGTTGTCGCCGGGATGGAGGACCCAGGCATTGGCGTCCTCCGCGAGCAGCTCCGGTGCCGCATCGACAAATTCGATCTTCTTGCCGGTGTTGAGGTCAGTGATCACTTCCGGATTCCATGTACGGAAGAACCACGAGCCCTTCTGGGCGAAGTCGCGATTCAAGCGCCCTACGATCTGGCGGAAATGGATCGCCTCATCGATGCACTCACGGGTCAGGCTCACGCCACCCAGACCATCCATCATCGAAGCGGCGACTTCGTTTGACGCCATGATCGGGTAGAACGGCGAGGTGGAGCCGTGCATCATGAACGACTCATTGAATCGCGCATGCGGGATGCTGCTGCGACCGTCGCGCACGTGGATATACGACGCCTGCGAAAACGCGGCGAGCAATTTGTGCGTGGAGTGGGTGGTGAAAACCGTCGGCCCGTTCGGATCATGCGCCGTGGCCGGACCGTGCATGGCCAGTCGCCCGGAGTAAAGCGGATTGAACCTGGCATAGCCATACCAGGCTTCATCGAAGTGGACGCGATCGACCCAGCCACCCACTTCCTCAAGCACTCTTGCGGTGTTGTAGCAAAGGCCGTCATAGGTGGAGTTGGTCACCACCACGAACACCGGCTGTTGATCCGCCAGGTTCTTCGATAAGGGATTCGCCGCGACAGCGCTGCGAACGCTGGCCTGGGAAAACTTGTCCGGATAGATCGGCCCGATCAGCCCGTATCGATTGCGATGTGGCACCAGATAGTGCGGAATGCCGCCGGTCATGGTCAGGCCGTGCTCGATCGACTTGTGACAGTTGCGGTCGCACAACACCACCTGGTCGCGCCCCACGCAGGCCATGAAGATGATGCGATTGGACGTGGATGATCCGTTGGTGACGGTATAGCTGCGATGCGAGCCGAAAATGCGCGCGATGTACTTCTCGCTCTCGCCTATCGGCCCGGTATGGTCCAGCAGCGAGCCGATCTCTCCTACGCTGATGGACAGATCCGTGCGGAAGATATGCTCGCCATAAAAATCGTAGAAGGCGCGACCCGTCGGATGCTTGAGGAAGGCGGTGCCACCGGTGTGGCCTGGTGTATGCCATGAGTATTCGTGCACTTCATTGAAGTTGGCCAGCGCGGCGGTCAGCGGACCGAACAAGGTCCCGAGGTAAATCCGCATGGCGGCGTGCACACGGCCGCTGACAAAGGTGGCCGAGTCCTGCGACAGCCAGATCAGCTCGTTGATCGCCTGGACCGTCTCCACGCTCAGCGTTTGCGCCTTCTCCGGTTCCGTCATGAGAAAGATGGGCACGTTCTCGTTGCGCGCACGAATGACGTTGATCAGACCGATGGCCGCCGCATTGTCCTTCTCGACGCCTTCGGCATTGGGCAGCGACCAGTCGATCAGCATGGCGTGGATGGCAGCATCGGAGACGATGGAGGAGCGCGCGTCGTCGACGGTCGAGGCCGTGGTCGTCTCGATATTGCGGTCGGCAAACTCCTGCTCCAGCGTGCGGCAGGCCCTGCCGCCGGCGCTGTCGGTGCCGACTTTGGAGTGAACCAGCAACACGCGCAGCTTTTGACGCAGGTTACGACGCTCGAGCATGATGATTCTCCTGGTTGGCGGCATGCGTATGCCCGCCGCCATCTGAAACCCACTGCGCGCCGTGATCGTTCGTCACTGACACGGCCCACCATTCATTTTTTGCGCGTAGCCTTTGCCTGCTTGGCCGCAACCTGCTTATCCAGCACGACGCGCACCCACATATCGCCATTGGCATCGGCGTGCATGTTCTGCACTTCTCTTGCGAAGCCGGGGAACTTGCGCCCATAGGCCTCCACGGCCTGCAGGAAGCGAAAGATCGGGCCGCCTTTGGGATCCATGCGCTCGCCCGGCATCAGCACGGGAATGCCCGGCGGATACGGAACAATCATTAGCGCGGCGATCCGCCCTGGCATATCGGCAATGCGCACTTCTTCCGTGGTGCCGTGAATCAGATGCTGATAAGCCTCCGCCGGGGTCAAAACAGGCTCGGAAAGCGTCTCGCCGGCCTTGTTCGCCATCGCCTGCAGATCGAGCTCACTCATCGCCTCGTGCATCTCATCGCACAGCTGCGGCAGGGTCATCTCGCGGTAGCGATCGGGATAGGCATGCACCAGGTCGGGCAGCGCCTCTTCGAGCGTCGCATTGCGGTCGTACAGCCGCTTGAACGACAGCAAGGTCTCCAGCAAGGTGCCCCACTTGCCCTGCGTGGTGCCCACGGAAAACAGCACCAACACGGTGTAGTCGCCGGTTCGCGCAATCGCCTGCCGACGCGCATCGAGGAACTTGGTCAACACCGCACCGGGTATGCCGCGCTTGGCCAACTTGCCCTTGGCATCCGTGCCTGGGCAAAGAATGGTGACCTTGGTCGGATCAAGCATGCAGAAATCATCCTTGACCACATCGTCCGGCAAGCCGTGCCAGGCGTCGCCAGCCCGCAAGGTCCAGCACGCTGTCGATTCGGCCAGTACATCGAGCGGCGCCTCATGGAATGGAACCTGTTTTCCCTTGATGGGAACACGCGGTGGCTGGAACAGCGAAAAGAACCATTGCCCGTCGTCCTGCAGACGCTGACCGACCAGCGCGACCGTCCGGCGAAACGCCACGGCAAGGTCAACCGTTTCGCGCAGCAGGGCCGGGCCCGATGGCTCATCCATCATGGCCGAGGCGATATCCAGCGACGCGATCAACGGGTAGAACGGCGATGTGGTGCCATGCATCATGAATGCTTCTTTCACCGGCGCCATCGCCAGCTCACCACGCTTGCTGTTGCTCACGTGGATATAGGACGCCATCGAGAATGCAGGAAGCATCTTGTGCGTCGACTGCACGGCGAGGACGGTCGGGCGATTCTTGATGTCACGCGGCACACCCATCGCGAAACGATGCTTGTAAAGCGGATGGAATTTTCCGTAGGCGTACCACGCCTCGTCGAAATGCACGCGATGGACGCTGCTTGAGAGCATCTCCACCACCTTGTCCACGTGGTACAGCAACCCGTCATAGGTTGGATTGGTGACCACGGCGTAGACAGGTTCCTTCGACTTGGCGCCCGCCGACAGAGGCGAATCGGCGATCAGGCTCTGGATATGCGCATGGGAGAAACGCTTGGGAGGAATCAGGCCGATCATGCCGTAGCCGTTGCGGCTGGGCTGAAAATAAACAGGCCGCGCCCCTGACAAAGTCATCGCATGGTTGAGCGACTTGTGGCAGTTGCGGTCGGCAATGACCATCTCGTCCTTGCCGATGCAGGCCTGGACCACGATGCGATTGGAGGCTGACGAGCCTGCGAGCACGTAGAACGTCCAATCCGCGCCAAATACCCGCGCTGCCATGCGCTGCGAATCGGCCGGCGGCCCCTCGATATCCAGCCATGAACCCAGCTCCGCATTGGATATGCCGATGTCGGCCCGCATGATGTTCTCGCCAAAGAACTCATGGAACTCCGCGCCGGCAGGATGCTTGAGATAGGCGGCACCGCCCATGTGGCCCGGGGCATCCCACTGATACGCGCCCTCTTCCGTGAGCTTCTTGAGCGCCTTGAAGTACGGCGGCAGCAGGCCGCTGTGATAGTCGTCGATGGCGAACTGCAGGCGGCGCGCAAAGAACTCGGGCGTCTCGCTGCCGACGTTCACGTATTCGCGCACCTCCGAGATCAGACTCAACGGTACGTCGGGCGTCTGGATGCTGCGCGTCAGCAGGAAGATCGGCACCTTCAGCGACTTCTCGCGCACGGCACGCACGATCTTCATCGCCGACTCTTCCGCCATCGTCCCGGTCTCACCGAGATCCCAGTCAATCGCCACCGCCGAATACGAGGGCTTGCCGCGCGCGATCGCCAGGCCGTCCTCGCCACTCATGGCCTGCACGACCTGGATGCCGCGATCTTCGATGGCCTTGCCCAGGCGGGACAACGCCAGCCGGAAGGCCGATCCCTCGTTCGGCAAGTCGGTGGAGACAAAAAGAATCCATGGATGATTCATCGACATGAGGTGCGTACTCCGGTGCAGTTCAAGCGTTGCCGATACAGGCGGTAACCCGGCGCATTCGCGCGACCTCAGGGGTTAAGGTCATAGCGAAACGTTGTTTGCAGACGCTGTCCCTGCCCACGCAGATCGGTAAGCGCAATGTTCTGGCCCCACAGGTACTCCACACCGAACATGGCGCGCTCGCTGAATTTCCAGGCCAGGTTGATCGACCCGAACTTGGTGCTCTTGGGCTGGTCCGGATTGATCAGCATGTTCGATTGTGGGCTGATCCTGAGATAACCCCAGGCCACGCTTGAGGTCAGGTCTTCGCGCCAGGCGTGCGTGTAACCCGCGCCGTAGCCTCGTGCGCGGATGGCGCGCAGGTCGCCTTGCGTCGTAAAGGCGGCGTCCAGTCCAAGCCCTGAAATATCCTGCAGGAAATTGGCGTAACCCTTGCCGTAGCTGGCCCATCCCTGGACGCTGTCATGTTCGAACAGGGCCGTGGTGCCGGTCAGCTGGGTTGCAAAGCCCGTCGTGCTGCGCGTGCGCGCCGTGGCGTTCTCCACGCGCAGATCGCGAAGAATATTGGCCCACAGGACATGCCAGCTGGGCGCCTGCCACCTCAAGCCGAGGGTGATGTCGGGGCGACGCGAATACGTGTTGAATCCTTCGATGACGCTGATGTCCGCATTGGGCTTTTCCAACGACATCGGCAAGGTCAAGGCGCTCTCGCCGCTCCTGTACAGCACGGGTGAGAAGCGGATCTGCGGACCATATTTGAAGGTGAACGAGTTGGGTCCCTCGTAATCGAGCGTGTTGGGGAACACATCGATATCGGTGAACGCCGAGATGTTGTAGCCGGCCAGCAAGGAGTAATGTTCGTTGTCCAGCTCGCCGTAGAACGCCTGCAGGTTGTACGGCATGTCGCCGCTGCCGCTGCCGAAGAAGTTGTTCTTGTAGACGACTTTGAGCGTCCCGTAATCGGTCTGGCGCTGGAAATCCATGCGGAAGATGCTTTGCCTGGCGCTCATGGTGGAGCGCCTCCCACTGTCATAGAGCGGCTGTCCGCGCACCGGGATCGACGAGGGAACAAACAGATCCGCCGCGCCCATGTAGGTGCTGTCGGCCATCGCATCCAGCTGCGCCACCAGGTCGATCTTGAGCAGATTGCCCGTATCACCCAGCCGCACATAGCCTTCAGGCAGTGGTTCGTAGGCGCCGGCAACGGCAGAAGGCGGCCGGTAGGGCGGCGGCCCGGAAGGTGTCGGTGCCGGCGGAGCCGTTGCCGAACTCGTCAGCGCTGGCGCCGCTGCCTTGGCTTGCGCGGCAGTGGCTTCCTGGCTTTGCTCCTTTGCTTCCAGCTCCTCCAGGCGCGACTGCATCTTCTGCATCACCTGCTGCTGCGCCTGCATCTGCGCCTTGACCTGTTCCAGTTGTGCCTTGAGCTCTGCAGTCTCCGATGACTGCGCCATCGCCCCCGGACTGAAGGTCGCAAGACCGCCTATCAGGAGTGGCGCACACAGGAGTGTCTGCTGTCGCATGAAGCCGAACGATGGCCGATGCATGCTGATGCCTCCAGTCAACCTAGTAGCACTGAACGGGAAGCTGGTGCCGGACCTTCGCGCGGCGCCTCAACGCTGCAATGACATCAGCTCAACCAAACACAACGAGAGGGCGCCGGCACAAAGCGTATGCCGGCGCCCTCCTGGCGCTACTCGGGTAACGCCGTATCGCGGAACCAGTCCTTGACCGACTGATCAGGCTTGCCCATGTACTGCTCATAGATCCCGTTGATCTTTCCCGTGCGATAGAGCCGGCTCAACACCTGGTCGACCAGCAGACGGAAATCCGGGTCGTTGCGCGCCAAGGCCAACGACAACGGCTCATTGTCGAAAACCCGGTTGAGCACGACGACCTGGCCCGTCCCATCCTTCTTGGCCAGGTCCAGAAGCACATTGCGCTCGGCAAAGAATCCGTCGACCCTGCCATCCTGCAGTTCCTTCAGGCCGGTATCGAGGTCGGGCACGGAAGAAACGACGCTGTTGACCTTCAGTTCGTCGCGGCGCTCCTTGAGCAACTTCTCGGACAGCGAGCCCGCGATGACGGCAAAGTTGCGCTGCTGCAGCACCGCGAGCATCGGCGAACCTCGCCAGATCGGGCGTCCACCGGACTCCCCCGTCTCAAGCAGATCGCGCAACGCGACCGGCGCATCCTTGCGCAGCATCACGCCGGTGCCTCCCGTCAGTATCGGGATCGAGAAACTCACCTCGGACATGGCGCTCAAGGATGGCGCGGACGGCCCACAGAGCAAGTCAACACGACCCTCGGCAACGGACTTGAAACGATCGGCTGCGTCGACCGCCACAAACTCCGTGGAAATATTGGGCGCGTGCAAGAGCTCCTGTGTCGCATCCACAATATGGCGGCACACGGCGATCGCGTAGCCGTCGGCGGTGCCAGGCTTGTCCTCATAGGTGAACGGCCGGGCGTTGGCATAGTAGCCAATGGTGAACTTGCCGCTCGCACGTACGCGATCTAGCGTAGCGCTGCCGGGGCTCACGGTCTGCGCCACGATCGTCGGCACCTGCATCACCAGCAGCCCGATCATCGCCCAGCGCAACAGGCTGTTACGCACAACAACACTATTCATGCGTGACATGTCGTCTCTCCTGGAAAGCCTTGTTCTGCCTCGGCGAGTTATCCACGCAGGGGCTCCCCGGCAAAGGGAGCCGAAAAGCGAGGCGCCAGGAAGCCGTAAATGGCGAAGGTAAGCGCCATCACGATGGTTGCACCGAGCACCGCCTCCATACCGGATGCATAGATGGCATAGGTGCTGTAAAGCATCGCCACGGTAACCACGAACGCGTTGAGCCTGAAGGTATGTTGGGGAACCGATGCCTTGCGCATCATGATCATCAGCGCCGAGAGCGCGAGAATATAGGGGATGACGTTGGTCACCACCGCAAGGTTGACCAGCACCGCAAACTGCTCGCCCAGGCTGGGTGATGCCGTGGACAACGCCATCAGGCTCTGCACCACGCCCATCACGATCATGCCGATGACCGGCGCCGTCATCTTGTTGGTCTTGGCGAAGAAGGTCGGGAACATGCGTCCCTCGGCAGCCGTCTTTGCCGTTTGCGCGATGGTGAACTGCCAACCCAGCAGTGAGCCCAGGCAGGCAAGAATGGCCAGCGCGCGGATGATCGCGCCCACGGTCGGGTTGAACATCTGCGAGTACGCCAGCGCGAACGGTCCGGTGGACTTGGCCAGCTCCGCATTGGGCACAATGCCCTGGATCACCGTGGTGGACAGGACGTAGATCACGGCAGCGCCCAGCGTGCCGAGCATGCATGCCATGGGCACGTCCCGCTTGGGATTCTCCACGGCATCGGAGTTCTGCGCCGCCGACTCCATGCCGAGGAAGGCCCACAATGTCAGTGCAATGCTCGAATCCATGCCCTTGAAGAAACTCAAGCCTTGAGGATTCCACGCGGCCGAAAAAGTCGATCCCTTGAACCAGAACCAGCCGATGATCGACAGGCCAGCCACCGGGACGATGACGCCCCATACGGTGATCGAGCCAATTTTGCCAGTGACACTCGGACCGCCGAAGTTCGCGAGCGTCGTCAACCAGATCAACCCGATCACGCTGATGCACGTGGACATGGGCGTCGACGACAGCCACGGGAAGAAGGCAGCGAGATAGCCCACCGCTGAGATGGCGATCGCCACGTTGCCGATGGCAAGCGACAGGAAGTACAGAAAGAACGTCAGGAAGTAACCGCCCTTTCCATACGCCTCTTCAGCGTAGGCCGCCATGCCGCCGGCGCGCTGACTGAGCAGCCCCGCCTGTGCGAAACCGTAGGCGATGGCCATGGAACCCAGCGCCGTGACAGCCCACGACGTCAACGAGATCGCACCGACCTGGGCCATGTTTGCCGGGAGCATGATGATGCCTGAGCCCATCATGTTGACCGCCACCAGGACGGTTAGCTGCATCATGCTCATCTTCTTCGTGCTGCCGTTCATCACCGCCTCCCAATTCCGAATTGCGGAGTTAGCGCGACCCGCCACGCAAGCACTCGCAGCCGACCGAAACGACCGGCAGTCGATCAATGAATTGCCCCGCCCCTGTGAAATGAATTCTCAAGCAACAAAAAACATCTTTAATCGATAGTGAGCCACCATCAATCAAATCAGCGTGAACCGTCGCAAATACTCGCGCTTAATCCTTTGGAAGGCTATATGGCCAAATACTTAGTTAATCATGAACCTGCCAACAACTCTGCAATGCCGTAATTACTGAATTAGAAATACCAAGTTTTCCTAGGTAGTTTTATTGGCTTCGACGCCGACGAAGCCTCCATGGGCGCCTGCTCTTTTTTATCCTGGCCTTGTTCTGGTTGATGATGTCCATAACGGCGGCAGTCATCACCGCAGTCGATAAGCCGAACATCAGAATGCCGTTGGCCGCCTCAAGCGGGCCGAGCATGCGCCAGCGCGGGGACATCACGACATCGCCATACCCCAGCGTGACGAAGTTGACCCCCGAGTGGTAGAGCGCCGTCTTGAAATCGTCGAACTCGCCAAGCAGCATGAACAGCGCCGCCCAGATCACGGTCTCGGCGAAGTAACCAAGCGTCAGCAGGAGCAGCACCGTGTACAGCAGCAATACGTTGCCCGTTGCCGTTTCCTTGCCCCTGTGGGAAAGCTTGTAGCGGGCATACTGACGCAGGCTGATGTTGAGGAAGAACGCCTGCAGCAGCAGGCAAACCAACATCACGGGGAGGCCGATCAATAGATTGAGCAACACGGGGACCTCCTCCGCGCATCGATGGCGGCAGGCAACGGTGAGGAGTGCGCGGCCGGGTCAGGTCTGCTTTGGCGCCGATGGTTCGTCGATCGGCGGCTGTTCCTCAACCCATTGCCAGAACAGCTGGTAGCCGACTGCAAGCGCCACCGGGCCGATGAACAGGCCGATGATCCCGCCCGTGACCATGCCGCCCAGTGCACCGATCAACACCACCGGCATCGGCACATCGACGCCGCGGCCCAGCAAGAGCGGCTTGAGTACGTTGTCGGCCAGGCCCGCAACAAAGACATAGACCGCAAACACGATGGTGCCGACACTGGCGCCTTCCGTGGCGAACACGTAGGCGATGGCCGGTATCGTGATCAGGGTGGCCGGGAGCTGCATGATGCCCAGCAACAGCACGGCGAGGGCCAGGAGGCCGGCGCCTGGAATACCTATCAGCACGAAGCCGACGCCAACCAGCAGCATCTGAATGAAGGCGATGCCGATCACGCCCTGGGCGACGGCCCGGATGGTGGCAGTGCACAGGTGAGTGATCTGCGGCCCTCGTCCCGAGCTGAAGATGCGCGAGGAAATCTTCACCGCGCTGCGTTCCCCGCTTTCACCGAAGGCCATGAGGATGCCGGCGATGATCAGGGCAGCGATGAACATCAGAAAACCCAGGCCGGCATTGGCAAGCTTGCCCAACGCCATAAGACTGAACTCCTTCAGTTGCGGCGCGAGCTTCTGTGCCAGGCCGGTCAGGTCGGTGGCTGCTTGCAACCAGAAGCCATAGAGAGGCTTTCCAATCAGCGGCCAGCTGGCCACCGACTCGGACGGCGAGGGAATGCGGACCTTACCCTCCTTGACCACGTCCAGCGCCTTTTCAACCGACTCGGTCATCGACGTGCCCAACAGGTAGACCGGCACCATCAGGATGACGACGGCGATCAACACGATCAGGGTTGCCGTGCGGCCATCGCGATTGCCCAGCCTCCCCCGCAGCCTGAGATGCAGGGGATAGAGGGTGATCGCGAGGATCACCGACCAGAGCATCAGGTGAAGGAAGGGACTGAAGATCTCGAAGCAAAAGATCACCAGCGCGGCGATCAGCCCGGCGCGGATCAGGACATCGAGCAGCCCGCGGGACAGGGCTCTCTCGTACATTGACTTGAGGTACATGGATGGGCACCTTCTACGACAGAGTTTTGACTTTTCCTGTGGACTGCAATTTCAACGCGAAACTCAGCGTTACTCGCTAGCTGGACCACTCGCCACGGGTAACGATGGATGGCGGCAACTCGGCCAAGGCCTCTGCCGGTCCCTCGAGTTGCCAGATGTGTACGCAGCAACTCCATCCGTAATCTTCGGAAACGTGGCTTAGTGCAGAGCGCCACCTTGCAAACCAGGCATCGACAGCAGCAACTTCGTCCCTGTCATCCACAACTACGATGATATTGGCTCTAGGCATGGCATCCGCCCCTTGTCGAATCTACATCTCATTCAAATGGCTTGGAGACTCATGTGCCGGTTTAATTTGCCGTGGGCGTTACGCTCAAAGCGGCTCCGGCCTTCGGATAGGTTTCACGCATAAGCAAAGCGATGGCGAAGGCGAGGCACACACCTATCAGAAGTGGCCTGGCTGCGTATTGCGCCATCGCCAATGATCCTGAAGCGATGCCGCCCTCCAGTCCCGCGCCTACCAGCAAACCTGGTCGACTGATCATGATGCCGCCTACAATGAACATGATGCCGTTGACGATAGCCGCCGACGTACCGATGTTTTCGTGGGGAACTACATCGGCTGCCGTGCTGAATGCCAGCATGTGCGCGGCGTTGCCGAGGCCGAACGCAAAGCAAAGCGCCATATCCAAGGCCATGTCCAGGGGAGGCGCATAGAGCAACAACGCGAGCGCAGCAATCTGAATCGCGATACCAACGAGCGTGGGCAACCTTCGCCGCTTCAAGCGATCGGAAATGGACGGCACGATGAAGCAGCCAGCGGCCAGCCCGAGCCACAAGAGCGAGGACGCCAGATTCGCAATGCCAGGATCGAGCCCGCGCAAGGTCATTAGCTTGGGCCCCCAGGCCACCCCCAAGGCCAGCATGACTCCGAAACACAACGCACCGAAGGCGGCAGCCACCCATACGTGCGGCACCTTTCCCACTTCAAGCAGCGAATGACAGACGCCAGTGAGAAATGACCCCGCCGTCTGCCCAGGCGCACTCGCTGCCGACGGGAAGTCGCGCAACCACAGCACAGCCACGACAAGCAACACGATGCCCATGCCGGCAATGCCGTTGAACAGAGGACGCCATGAGGACATGGAGAGCGCCCAGGTCAGAAGGTTCTGATTGAACGCGGAAAAGAGCGAGGCGGCGAACTGCACCAGGCCGAACATGAAACTGAACTTCGCCCAGCCAAACCATGTCCCCCCGATATAGCCAGCCCCCACGAAGCCAGTGCAAGCGCCAAAGGCGACACACACTTGCGAGAGCAACAACATGCCGAGGTTCTTCGAATTGGCAAAGACGAAAATGCCGAGGATGACCAGCACGATCGCAGGCAACAGCACTCTCCGGGCACCCAGGCGGTCCAGCAACGGGCCACTGAGGAACTGGCAGATCGCGAATACCCAGGTATACAGCGCCGCAATGAGGCCAACCTGGGCGATGGAAAGGCCTACGTCCTTTTGCACGCTCGTGTTGACGATGGAGTAGGCCGTCTGAAAGCTGAAGTAATAGACCACAAACGCCACCGCGATCAGCCACACGCCCCACGCCTTAGAGGCGCCCTGCCGGACATCGGGATCAGCACCGCCCATGGCCCTACTCCTTTGCCTCAGTGACCGCTACCCGGATAGGTTTCTTTCATCAGTAGACCCACGATGAGGGCCAATACACAGGCGATAATGAGCGGCAGGCTGGCGTACTGGGCCAGAGGTAACGATGCGGGCTGCAGCCCGGACTCGACGCCAAGTCCGATCCTCACGCCCGGCCGACTGATCAGCACGCCACCGAGAATGAACATGATGCCGTTGACGATGGCGGCCGAGGTTCCGATCTGCCTGGGTTGCACGACATCAGCGGCACTGCTGAAGGCCAACATATGCGCAGCATTCGCAAAGCCGAAGATGAAGCACATGGTCATTGCCATCGCCGTGCCGACATCCGGCAGATACACAAGTGCTAGTAGCGCCGCCAATTGGACAGCCGCACCAAGGATGATGGGAAGCTTGCGCCGCTTGATGACGTCGGACCAATGCGGAATGACGGCGCTGCCGATAGCCAGACCAAACCAAAGCAGCGAGGCACCAAATCCCGCGGCGCTCTCACTTAAGCGGTGCACCATCAAGAGCTTCGGCATCCAGACCACGCCGAGCGCAAGCATCGCACCGAACGATAGAGCGCCGCCCAGCGACGCCACCCAGACATGGCCGATCTTTGCCACCTCGGCCATGCTCTTGAGTACGCCGGTAAAGAAGCCACCCGAGCCATCGCCATCGTGGTGGACGACAGGTGTCGGATTCTTGATGTACAGCAGGCCGACAACGAACAGGACAATGCCAAAAACGCCGGTCGCATTAAAGAGCGCTCTCCAGGTCATGGAGTTCAGGGCAAGCCCGATCAGGTTCACTGAAAATGCTGACGTCAGTGCAGCGACCACTTGCACAAGGCCAAACATGAAGCTGAATTTCGCCATGCCGAACCATTGCCCGCCGATGTACCCCGCCCCCACGAAGCCCGTGCAGGATCCGATAGCCACCACGATCTGGGAAACCAGCAAGATGCCGTAGTTGTTTGCGTTGGCAAAGATGAAGATGCCAATCGTGACCAGCGCGATCGAAACCGGCAGTACGCGCCGCGAACCAATGCGATCGAGCAAAGCGCCGCCGAAGAATTGGAATATCGCGAAGACCCACGTGTAGACCGCCGCGATGGCGCCCACCTGGGCGATCGTTAACCCGACGTCCTTCTGCACGCTGGGGTTGACGATCGAGTAACCGGTCTGGAAGCTGAAGAGATAAACAACAAAGATGACCGATAACGTCCACACCCACCATGCCATGCCGCCGCCGAGTACGGCAGTGCCAGGCTGGCTTGGGGAATTAACCATAGTGGCGGACATGGCAGATCTCCTCTAATGAGATGGTCGTCAGCGCGCGAGGTCACGACTTCGCTTGCTCGTAGCGCAATTGACCGGCGACATAAGTGGCTTGCACGGCACGGTCATCGCCCAGCGTCATCTGGATGAACAGCGCCTCATGAATGTCCTTTGCAAATTGCATCCGATACTCGATGATCGGCGTCGACTTCATGTTGAGAACGACAATGTCGGCCTCCATGCCGGGGGCGATGCTGCCGACCTTGTCCTCGATATACATCGCGTGCGCCGTGCCCCGTGTCGCCAGGTAGTAGGCGTGGCCAGCTGTGAGCGCATGGTTGTTGAGTTGGGCCGCTTTATAGGCTTCGTTGAGCGTAAGCAGGATGGAGAACGATGTGCCTGCACCCAGGTCCGTTCCCAGGCCAACGCGTACCGGTCTGCGCTTGTCTGCAGCGCGGAATACATCCAGATAACCGCTCCCCAGGAAGAAATTCGAAGTCGGGCAATGCGAGATCGCCGATCCGGTCGCATGCATACAGTCCATCTCGTCATCGGTCAGATGGATGCCATGGCCGAAGACGGCACGCGGGCGGCAAAGCTTGTGATGGTCGTAAACGTCCAGGTAGCCCTTCCTATCAGGGAACAACTCCTTGACCCAGGCCACTTCGCTACGGTTCTCCGATACATGAGTCTGCATATAGCAATCGGGGAATTCGCTCCAGAGCGCGCCCGCTGATTCGAGCTGATCGGCGGTGCTGGTTGGGGCGAAGCGGGGGGTGATCGCATACATCAGGCGACCGCGCCCGTGCCACTTGCCGATCAGCGCCTTGGAGTCGTCATAGCCGCTTTGCGTGGTGTCGAGCAGATAGTCCGGCGCATTCCGGTTCATCAAGACCTTGCCCGCCGCAATGCGCATGCCAAGGCGCTCGGCCTCCTCGAAGAGCGCGTCGACAGACTGCGGGAATACAGTGCAATAGATACAGTTAGTCGTGATGCCGTTTTTCAGGCACTCATTCAGAAACACCTTGGCCACCGAAGCGGCAAAAGCCTTGTCGGCATACTTGCGTTCGGGGCGTGTCCTAGATTTTGTGTAAACGGGCCTTTGGCAGGACACTGCCACCTGACCCGGAGACACCATGAGTCCACGCAAGCACGACGTGCCCGACGAGCTGCTTAGCAGCCTGTTGGCCAACTACAAGAAGCCCGAAGACCTGATCGGTGAGAACGGCCTGCTCAAACAGCTGACCAAACTGCTGGTCGAGCGGGCGCTGGATGCGGAGATGGCCGAGCACCTCGGTCACGACAAGCACGAACCGGTCGCCAACGTGGCCGGCAACACGCGCAACGGGCGCAGCCGCAAGACCCTCAAGGGCGAGTTCGGCGAGCTGCCGATTGAGATCCCTCGTGATCGGCACGGTAGCTTCGAGCCACAACTGATTCCCAAGCACCAGACCCGCTGGGCCGGCTTCGACGACAAGATCCTGTCGTTGTATGCGCGCGGCATGACCGTGCGCGAGATCCAGGCACATCTGGAAGAAATGTACGGGGCGGAGGTGTCGCCCAGCCTGATTTCCACGGTCACCGATGCGGTGGTCGATGAGGTCAAGGCATGGCAAGCCCGGCCACTCGACCCGGTGTATCCGATCGTCTACCTGGATTGCATCCACGTGAAGGTGCGCGAGGGCGCGGTGCGGGTCAAGGCGGTGTATCTGGCCATCGGCGTCACGATGGCCGGCGAGAAGGAGGTGCTGGGCCTGTGGCTGGCGCAAACCGAGGGCGCCAAGTTCTGGCTGCAGGTGGTGACGGAGCTGCGCAACCGCGGCGTGCAGGACATCTTCATTGCCTGCGTCGATGGCCTCAAGGGCTTCCCCGAAGCGATCGAAGCGGTCTTTCCGCACACCACCGTGCAGCTGTGTATCGTGCACATGGTGCGGCACAGCCTGAACTACGTATCGTGGAAGCGGCGGCCGGAGGTGGCGGCTGACCTCAAACGCATTTATGCCTGCGCCACTGCCGAGGAGGCCGAGCAACGGCTCGGCGAGTTCGAGGCGAAGTGGGATAAGGAGTACCTGCCGATCGGGCAGTCGTGGCGGCGTAACTGGCCGCGGCTGATTCCGTTCTTCGACTATCCGCCGGAGATCCGCAAGGTGATCTACACCACCAACGCGATCGAGTCGGTCAACATGAGCCTGCGCAAGCTGACCAAGAATCGCGGTGCATTCCCGAGCGACGAAGCCTTGGTGAAATTGTTCTACCTGGCCCTGCGCAACATCAGCAAGAAATGGACGCTGCCGATCCGCGACTGGAAGGCTGCATTGAACCGCTTTACGATTCAGTTCGAGGAACGACTTCCTCAGCGGTAACCCAAACCCCGGTTACACAAAATTCTGCACACGCCC